>DASZXH010000054.1:0-10184 GCA_035545995.1 Verrucomicrobiia bacterium
CGCACCGCGCTGCCCAGCCCCTTCACGAAATCGGCGATTTCCAGCGGCTCATTTTTGATTTCCAGCCGCCCCGCTTCCAAGCGAATCAATTCCAGCAAATCATTGATGAGTTTAAGCAGTCTCATGCCGTTGGCCTGCATCGTGAGAAGATGCTCGCGCGCCTCGCCGTCCAGACTGCCCTGAAAACGCTGAAGCAGCGTTTCCAACGGCGACAAGAGCAACGCCAGCGGCGTGCGCAACTCATGGCTGATGTTGGCGAAGAACCGGCTTTTGAGTCGGTCCAATTCGACGAGCCTGCGATTGGTTTCTTCGAGCTCCTGCTTGTTCTTGTCAAGCTGGTAACGAAGGGTAAATTCCTGAACTCGAAATTTGGCAGCAAAATGGTTTCCAACAGTTGCGATAACGCTGGTAGCCCACAAGAAAAATAAATTACTGAACATTGCCGACGGTTCTTCGTGCAATCCTTTCCAAAAGCATATCAGCCCATAGACGGCAAACACGCAGCCGATGGTCACCAAAGTTTCCCGCACGCTCCAACGCATGATAAGGCTCGCCGCCATAATGATAAGAATCCAGCCGGCGTAGTATGGTGATGACGCTGCATTCGGAGTTGTCTCAATTACCCATCCCAAGAAAAATATCGGATTTAACGCAATTGGAACACCCAGGAAACGATAATATCTTTGTCCGAATGCCGTCGTGTGCAAATACCAAAGAAAACCGGCAAGAACCGAACTGGCCAGACGCAATGCGATAAAAAAAGGCAGTTTTTTTGGATAAATAAAATAGTCCAGTGAAATGCCGGCCAGCGATAAAATAATTGACAGGAAACAGGCGATCTTCCCGATTTGGATGCGTTGCCGCCGGTCATAGACGGTAAAAGCCGCGGCAAAATTCTTATCTTCAAAATTTAGCTCATTAGACATTTTAGGGCTTGCGAATTTCCAAAAACAGATTTACCCCGGTATCGTCAGCATGAACGCGGACATCATCTTCACTGGCCAAACTTGGTGATATGGCGCGGATGTCTTTCTCATTACGATATATCAAATGCCAGTCCAACACATGTTCCATGGTATTGGTTGATGGATTTGCATCACTGACATTGGTTGCCAGCAATAATCCCCCCGGAGCCACAAATCCATAAAAAATATCCATCAATTGTTTGCAGACGGTATCAGACAAATAATCAAAAAGTCCGGCACAATAAACAAAGTCATACGATTTCTTTCCCACCAATTTTTGCCGATCTTTGATGAGTTGATTGACGGATTTTTTTTCAAAGCAAACCAACGTATTCCGCTGCCGCTTGGCAATGGATTGGTCCAGGATTTTCCGGCTGTATCCGAGAGTTTCATCATCGAAATCTATCAGCGTAAATTCCGCGTGGTCGGCCAAGATGGAACCGCGGATAAATAATTGCACTTCGATGGCCGGGCCGCAGGCAAAATTGAAAATGCGCGTCGGTCGGCGCATCTGAAAAATACGGCTGACTTCCTTTTCAATGCGTTCCGCAAGATATTTCACGCGGTTGCGATGGGCTTGCGCAGGCGGCTGCTGGACAAACCAACGATGAACGATTTTGCCAAAAAGAGAACTTCCTTCAAAACCGTTGCGCCCAATCATGTTCACCATTTCATAATCGCCGGCATAACCGCGGGGTTTTGTGAACGTTCGATTTACGAACGGTGCGTTTAATATCATCGGATGCAAATGCTGCCGCACATAGCGCATGTGGAACGGTTTTTGGTCATCATCAATTTTGTCTGCAAGCTCATTGAATTTTTCAAAAAAATAATCCATCAACGGAAGGACGATTTTTTCCAGTTCGGCGAGCATTTCCTGCTCGGCTTTTTGCCTTTCCGCCATAGACCATGCCTGCAACTTCAATTCCGTCCGGTTGAACAAAAGTTCAAGGTCGCGGAAAAATGTCTGCATATCGGCAATAAGGGCTTTGAACTGGGGAAAAACTTTGTAATTGTTTTGCCATTCATTCAAAAAACTTTTTAATTCTTTTTTAATTTGCCCTTCTTGATGCAATACTAACGTCAAATTTAAATTACGCCAATCCAACACGTCGAGCATTGCCTCACAAATGATCTTTGTTCCGGCGTCCAGAACCTTTGAAATCACCGCGCGGCCGGCATAAACCAATTGCGATTGCATGACGATGGAAAATTCTCCCAGGACTTCCGAAAGACGTGGGATCACAGCTGGGCTATAAAGTTCGAAAATGACCACGTGCCGGGTGATGTGGGACAATGAACCGCGCAATTTCACGCCTTCCGTCGTCTGAAACGTCACTCCACTTTCCTTAATGGCGTGCGACGCGGCGGCAGTTCCGGCCTGCGCCGCCTTTCTTTCGATTTGGCGGGGCAAAGTCTGCGCGCTGCTGCCATTGCCGTTGCTATTGACAGTTTTGTTCATCGCATACGCAGATTGCATCATTTTCCGCGCCAATACAAAGCGTTTATTGACGATTCATCCGACGCAGATGCTGGCATCGCCATTGCTTCCATCCGTAAACATCAGTTGGTTTCAGGTTGAATCGGAACGCGGCTGTCACGACACAAGACAGAAGTTGTATCATTGTGTTCATTTACGGTGAAATTTAATTAACTATGAACAACAAATTATTTGTTACATTTAAGAAAGACATGGGCGGGAAACTTTTTCCCGCGTTTCTGTCCGCATTATTGTTTGCCTTGCCCAGCACGTCGCGCGCCGTGGGTTTCCGTCTGCCCAACCAAGACCCGGAAGCAATCGCGCGCGGCAATGCGTTTGCCGCGACCGCCGATGATCCGTCCGCCATTTTTTACAACCCCGCCGGCATTACGCAATTACAGGGACAACAGGTCAGCGTTGGCGCTTACATCGTTTCCGCGAACACGCACTTTTCGTCGGGTGGCGGTTCGGCACATACGGACGCAACGCCGCAACCTGTGCCGCAACTTTATTATGTCAATTCTTTTACCAATGTTCCGCTGTCGGTCGGCGTCGGCGTCAACGCGCCTTACGGCTTGTCGCTCGATTGGGGCAACAACGCGCCATTCGCAACTGCCGGTTACGAAGGCAGTTTGATTTATGCCAGCGTCAATCCAGTTATTGCGTGGAAAGTAACGCCGAAATTTTCCATCGCCGCTGGAGCTACATTAAATTTTTCGCAAGCCACGCTCGATTCTGCGCTCCCGTCGCCATTTCCGGCGGGTTATAAATCAAAATTCAAAGGCGACGGATGGGCACCTGGATATAATTTCGGCGTTTTGTGGCAACCGGCTCCAATGTGGTCGTTTGGCCTCAATTACCACTCCAAAACCGAAATAAAATATAACGGTCACTTCTCACAAAATTTTGGAGCGCCATTTCCTTCGTCCACGTCCAGCAGCGCGACGATTCCTTTTCCTGAATATGTCGTCGGCGGAATTTCGTTCCGCCCGACGCCGAAATGGAATTTTGAATTTGACCTCGACTGGACGGAATGGTCGCTGGTCAAAACAGTTACCATCAATGACACGCCATTTGGAAACCAACCGCTGGTATTCAATTACCGGGACAGTTTCATTTACGAATTTGGCGCCACGCGGCAATTGGGCAACGGCTACTGGGCCAGTGCCGGTTATATGTATAGCGAAAATTCAAGCCCGTCTCAAAGTTTTGTCCCGTTGATTCCCGACATGAATTTGAATTGCGGCGGCATTGGCTTTGGCCATCACGGCCAGCGCTGGGATTGGGCGGTGGCGTATCAGTTTGCTTACGGCACACGCACGGTGAGCGGTGACGCAAATCCTTCCGCCGACGGACATTACCGCACGTTCAACAACGCGGTGAATTTGTCGGCGACATTTAAATTTTAAGCGGAAACTTTTTCTGCGGTGCCGAAGAAATATTTTTGCCGGAATTTTCCAATTCCGATTGAATTGCGTTCACCCAATTTTTAATCCACGTCCGGCAAATTTCCGGGTCAATCGTCAATTCCGGATGCGCCTGGAGGCACAGGCTCATGCGATTTTGAAATGTAAAGCAACCCGCGCCGAATGGTTGGAAGCGGAACACCAATGCAGTCGCAAGCCACGCCCCGAGGCAATCGGGTGAAGTGATTTTTTTCTCCGAATCCCATGCGCCGAGATTTGTAAACGCGCCGAGATACCATTGCGGGGTCGCAAGTTCTTTGGCGATCAAAAACCTTTTCACTTTCTGCGGCATATATCTACCAAGGCAGTAGCCGAACCAATTGGTGCAATGTTCCTCACGGTCCATCGCCGCCTGGGTGCTTTGATGGATCTCGCGGCTGGTATCTCCGGGCCGCACTACGACCGTCACGTAACTAACATGATTGGACATTTCGCCTGCGGACACCACCCGGCCCCGCATATTCACCGGAATCATCCACGGCACCGAAGCTTCTTCGCCCTCTACGAGACAGGGCCGGAGGGCGGCCGTCAGATGACGCAACAAGAATGAGTTCACCGTTCCGCCGGCGGCATTGCAGAACTGGCGCATCTGCAGCGTCTGATCTTCTTCAAAAACATGCCAGGCCACGGCCGGCGCCGGTTGGCGGGGATCGCTTTTGCCTCTGCTGGTGCCCAAATCTTTCCAATGCAATCGCCAGCGTGGTTGCATCTGCATCTTCATCAATTTGAAAAAAGAACTGGCCGATGGCCTGGCGGGATGGCGCGCTTGCGGCAGTTCCTCGACTATTCCGCCGCGTTCCGCAAACAGTTTTTTGATGACAGCGAAACCATCGCACTCACTATGGGGCACATAGATCCAGTCCGGCTCGGATTTTCCGGGGGGGATGCGGGCTAAACGCATGCCGATGAACTCCCCCATGGATTCCAATGCCAGAAACCACGGTTTCATCGGATCAAAAGTTGTTTTACTCATGGAGTCATTTTTTATTTAGATTATATTATTATTAATACGTCATATTTTCAAAGCAACATTCGTTCTGTTCTTTCCCCCGGCCAATGGCCAACTTGATTTCAAAAATGCAATCCCACCGTCACCAGCACGGCTTGACTGAAAAAATGATACGTGCCGTCGGCGGTTTGCCCCGCGAAAGCTCCTGGCGTGGACGACGGCGTGCTGCCGGTGACCGTGTGCGGCGGACCGTAACCCACTTGATAGGCGATGTCGAAATCGAGACGCTTGCCGGCGCGCCCGATTCCGAGGCTAAAAAAATGCCGGTTCATGTCCGCCGCCAACGGATTGTAAAATGCGTCGGGAACCGAATTCTGGTCAAAAACGTAACCCGCGCTGGCGTGCCAGCCACCGTCGAAATAGCGCGTCACGCCCAATTCATACATCCAACTTGCCCGCCAGTCGAGTGTCACGGGAATGTTTTGATGCAACGGAAACGGTGGCGTGCCTTTCTGCTGAATGGTGACGGTGTTGAAACTGTTCCAATCCGTGTAGTCGGCGTCGAACTCGATGTTCCATTTCGCCGAAGGGCGGATGGAAATGCCGAACGTGACGTTCCACGGAAATTCAAAATCCGCGCCGGCCGGCAACGTGGTGTCGCTAATGACAGGTTGCTGTTCAAATTTGGTTTGTCCCTGCAAGGTGAATGCCGTCTGGCTGCGAAACGTCGCGCCGAAAGAAAAATACTCGCACGGCTGCCACAGCAAACCGGCGTTGCCGCCGACCGCCCAGCCGTCGCCGCTGAAACGAAAATAATTTTCCAGCGGCTGCGCGAGCGGACGCAATCCCTGCTCCAAATCCATTTGCGCATAGTTCGCCGACAATCCAACGCCCAGCGAAAATCCGCCGGGAAGTTTGACCGCGACCACCGGATTGATTCGCAAATAAGTGGTCGTGCCCTTTGTCGCCACCGTGCGGAAGCCGGTGTCGCCCGGCCAACTGATGCTGCCGCCAAACGGCGCGTAAATACCCAGACCCACGCTCACCGGACCGTCTTCAAACGAATGTGTGAAAAAAAGTTGCGGAATGAAATTGTAATGCTTGCCGATGCCATAAGCTTGACCCGCGTTGAGCGCCGTGCTGGGCGGCTGAAAAGTCGGGTCAAGATAAATACTGTAAAGTCCCGAACGCAGTTCGCTGCCGCTGACCTGTGTGATGCCGGCGGGATTGTAGTAAATGGCGGAAGGATTGTCCGCCGTGGCGACAAATGCCTCGCCGCGCGCAGTCGCAAAGCCGTCCTGACTCGCCAGACGCAGGCCGTTCGCCGAAACTTTCAGCGCCAAAGCCGGAAGAATAATCGCGACCGCGAGCTTCAATGGATTGCGCCGGTTCATCTTTTCCGATTCATTGGTTCACAAATTGAACGAACGCCGCGGGAACGCATGGGCGACGCCTTGAGCAAGTAAGTTACCTGCCGTTTCGCGCCGAGTCAGCAAATATCCGATTGACCGTCAAAGAAAATGACACGCCCACACGCCTTTACTTTGTGCGCGCATAAAGTAAAATCATGACGTGAAAAAGCTGTTTCCATTCACCGCCGCCGTTTTGTTGTTTGGACTGATTGCTTTCCGGGCGCGCGCCGGTTTTTCGTCCATTTACGTTTTCGGCGATTCCATTTCCGCCACGGCCACCAACAACGCCACGGGGTCGGCGACAAATTATTACTACGGCAAACGCTATTGCAATGGCCGATCGTGGGTGGAAGTATTGGCGCAGCGTCAAGGTTTGGGCGCGAATTCCATCACCAACGTCAACTGGAATTATTCCAGCAATAACGTCTCGTTCTACGGCCAATACAGCCCGACTCTCGTCACGAACGTCAATAAATTCATTGCCCCATCGAATGCCACGAACTGCTTGTTTGTCGTTTGGGTTTGCAATGCCGATTTTGTCGGCGACATGAACGATCCAAACATCGGTGCGCCGAACAATTCTTTTCACGGCACGAACCTCGTCGCCTGGACGAACGCCATCAACCAGCACCTTGCCAATCATTTCACGGCCATCACGAATCTTTACGCCAAAGGCTGCCGCGCGTTGATCGCGCCCAACGCGGCGGACATCACGACCGTTCCTGAATTCAACAACCAAAACACAAATTACAGCGCGTTCGTGCGTCAGCAAATCATCCGTTTCAACACCAACTACACGGCGATGCTGCGCCAGATTGTGGCCGGTTTGCCCGATTTGAAGATTTACGTGCCCGACATTTTCACATTGCTCGATAATATCCTCACCAACGCCGCCGCCTACGGCCTGACCAACGCCGCCTACGATCAGGGAACCGGCAACGGCTCCGAACCCATTGACGCCATTGACGCCTTTGGCTACGGCATTTTGCCGAACGCCAATCCGAACGGCCCCGGCACAAACTACATTTTTTGGGACCCTTTGGGCGACCCGAGCGCGAAACTGCAAGAAATTGTCGCCGACGTGACGCAACAGTTGCTCGCGCCGCCGCAATTCAGCGGCATCAGCTATCTTAACGGCACGAACCAATTGAATCTGACCAACGCGCCAGTCGGGTTGAATGGTCTGGTGCTCTCGCTCACAAATCTGGCAACCGCGAACTGGACGACCAATCTGAATTTCACGGCCACCAACCCAACGCAAACGATTTCAGTTTCCGCGACCAATCAACAGCAATTTTACCGGCTGAATTTTCCTTTTGCGTGGACCTGGCCGTGATTACGCCGCCACCGTTTTTTGCGGAATCGCTTTACCGAGATTTTCATAACCCCAGCGCAACATCCGCTCCGTCGTTTCCCAACCGATGCAAGAATCAGTGATGCTCACGCCATATTTCAAATCCTTCGGATTTTTCGGAATCGGCTGGTTGCCCTCGAACAAACTGCTTTCTACCATCAAACCGATGAGCGATTTTGTGCCTTCAACGCGCTGCTGAATCACGCTCTTCCAAACGTCTTCCTGTCGCGTATGCTGTTTCTCAGAATTCGCGTGGCTGCAATCCACCATTAACACCGGCGGCAATTTTTCGGAAATCAATTTCTGTTCCGCCGCGCGGATGCTTTCGGCGTCGTAATTTGTTTTCGCGCGACCGCCGCGCAAAACGACGTGTGCGTGCGGATTGCCGCTCGTGCGGACGATGCTCGTCACGCCGTCCTCGTTGATGCCGAGAAAACTGTGCGCGTGCCGCGTCGCGCCCATTGCGTCAATCGCCACTTGCAAACTGCCGTCGGTGGAATTTTTCAGACCGACGGGCATGGAAAGGCCGCTCGCCATTTCGCGATGCGTCTGCGATTCCGTCGTGCGCGCGCCGATGGCCGCCCACGAAATCAAATCGGCGATGTATTGCGGCACAATCGGGTCGAGAAATTCCGTCGCCGCCGGCAAACCGAGATTGGTGATTTCGAGCAAAATTTTTCGCGCAATCTTCAAGCCGGTTTCAATGTCCTGCGAACCGTCCAGATGCGGGTCGTTGATGAGACCTTTCCAGCCGATGGTCGTGCGCGGCTTTTCAAAATAAACGCGCATGACGATTTCCATGCGGTCGGCAAATTCCTTGCGCAACGCGTTCAATCGTTCGGCATATTCAATCGCCGATTTTTCCTCGTGAATCGAGCACGGCCCAATGACGACGAGCAGACGCGGGTCTTCCTGCCGCAAAATGCGGATGACCCGTTCGCGGCTGCGCGCGACGGTGGCATTGGCGGCGTCAGTCATCGGCGACTGCGCCTTCAATTCGCGCGGCGAAAGCAGCCGGACGATTTCTTTGACGTGTAAATCCTGCGTCCGATACATGCCCACAGTATAACGCAAATCGGGCGCGCGAAAAGCTGAAATGCAACAGACATTGAATCTGCCGGCTTTTCCCGTATCTTGAACGCGAAGAATTTTATGAATATGAACGGCGAAAAATTGAATACCGACGAAAAGGCGTTGCAGATTAATCTCGACGCAAAAAAATACGGCACGTTCGCCGAAATCGGCGCGGGACAGGAAGTGGCGCGTTGGTTTTTCCACGTCGGCAAGGCGTCCGGCACGGTGGCCAAAACGATTTCCGCCTATGACATGGCAGTGAGTGACGCGATTTACGGCAAGTCCGCCCGCTATGTCAGCCGCCAGCGTCTCCAATCCATGCTGGATTTGGAATACGATTTGTTGCTCAAGCGGCTGGCCAAAACGCGCGGCGACAAATGCACGTTTTTTGTTTTCGCCGACACGGTCACCACCAAGCACATTTCCAAACCCGGCGAGGAAGGCGGCAACGGCTGGCTCGGTATCAAATTTCAGGCGCATTCGCACGGCGAACCGTCCACCATCATCATTCACGTGCGGACACTGGATTGGGAAACGTCCCGCCAGCAGGAAGCCATCGGCATCATCGGCGTCAATCTGATTCACGGAGCATTTTATCAGCACCCTTATCCCGCGGATTTGATTGGTTCGTTGATGGACGGACTTTCCAGCCAGCGCATTGAAGTAGACATGATTAAATTTTCCGGTCCGGCATTCACCGGCGTGGATAACCGGCTGATGGCATTGCAACTTGTCCAGCAATGGCTCACGGAAGCGGCGATGTTCACCGCCGACGGCGAAGCGGTCATTCCCGGTGAATTGCTCTGGAAAAAACCCGTGTTGCTCGAACGCGGCAGTTTTCGTCCGCTCACCAATCCCATGCTCGACATGCTGGAGCGCGCGCAGGAAATGTTCGTCAAGGAACCGGCATTGCAGGGTGAGCCGCCCATCGTGATGTTTGAAATGACTTTGCGTCAATTGCAGGTCGGCGACGCGATTGACCATCAAGATTTTCTCGACCGTGTGGACACCTTGCGTCCTCTCGGCAAGCCCGTGTTGATTTCCAATTTTCTGCGTTACCATCGCTTGGTCACCTACCTCTCGCGCCAGACGGATCGTCCCATCGGTTTGCCCATTGGCCTTGTGCGTTTGCGCGATGTTTTTGACGAAAAATTCTATACCGATTTGGCCGGCGGCCTTATGGAATCGCTCGGGCAACTTTTCAAGAACGGGGCGAAATTGTATGTGTATCCTTCGCTCGATAAAAAAACCGGTGCGCTTACCACGGTGGAGAACATGGAAGTCGCTCCGCATCTGCGCCATCTCTATGCGCATCTTGTCGAAAACCAACTCATCGTGGACATCAAAAATTACGACGCGGAAACGTTGAACATTTATTCCGGCGACGTGCTGGAAAAAATTCGCGATGGCGATGAATCCTTGTCCAGATTGATTCCACCGCAAATTTTTGAAGTCATCAAAGCCAAGAAATTGTTTGGCTGGAA
>DASZXH010000055.1:0-19224 GCA_035545995.1 Verrucomicrobiia bacterium
AACCATCAATCGCTTGAAGCAGGATGGAATTCAACCCGGCCTCGCCTTTGTGCGCGTCGGCGAAGACCCGGCTTCAAAAGTTTATGTTGGCCGCAAGGAAAAAGCCTGCGCCGAACTCGGCATTTTTTCCGAAACCCGCGTTTTGCCGGAAAATTCCAGCGAAGCCAAATTGCTTGAACTCATTGACGAATTGAACGTGGACGCGCGCTTTCACGGAATTCTCGTGCAAGCGCCGTTGCCAAAACACATTTCCGAATCAAAAGTATATTCACGCGTTTCGCCCGAAAAAGATGTGGACGGTTTTCATCCGGTCAACGTCGGCAAATTGATGCTTGGTGATTCGACCGGGTTTCGTCCTTGCACGCCAGCAGGCATTGTCGAATTGTTGGCGCGTTCAAATGTGAAAACGTCTGGCGCGGAAGTCGTCGTTCTCGGACGCGGCAACATTGTCGGCAAACCGATGGCGGCGATGCTTTGTCAAAAAGGTGCGAACGCCAATGCGACGGTGACGATTTGCCACTCCGCCACGCGCGACATCAACGCGCATTGCCGACGCGCCGATATTTTGATTGCCGCGCTGGGCGTTCCCGAATTTGTGAAGGCCGACATGGTGAAGCCCGGTGCGACCGTGATTGACGTGGGCGTCAATCGCGTGAACGGCAAACTGGTCGGCGACGTGGATTTTGCGAACGTCCAAAAAGTCGCCGGCAAAATCACACCCAATCCCGGCGGCGTCGGCCCGATGACGATTGCCATGCTGATGCACAACACCGTGCGCGCGGCGGAAAAATCCGTTGCGTCGTTGAACCGTTAAATCGTTACAACGAATCCGCGATGCGCTATTTTCTCCAACGTAACGATTCAACGATTTAACCAATTACAATTTTATGCAACCCACTCGAATTCTCCCCGATTTGCAATCCTCGCTGCTGTGCGAAGAAGTCCGGCAGGAAGCCACCGGAAATTTTTTCCTCATCGGCGTCATCAATCTCATCCGCGTGCCGCAACTGCCCGTCGCCGCCGCGCGTCTCTGCGTTTTCAACCGCTGGACGGCGGGCATCGGCCAGTTCACCGAAAGCGTCCGCTTCATCGCGCCCGACCAGACGACCGTTCTGCGCAAAGGCGAAGTGAAATTCGCCTTGAAAGACGCGGCGTTGCACGCGACCAATATCACCGTGTTCGCGCAACTGGAATTCAAAACCGCCGGAACGTATTTCATCGAAGTGCTTGTGGACGACGTGATGAAATTACGCTATCCCGTGCCGGTCATCCTCGCGCCGCCGCCGAATCAAAATCCGCAGCCGCAGCCACCCGAAGAACCGGCGGTGTGATTTCCGTGTTTAATCCGCGTCCCATCTGTGGCTAAATCCGCAGCGTGAGCGAGCCGGTTGAACGAAATTTTGCGTGGGAACCGCTGACGCCGCGCGGTGTGGCGGCCTTTGCGCACGCAAAATTTAACCGCCTGTTTCTTGTGCAATTCATTTTCGCCTTGCTCGCCGCTGCGGTCGTCGTCTGGTTTCTTTACGACGGTTGCTTTCCAATCATAAACACGGCAATCCAAAATTTGCCGGACGACGGAGAAATTTCTTCCGGAAAATTAAATTGGCAGGGCGACTCGTCGCAATCACTCGCCGATGGACGATTTTTGGCTTTCGATGTGGATTTGAATCACAGCGGGCAAATCCGTTCAACGAAAGCAGATTTCCAAGTCGAATTCGGCAGGGAAACAATTCGCGTTTTTTCGCTGTTCGGTTATGCGGATTTCATTTATCCCGAAAATTCAATGTCGTTCAATCGCCCGGAATTGGAGGCATTTTTCGGCGCGTGGAAAATGGAAATTTTGATTGCTGCTGCGATTGCCGTCGTCATCGGATTGTTTTTAATCTGGGCGGTTCTGGCGACTGTTTATCTTTCGCCAGTCTGGATTTGGGGATTTTTTATCAATCGCGATTTGAATCTTGTCGCCGCTTGGAAGTTGTCCGGCGCGGCGTTGATGCCCGGCGCACTGCTTTTAACTGTGGTCATTTTCGCTTACACTTACGGATTCATCGGTTTGATTCCGCTCGGATTTGTGTTCGGCGCGCATTTGATTCTCGGCTGGATTTATTTGCCTTTGAGTTGTGCTTTTGCGCCGCGCATCGCCGAACCGAAACAAAAACGCAATCCGTTTGGCCGGCCAAAAAAGCGCGAGTGATTTGCGGTTCATTGACACCGACGCGCTGGACATTTAGCCTGCGCCGATGTCTCGATTGCCGTTTGAACTGTTTCTGGCGCTGCGTTATCTGCGGCCTAAACGGACGTTCGTTTCCATCATCACGCTCATCTCCATCGCCGGTGTCGCGCTCGGCGTTGCCGTCCTCATCATCGTCATCAGCGTGATGAGCGGATTCGACAAACAGATGCGCGACACGATTCTCGGATTCAACGCGCACCTTCATATTTTTGAACGCGGCGAGAACATGGCCGATTACGGCGATGTCATGCGCGCCGTCGCTTCCAACCCGAACGTCAAAGGCGTCGCGCCCTACGTGAGCGGGCCGGTGCTGTTGGAAACGCAACCGCAGGACGGACGCAGTCTGGTCTGGGCGCCAACGATGCGCGGAATTGATCCAACGGCGGAAACCAACGTCAGCACGTTGCCCTCAAGTATTCAGGAGGGGAAATTTGACGTAAGCGACCGCGGCTTGCTGATTGGCGACGTTCTCGCCCGCAACCTGAATCTGCAAGTGGGTGATCACGTTTCGCTTTATGGCCCGCGCGAATTGCGACAAGTCCGCGAGCAACATAAAAATCACGAAGAAGTGGCCGTTTTGCCGGATGATTACGAAGTGCGCGGCATTTTTGACGTGGGCTATTACGAATTCAATTCATCGTTCGTCGCCATTTCTTTGGAAGACGCGCAGGATATGTATGAACTCGGCGATAGTGTTCACGGATTGATGGTGATGCTGCACGACCCGTTCAATGCCGCGACGGTCAAGGAACAATTGCAAAAAAAACTCGGCGCGGATTATCAGGTCAGCACGTGGCTGGATGAAAGCCCATTGCTCGCCGCCGTGCTCGTGGAAAAAAACGTGATGCTCTACATTTTGTTTTTCATCGTCATCGTCGCCGCGTTTGGCATCACCTGCACGACCATCACGTTCATCGTGATGAAAACACGCGAAATCGGTGTGTTGAAGGCGCTCGGCGCGTCCAATCGCCAGGTCATGTGGGTTTTCATGGGGCAAAGTCTCGTCGTCAGCGTTTTTGGAATCATCACCGGCCTGGTCGTTGGAATGTTGGCGTTGCATTTCCGCAATGAATTTCTCGACTGGATGCGGCAGCTCACCGGCATGGAACTGTTTCCTGCTTCGATTTACGGCTTCACCCAATTGCCCGCGCTCATCGTGCCGCGCGACATCGCCATCATTTGCGGCGGCTCGCTGCTGATTTGCCTGTGCGCGGCGGCGTTTCCCGCGCGTTACGCCAGCCGTTTGAATCCCGTGGAGGCGCTGCGCTATGAATAATCCCCTGCTCTCCGCGCGTGCGTTGAAAAAATCCTACGCGATGGGCAAACGCACCATCGAAGTTTTGCGCGACGTGAATCTCGACGTGGCGCGCGGCGAATTTCTGGCGCTGCGCGGCGCGTCCGGCGCGGGCAAAAGCACCCTGCTCCATTTGATTGGCGGACTTGATTCGCCCAATGCTGGGGAAATTTTTTTTGACGGCCAGAACCTCGCTGAATTTTCCGAAAGCGAACTGACGCATTTCCGCAATCGCCGCGTCGGTTTCATTTTTCAGGCGTATCATCTTTTGCCCGAACTGACCGCGTTGGAAAATGTCTGCCTGCCCGCGCGTCTCGCCCGAATTCCCAGTTCTCAAACCGAAACGCGTGCCATTCAATTGCTCGAACGCGTCGGCTTGAAAAATCGTTCGGAACACAAAACGTTTGAGCTTTCCGGCGGCGAGCAGCAGCGCGTCGCCCTCGCCCGCGCGCTCATCAACGAGCCGGAATTGCTGCTGGCCGACGAGCCGACCGGCAATCTCGATTCACAGACCGGCGGCGAAATAATTGAACTGCTGAAAGGTCTTTGTGTCGAAAAACAGACGACCCTCGTCATCGCCACGCACGACGTGAAAATCGCCGCGAGCGCGCCGAGAGCCATCGAACTGGCGGACGGTCAAATTAGCGAAACAAACAACGCTGATTGAAAATCCGCCGTCCGCGTTTAATTTTGTTTTGCCATGCTTGAAGATCGTGATTACATGCGCCAGCCGGAATATGGACAGCGCATTTCGCTGACTGTCGCGCTGCTAATTGTCAACGCGATTGTTTTTCTCATTCAACTCGTGGCGTCCCATTCACCGCGTGGTTTGGAAAGTGAATGGAATTACTTCGCGTTGAGCCTCAACGGCTTGAAACACGGCTACGTCTGGCAACTGCTCACGTTCCAGTTCATGCACGCCGGTTGGATGCACATCATTTTCAATTCGCTGGCCATTTATTTCTTCGGTCGTCCGGTGGAAATGGCGCTGGGCAGTGGCCGTTTTCTGACACTATATCTGGCGAGCGGCGTCATCGGCGGATTGGTTCAAATGCTTTTTGCATTTTTATTTCCCTCTTTTGACGGCGCGGTCGTCGGCGCGTCGGCGGGCGCGTCCGGTCTGATTGCCGCCTTCGCCGTGATGAATTGGGAACAACGATTCACGCTGCTGATTTATTTCTTTCCCGTCAACATGCGCGGAAAAACCTTGCTGTGGGTCAGCATCGCGCTCGCGGTCGTCGGCATTTTGACGCCGAACAGCGGCATCGCCAACGCCGCGCATTTGGGCGGTATTCTCACCGGATTTTTTTATGTGCGCCAGTTTGTTCAAGGCCGCTGGCACTGGCCGCAATGGAAATTGCCGTCGCGCCGCGAGAAACCGCGCGAATTTGTCGCCGCCGGAAAAAGCAAAAAAAGTTTCTGGCCGCCGATTGAAGATTTGTCCGACGACGAATTTTTGAAAAACGAAGTGGACCCGATTCTCGACAAGATTTCCGCGCACGGCATCCAAAGCCTGACCGCGCGCGAACGGCAAATCCTCGAAAAAGCCCGCGCAAAAATGACGAAGCGCTGATTTTAGACAGGATTAACGGGATTGTTCAGGATTTTAATTCTGTAAATCCTGTTAATTCTGTCTTTTTTCTTCGGCATCGCGGTTTTAATCTGGCGGCATGATTCAGAGATATTCGCGCCCGGAAATGCGGGCGATTTGGACGGACGAGAACAAGCTGAAAATCTGGCTGCAAATCGAATTGCTCGCCAGCGAAGCGCTCGTCGCTGAAGGCATCGTCCCCAAATATGATTTCGCCAAAATCAAAGCCGGCGCGGACAAATGGTTTGCCAATTTGCCCGGACTCGTCGCGCGGCAAAAGGAATTGGAAAAAACGCTCAACCATGACGTTATCGGTTTTACGACCGCCGTCGCGGAAAAAATCAATCACAACGCTTCTCGCTGGTTTCATTTCGGGTTGACGAGCAGCGACGTTGGCGACACTTGCTACGCTGTGCAAATGGTTCAAAGCGCGAACATTTTGATTACCGATGTCAAAACCCTCTGCAAATCCATTGCCAAGCGCGCAAAAGAATTTCAATTCACACCATCCATCGGGCGTAGTCACGGAATCCACGCCGAACCGACGACATTTGGTTTGAAACTGGCGCTGATGCACGATGAATTTGGCCGCGCATTGCGGCGATTGGAAACGGCACGCGAAGTTTGTGCAGTCGGAAAAATTTCCGGCGCGGTTGGCACGAGCGCGCATTTGTCGCCGCGCGTGGAGAAATTTGTTTGCAGCAAACTCGGATTGCGTCCCGCGCCCATCGCCACGCAAGTCGTCCAGCGCGACATTCACGCGGAATTTCAGACCGCACTCGCACTCGTTGGCGCGAGCATTGAACGCTGGGCGGTGGAATTTCGCCATTTGCAACGCACAGAAGTTCTCGAAGCGGAAGAGCCGTTCACGAAAGGCCAAAAAGGTTCGAGCGCGATGCCGCACAAACGTAATCCCATCACATGGGAGCGATTAACCGGACTTGCTCGCGTGTTACGTGGCAATGCCCTCGCCGCGTTGGAAAATGTCGCGTTGTGGCATGAGCGCGACATTTCTCATTCGTCGGTCGAGCGGATTATTTTCCCCGATTCCTGCACGTTGTTGGATTATATGCTGTCGCTCCTGATTCGGCTTGTGGACGGTTTGCAGGTTTATCCCGAAAACATGAAACGCAATCTCGGCTTGAGTCTGGGCATGTGGAATTCGCAGACGGTTTTGCTCGCGCTCATCAAAAAAGGGCTGACACGCGAGGCGGCTTACCAATTGGTGCAGGACGCCGCGATGAAAACGTGGGAAGTCAAACACGCCGGTCGCGATGACGCGGATTTTGTGGAGCAATTAAAATCTGATCCCGAAGTGGCAAAGTATTTCAAGGCGGGCGAATTGGAAAAATTGTGCTCGCTGGATTTCCATTTTAAGGAAGTGAAAAACCGTTTCAAGAAATTGGGACTTTGATTGTTTTGACCGGAAGCAATTAACCGGCGCAACGGGCAAAATTTTTTTGTCGCCAAAGCGCTTTGAATTGCGTCTCATGTTCCGAATGAAGACGATGCTATTTACGCTTGTGGCCGCGATGATTGCGATGCAATCCTTCGCGGCGGATACCAAAGCCGCCGATGATTCGCTGAAGAAAATCAGCACTTATGAGGCGACCAATTATTACGATCAGGAAGTGATTGTGACCGGCAAAGTCACGCAAGTCACCATCCGACCGAAAGTGACGTTTCTCAATCTCGACAAGTCGTATCCCAACTCGCCGTTCACCGTCGTCATTTTTCACGGCCACAGCAGCTTCTTCGGCGATGCGAACGCGTTGAAGGGAAAAAACATTGAAATCAAAGGCACCATCAAAAATTACAACGACAAGCCGGAAATTGCGCTGGACAACACCAATCAACTCACCGTCGTGGGCGTGACGAATCTGGATTTATTTTTGAAACCAAAAAGCAAACCATCGTCAACGAACGCGCCGGCCGCCGCGCCGCCGGCGGATTCGTCCGGCATCATGTGAACCGTGCCTTGACACGAGGCGTTTCATTGCTAATCTGCACCGCTCCGTCAGACGGGATTTTCCCGCTATCGGGACAAATTTGAATTTATGAAACGCCAGTATCAACCGTCAAAAATCCGGCGCAAACGGCAGCACGGATTTCTTGCCCGCAAATCCACAAAAGGCGGCCGCGCCACGCTGCGCAATCGCCGTCGCGAAGGCCGCAAACGCCTCACGCCGGTCTAATCGCGCTCATGCCTGCGGAATCGCCGAAACGTCTGCGCCTGAATCGCGCCCTGCGGCTCGGGCAAAATCGTGATTTCGCGCGGTTGCGGCAACAAGGCGAACGGTTCGCGCAAGGTTGTCTGATTGCGAATTGGAACAAATTGCCCGAAGGCGCTACGCCAAAACTCGGCGTGGTCACCAGCCGCAAAATCGGTGGCGCGGTGGAACGCACCCGCGCGCGACGATTGCTCCGCGAAAGTTTTCGATTGCACCAAAATGAATTGTCGCAGCCGGTTGAATTGATTTTGGTCGCGCGCAATTCCATCGCCGGAAAAAGATTCGCCGACGTGGAAAAGGATTTTTTGACGGCGCTGAACCGCGCTGGTCTATTGAAAAATTGAATGAACCTGTTCCAGCACATTTTGATTTTTACAATCCAATTGTATCGCTGGACGATTTCGCCGGCACAGTCTTTTATTTTTGGAGTGAATGCTGGCTGCCGCTTTACGCCGACTTGCTCGCAATACGCCATCGAAGCCATCCGTGAACACGGTGCGGTCGCCGGAAGTGGACTGACGGTAAAACGCATTTGCCGTTGTCATCCATTTGGCGGTTGTGGTCACGATCCGGTTCCCAAATCGAGCGATTGGAAAACTGTGGCCGCAAAAATTGATTAAATTTCATGGATAAAACCGGCATCTTTTTTGTTTCACTCTGCGTTGTGTTGCTGGGCTTCTGGTTCTTCGCGCAACAAAAAGAGGCGACGCGATTGCAACAACAACGGGCGCAATTTGCCCTGACCAACCAAGTCGCGCAGACGCAAAATCCATCGCCAACCATCACAGCCAACGCCACAACTTCAAATTCGTTTTCAAGTTCAACCACGCTTTTCAAAGTCGCGTCTGAAAATTTAATTGTCGTTTCCAATTCTGTGGCGCGTTACACATTTACCTCGCGTGGCGGCGGATTGAAATTGGTCGAACTGCTGAAATTTCCTGAAACGATTTCGTTGCGTTGGAAGAGAAATTCCAACGAAACCAACGCAGTCGCCACTTTGAACACGCGCGCCGACGTGCCGGTGATGGCGATTTTGGGCGACACCAATCTAATCGGCGACGGCGATTTTACCTTGACGAAAACGGACGACGGTGTGCGCGCGGAAAAAGATTTGCCGGAAGGATTGAAATTGGTGAAAGAGTTTCATTTAAGCTCAAACTATTTGATCAACGCGAGCGCGCGATTGGAAAACACTTCAGGCAAACCACTGGCGTTGCCCGCGCAGGAAATCGTTATCGGCACGGCGACGCCAATGGACGCGGACGATAACGGGATGTATCTCGGCGCGTTGTGGTATGACGGCGAAACGTATGCGGACACGCCGGTTTCGTATTTCAACACCAACACGAGCTTTCTGGGAACCATTCCGCGCACGCCGAAAACGGAATTTCGCGCGGGCGCGAACAATGTGCTTTGGGCGGCGGCGCAAAATCAATTTTTCACGCTGCTGGCCATGACGGAGACCAATCAACCGGCGGAACAAGTGGTGGAACGTCCGGTCAATTTGCCGGCGCTGTTGGAAGGTTCAACCGCGCCGGCGGTGGGAATTCAAACCGCGCTGGTTTATCCGGCGCAAACGCTGGCAGCGAATTCGACCGCAACGCGGCAAATTATTTTATACGCGGGGCCAAAAGAATTTCGTGCGTTGTCGGCTATTGGCGATCAATTTCAAAATCGCGCGGATTTGGCGATGAATTTCGGCACGGGCTTCGCCAGCTTTTGGGGCGTCGGAACATTTTTTGCGAAGCTGCTGCTTTCAGGTATGAACTGGTTGCACGACGTTTTGAAAATCAGTTACGGCTGGACGATTGTCGTCATCACGCTGTTGCTGCGCGGAGTGTTCTGGCCGTTGATGGCGACCAGCATGAAGTCGGCGAAAAAAATGCAGGCGCTCGCGCCGGAAATCAAAGCGCTCAAGGAAAAATTCAAGGACGACCCGCAAAAATTCACGCAGAAACAGATGGAGCTTTGGAAAAAGAATAAAGTCAATCCGATGAGCGGCTGCCTGCCGCTGGTGGTGCAGATGCCGGTGTTCGTTGGTTTTTATACGATGCTGCGCAGCGCGATTGAATTGCGCGGCGCGCATTGGCTGTGGGTGCAGGATTTGTCAAAAGCCGACACCATCTTTTTGATTCCCGGCCTCAATTTTCCGTTCAACCTGCTCCCGCTGCTGATGGTCGGCGCGATGATTTGGCAGGCGCATTTGCAGCCGCCGTCGCCGGGCATGGATGCCTCACAGCAAAAAATGATGCGCTTCATGCCGCTGCTGATGTTGCTGTGGTTTTACGGCTACGCGTCCGGCATGGCGCTTTACATGACCGTCAGCACACTGGCAAGCGCGGTGCAGGCGAAACTGACGCGCGCCGCCATCGCTGCCGAAGTAACTCCGGCATTGACGCCCGCGCCAAAATCGAAAAAATAATCTTATGTCCGCACAACCTAAAGAGATTCTGGAAAAAATCCTCGCCACACTCGGTTTTTCCGTCACAGTTGAGGAACACAAAATGGACGATGGCATTTTGCTCGATGTGAAGACCGAAGAAGCCGGACGGCTCATTGGCCGGCAGGGGCAAATGCTGGCCGACCTGCAATACATCACCAACCGCCTGCTTTTTCAGCAGGATGCCAACTCAGCCAAAGTGACGGTGGACGTGGGCGGTTACCGCGCGCAGGCCCGTGATGCGCTGGTGAAAAAAGCCAAAGACGCCGCGGACAAAGTCCGCCGCTGGGGAGACACAGTGGAACTTGAACCGATGAATGCCTTCGAACGCCGCACCGTGCATCAGGCGCTGAAAGACGATCCCGACGTGCAAACGCACAGCGTGGAAGTGGACGGCACGGACAAGAAAGTACTCCTGCTCAAGCCGCGTCACTGATCAAGGACTCTTAAATTGTAAAGCGACGAGTAGGCGCTATTGGGCTTGGGCGCCGTGCCGACGTTGTTGTATAGGTAATCGAACTTGAAGCGGTAACTCACGCCGGGCGATCCGGGCGGCACCGGCACATAACCTTCCCAACGATTGGTGATCATCGGAACGGAATGCAATTCATAAGACTGGCCATCCACCACGACAAATGGGCGGATGCTGTCCCAGCGCAACGACTGTTGCTGTGAATTGAAGATGACTTCGACGGGGTAAAGGTTGTTTGCGTTACGCGGCTGTTCCAATGGCGTCACGCGCGTGAACTGCGCGGCGCAACCGGCCAATAACAACACGGGCAGAGGCAACAGAATTTTTTTCCACATAATGCGAGAGCTTCCCAAAGCATCCGCCATTTGTAAAGTTCGATTTCAACGCTTGAAATCAGCCTCGCTTTCCTTTATCGCTTCACCATCCCATGAACGAAAAAAATCAAACCGCGTCGGCATTTCATCATTACCGCTGGATCATTTGTGCCCTGCTCTTTTTTTCCACCACCATCAATTACATGGACCGTCAGGTCATCAGTTTTTTGAAGGAATATTTTTGCACGCCACTGGCACAGGGCGGTTTTGGCTGGACGGAATCGGATTATTCCTATTTGACATCTTTTTTTACCGGCATCTACGCGGTGACAACAATTTTTGCCGGCTGGTTCATTGACAAGATTGGAACAAAACTGGGTTTGGCTCTGTCGCTTATCGTTTGGTCCATTTTTGGAATTGCCAATGCCTTTGTCGGTAGTCTGGTTTGGTCTCACTGCCTCATCCGAAGTTTTTTTGCTGTTGGCGAAGCCGGTAATTTTCCCGCTTCAATCAAAACCGTGGCTGAATGGTTTCCGAAACGCGAACGCGCATTGGCCACGGCGGTTTTCAATGCCGGATCAAATGCCGGCGCGATGATTGCCGCTCTCCTTGTCCCCTCCTGCCTGATTTGGTTTGGCTATGAGCAGGGTTGGAAATGGGCGTTCATTCTTACTGGCACATCGGGCTTTTTATGGTTGTTTTTTTGGTTCCGGTTTTACAATCCGCCATCAAAGCATTCGAAAATTTCCGTTGCTGAATATACTTACATTCACATTGACGATGAAACGCCAGTGGATGCGCAGGTCGGCGACAAGGCAAAAGTTTCGTGGTTCAAATTATTTCGCTATCGCCAAATCTGGGCGTTTGTCGCCGGTAAATTTATGACCGACGGCATCTGGTGGTTTTATCTTTTCTGGTTGCCGGATTACTTGAAAAAACAATTCCATATGACAACGGGCGAAGTGCGGATGCCGACATTCATTGTCTTTGGTATTTCAATTTTAGGAAGCATTTACGGCAGCAGCATTCCGTTCACGCTCATTAAGCGCGGGATGCAAGTTTACAAGGCGCGCATGACAACAATGTTAATCATTGCCATTTTTCCGCTTGCTGTTTTGACTACGCAATACTTCGGTAACGTTGATCATTTCGGACAAACAATGGCTGCCGCGCTTGCCGTGACAATGATTGCCATTGGATGCACGGCGCATCAAGCATGGTCCGCAAACTTGTTCACGACGGTATCCGATATGTTCCCCAAAAAAACCGTTGGCTCGGTCACTGGCATTGGCACCGCATTCGGCGGACTTGGCGGCGTTATCATTCAACTCTTGAAAGGCAAATTAGGCGACCATTTCAGTCAAACACCGCAAACGGGTTATTTCATCATGTTCATCATCTGCGCGTTGAGCTATCTGATTGCGTGGGCAATTATGAAAATACTCGTGCCGCGCCACAAACCGATTACCGATTTGTGATTCGCTGAAGAGCGAAGCGATAAAGCGTTGAACCGTTTTCGGATTCAACGCTTTAACTTTTTAACAAGTCATAAGTTAAATGCTCATCGCGTCAAACCCGCCGTCCACCACAATTTCCGCGCCGGTGATGAAGCTGCCCGCGTCCGACGCCAACAGCAGCGTTGCTCCGATGAGTTCATGCGCCTCGCCAAAGCGGTTCATCGGTGTCTTGCCCATGATTTGCGCCACACGCTCGGGATTGAGCACTTTGCGGTTCTGCTCCGCCGGAAAAAATCCCGGAACCAAAATGTTCACGCGCACACCGGTTGTCGCCCATTCCCGCGCCAGATTTTTGGAAAGATTATGCACCGCTGCCTTCGACGCCGAATAAGTGAACACCCGTGACAACGGCATCAGCCCCGATGCCGAGCCGACATTGATGATGCTGCCGGATTTTTGCCCCACCATGTGCCTGCCAAAAATTTGACATGCCAACACGAGGCCTTTCAAATTCACCGTAATGATTTTGTTGAATTCTTCCTCGGAAATGTCGAAGAACGGTGTGGCCGAATTGACCCCCGCGCCGTTGACCAAAATGTCCGCGCGTCCGAATTTCGCCAAAACATCGGCCAACAATTTTTGCAATCCGGCTTTGCTGGTTGTGTCACAGGAAAAAAATTCCGCCTTGCCACCTGCGTCTGAAATTTTTTTCAAACGCTCCTTTGCTTTGATTTCGTCGCGTCCGACAATCGCCACTGCTGCGCCCGCCGCTGCCAAACCTCCCGCCATTTCACCGCACAAAACGCCCGTGCCGCCAATGACGACCGCTGCTTTGCCTTTGAGTGAAAAAAGTTCCGCCGGAGTTTTCATAATTTAATTTGAAACGCGGATAGCTTGCCCGAAATGGTTCAACAATTCAATGATGTAACGCTTCACCGCTGCACGCGCGCGCTGCCGCCGCCCATTGTTTTCTCAACTTCCTTGCGCGTGGCCATGCTCGTGTCGCCGGGCGTCGTGGACGCCAACGCGCCGTGCGCCGCGCCGTAATCTACCGCTTTTTGCGGGTCGTTGAATTCGAGAAATCCGAATTGCAAGCCGCTCGCAAAACTGTCGCCGCCGCCGACGCGGTCGAGAATTTCCAATTCATGATACTTGCGGCTCTCAAAAAATTTGCCGTCGTGCCAGAGAATCGCGCTCCAATCATTTTTCGTCGCGGTGATGACGCGGCGCAACGTCGTCGCGGCCACTTTGAAATTCGGATACGCTTTCACCGCCGTTTCAATCATCGTCTTGAACGCGTCGGTTTCGATGTTACTCAAATTGTGGTCAGCGCCTTTCACTTCAAATCCGAGCGACGCGGTAAAATCTTCCTCGTTGCCAATCATCACATCCACATACTTCGCGATTTCACGATTCACTTCCTGCGCCTTTTTCAAACCACCGATGGATTTCCAGAGCGATGGACGATAATTCAAATCGTAGCTGACCACGACACCGTGCTTTTTCGCCGCCTTCACTGCTTCGATGGTCAACGCCGCCGTCGTTTCCGAAAGCGCGGCGAAAATACCACCGGTGTGAAACCAGCGCGCGCCGATTTTTCCGAAAATGTTGTCCCAATCAAAATCGCCTGGCTTGAGCTGCGATGTGGCGGAATTGCCGCGGTCGGGAACGCCCACTGCGCCACGAATGCCAAATCCGCGTTCGGTGAAATTCAAGCCGTTGCGGACGCTGCGGCCAATGCCATCGTCCTCGCGCCACTTGATGAAATCCGTGTCCACGCCGCCCTGCATGATGAAATCCTCGATGAGATGACCGACTTCATTGTCCACAAACGCCGTGCACACGGCGGTTTTGTAGCCGAAACATTTTCGCAGGCCGCGCGACGTGTTGTATTCGCCGCCGCCTTCCCAGACTTTGAATTCGCGCGCCGTGCGGACGCGCCCTTCGCCGGGGTCGAGCCGCAGCATGATTTCACCGAGCGAGATTTGATCGTATTTACAAGTAGATTTGTCGCGTAATTGAATTGCCATAAATTTATTTGTTAAATTGCCGACACGGATTTCACAGATTGACACAGATTAAAAATAATTTCCATCCGTGAAAATCCGTGCAATCCGTGTCAAAAGTTTCAAATTTGAACAGACTTAAATTCAGCCAAATTCCACGCCGGTTCGCCGACTTCGTGCGCGAGATGATTCAGTTCTTCAATCTCCGCTTTCGTGAACAGCAAGCCGCCGTGCTGTTTTGACAATTTGCCCCAGTTCGCTTCCGGCTGACCGGGCAATATGCACTTTTCATTTCCATGACCCAGCACGTCTTCGATGACGGCTTTCACGTTTTGGATTTGAGTGCGGCCTTTGACGTAATCATTGCCTTTCATCGCGTCGGGATGGATGACCTGAAAGTAAAATGTTGAACCGCGTTTTTCGCCTTCGCCGCCGCGCGACGTGCCGCGAATTTCCGGCAGCGAACCGCCGATGAATCCTGCGTAAAGTTCGTCAATCAAACCGAGGCCGTAACCCTTGTGCGCGCCGAACGGCAGCAGCGAAACGGCTTGGCTCGCGTCCGTTGTCGGATTGCCGTCCTTGTCCACCGCCCAACCAACGCCGAGCGGTTTGCCTTCGCGTTTGAATTGTTGCACGCGCCCCATTGCGACGGTCGAAGTCGCCCAGTCAATCACGATGGGAAAACCGATCGCGTCCTGCGTCGGGAACGCCCACGAATGTGGGTTCGTGCCCATCGTCGGCGTTTTGCCGCCAAACGGCACGACTTCGGACGTGGCCGATGTGCAATTCGTGTAGGCGAAATAACCTTTGAGCGCGGCGTCCATGACGTAGCCGCCGCCCCAGAGATAATGCGTGGCATTGTCCACGCTCACGATGCCGACACCGAATTTGTCGGCGAGTTTCATGCAAGTGTCCATCGCCTCGTAAGCCACGGCCTGACCGAGTTTGTTGTGGCCGTTCCAAATTTCCGACGCGGCGAAACGCGACGGCAATTTTTCAATCTTCGCGCCGGGCGTCCAGCGACCGACTTTGCTGCCGAACAATTCATCGAGGTGCAACGCCTTGATGGCGTTGTGCGTGCGGATGCCGTAATACGCCGCGCTCGCGCAAAACCGCGCGCCAGCGGCGGCTTCAGCGGCATCGTAACCGCGTTTCAAATACGCTTTGGTGACGAGTGAATCGTGTTTTTCTTTGGGAATGATGTAATAGGTTTCGGGCATAAAAATTACTGCGGGAAAAATTTAATTCGCCATTTATCGTTGCCTAAATAAGTAAATCGAACTTTTCCATTTGTTAATTTTGATGGAATTCCCAATTCGTCCCTCTTGAATTCTATTTGATGTGCCATACCGGGAAGAATTTTTCCCGGCAATTCAAAATCACCGTGAAATCCATTTGTTCCGTTGTCATTCCATTTAATCGCAATCTGATCTTTGACTCGCACGGCTTCAGAAAAAATTGATGACTTTGTGTTAAGTTGATCTTCAGTTTTGACTGGAATTAAAATGCCGGGTGATGCTTCGACGGGAAGTCCAATTGCGTCGCTTACATAAATCTCATTCGTGCTCAAATTGAACCATTCAAATTCAACATCTAGCAGAGCACTTTTTGAGCAACTTGCGCCGACCAAAATTAGAGCGAAGCTTAAAATTATATTTTTCATAGGTTTTTCCTTGTCGTTTCAAACCACTTTCTTCACCGGCACTTCGGGATTCACTTGCGCGATGGGTTTTTCGCCGTTCATCGCGAGGATGAGATTTTTCACGGCGCAGGTGGCCTGACGCACGACGCTTTCGTAAGTGCGCGAGCCGATGTGCGGCGTGACAACAACATTTGGCAGTTTCAATAAAGGATAATCGGCGGGCGATGGTTCTTGTTCCAAAACGTCCGTGCCGTAACCGGCGACATGGCCGGATTTCAGCGCGGCAACCAAATCGTTTGTGTTCACGATTTCACCGCGCGCGCAATTCACGATGACAACCCCTTTTTTCATTTTAGCAATTGCTTTTGCGTCAATCATATTTCGCGTTTCCGGCTTAAGGCTGGTGTGCAATGAGATGTAATCGCTTGCGGCGAACAGTTCATCGAGCGTGGCGCGCTTGATGCCATGCTCTTTGGCAAATGTTTCATCGAAATAATGGCCGAAAGCGAGAACATTCATGCCAAAGGCGCGGGCGCGAATGGCGACTTCCTTGCCGACGCGGCCAAGTCCGATGATGCCGAGCGTTTTTTCAAACAGTTCGTGGCCGGTCTGGCGTTTCCAGCCGCCGGCGCGGGTGGAATCGGTGTGAAAGAGCAGATTTTTTTCGAGGGCGAGCAGCAGCAAAAATGTGTGTTCCGCAACGGTGGTGTGATTGACACCGGGCGTGAACAGAACGGGAATCTCAAATTCCGTCGCGGATTTCACATCAATCTTGTCCACGCCGATGCCGTATTTGCTCAAGACTTTCAGTTTCGGTCGCGCTTTTTCCAAAACTTTGCGCGTGATGGCGTCGTCGCCGCAAATGTAACCGTCCACGTCGCCAACGAGCGCAAGCGTGTCGGCTTCGTTCAATGGCCCGCGCGCGGTGACAATTTCCCAGCCGGTTTGTTTGAGCAAATCGTGGTGCGCGCCGGGTGTGTCTTGAAATGAAGTCGTGGTCAGCAAAATTTTCATCGAACCAGCATAAAAAATCGGGCGCGGCGGGTCAAAAAATTAACCCCCGAACATTTGTTCGAGGGTTGCAATTCGCTTTGAAAATTTGGCACGTCAACCGGCGCCCAAGTCGGAATACACCAGCGAATTGAGTTGCGCTTGAGCTTGTCTGGAAACCGCCGTGAAAACCATTGAAACGTGATAACCGGCGTGTCGGTTGCCGGAACAGGCGATGACGACGCCGCTGCATTGCAGTTGGCTGCCGTCGCGCGGTGAAGTGATGGAAACGGTCATTTCCGCCCATTCGTTGAACGGCGTCGGGCTGCGAAATTCAATCCCGTTTTTATGGACGGCCACCGATTCGGCGGAAAGTTCCAATCGCGCCTGCCGCCCTTCAAACGTAACTTTTTGATTCAAAGAACTGGAGTTCTCAATCTTTCTTGCGCTCATATATCACAACAATTTTACCACATTTCGCCTAATCGTCAAACGACGTTCACCATTCAATCACCGCCGCGCCCCACGTCAAACCCGCGCCGAAAACAATCAATAAAACCAAATCGCCGCGCTGAATCACATTTGCCGAAACCGCTTCGTCCAAGGCGATGGCAACTGACGCCGCCGAGGTGTTGCCATATTTGTCAAGATTGATGAAAAATTGTTCCGGTTTTGCGCCCAACCGTTCGCCCACCGCGTCAATGATTCGCCGATTGGCTTGATGCGGGATGATACATTTGATTTGCGAGATGTCGAGTTCGCAGCGGCGTAATGCCTCTTGCGCGGCTGACAACATGGCTTGCACGGCGTTCTTAAATGTCTCTTTGCCTTCCATTTGAAGGTAGTGAAGTTTGGCCGCGACTGAATCCGTCGTGGCCGGACAACGACTGCCGCCGCCGGGCATGAAAAGCAAATCCGCCTTCTCGCCGTCCGCGCCCATCACCGCCGTTAAAAGCCCGTGCGAATCGGGACGATTTTGCAAAACCGCCGCGCCCGCGCCGTCGCCGAATAGCACACAAGTATTGCGGTCTTTCCAATCCACGATGGAAGAAAGTTTTTCCGCGCCGATGACCAGCACGGTTTCATAAGTGCGCGACATGATGAATTGTTGCGCGACTTCAAGCCCGTAAATGAAACCGGAACACGCGGCCTCCAAATCAAAAGCCGCCGCTTTTTTCGCGCCGATTTTATGTTGCACGAGACAAGCCGTCGCCGGAAACGGCATGTCCGGCGTGATGGTCGCCACCACAATCAACTGGATTTGGTCGGCGGTGACACCGGCCATTTGCATGGCGCGTTCGGCCGCTTTGGCCGCCATGTCGGAAGTGAATTCATCCGGTGCGGCGACGTGTCGTTCCTTGATACCTGTCCGCGTTGTAATCCATTCGTCCGAAGTTTCGACCATTTTTTCCAGTTCGGCGTTGGTCAAAATTCTCGCCGGCACATACGAGCCGACTCCGGCAATCGAACAGGTTTGTCCCTGAAAATTATGCTTGGCGCGGGGATTTTTGAAAATTTGCGTGGTGCTCATGTGGGAATGGCGCTGGCGGAATCGTCGTCGCCTAGTTTTTCATTTGCCCTCGCGATTTCGCGGGCAATAACTTGATTGATTTCGTGTTGTAATGCCTCCGTGGTGACGCGCAATGCGCTGGCAATGGCGCGTTCGCGCGCCGAGGCGTGGGCTTTGAACACAAGGCCGTTGAAACCAAGCAACGGCGCACCGCCATAAACTTCCGGGTCCATGCGTTTGCGAATGGCGTGAAAAGCGTCCTTTGCCAAATACGCGCCGAGTTTGCGTTGCGCGTTGTGCATCAATTCACGCTTGAGCATCGAAAACATCGCGACCGCCAGACTTTCTGAAGTTTTCAAAACGATGTTTCCAATGAAACCGTCGCAAACGACGACATCCACATGGTCTTTGAATAAATCGTGTCCTTCGACGTTGCCGATGAAATTCAAATCCAATTGCTTGCAAAGTTTGAAGGCTTCCAGCGTCAATTCATTGCCTTTGGAATCTTCCGTGCCGTTGCTCAAAAGGCCGACGCGCGGTCGCTTGCGGCCAAGCACTTCGCGTGAATAAATGCTGCCCATCACGGCGAATTGCGCGAGGTGCAATGGCTTGCATTCAACATTGGCGCCGGCATCCAGCAACACAAATTCATTTCCCTGCCGCGGCATGACCGTGGCAATACAACCGCGGTCCACGCCTTTGATGCGCCCTACTTTGAATGTCGCCGCGGCAAAAATACCGCCCGTATTGCCAAGTGATACGAGCGCGTCCGCTTCGCCGTTGCTGACAAGTTCCGCCGCGCGGGCTATGGAAGAATCCTTTTTTTTGCGAAGCGCGACGACCGGTTTGTCATCCATTTCAATGACTTCAGCAGCATGAACCACTTTCACGCGATGGTCGCGGAAACCGCGCGGAGGCAGAGCCGCATGGATGGCTTTCTGATCGCCAACGAGGAAAAGGGCTGAAATCTTTTTGTTCGATTCAAGCGCCAACTTGGCGCCGGCAATGACCACGCCACAACCATGGTCGCCCCCCATGACATCC
>DASZXH010000056.1:0-19944 GCA_035545995.1 Verrucomicrobiia bacterium
CTGCCACCCGAATACAGTCAATGTGACAATCCAGCAACAATTTGTCAACACGTTGTCCGCCGCCGCCATCTCTTGGCTTTACCTCGCCGGTTTTTTTTCTAAAGTGCATGGGTGGTTGGACTTGAATCGCTCAAATTGTTCCGCGAATTGAAACGTGATGAATTAAAGGCGTTGCGTGCCATCGCTCAATTGCGAAAAACCGCCGCCGGCGGGGAAGTTTTCCGCGAAGGTGATCCCGGCGACGGCGTTTATATTGTGAAAGACGGTTTGGTGGAGATTTCCAGCATGGTCAGCGGCAATGTCCGGCGCGTTTTTTCCCAATTGGAGCCGGGCGACATTTTCGGTGAAATGGCCGTGATTGAACAGCGTCCGCGTTCCGCCACCGCCACCGCGATAAAAAGCACAACACTTTATTTCATTCCGCGCGAAGAAATGCTGGATTTGATTCGACGTTCACCGGGTCTGGCGTTTGCCTTGTTGCAGGAAATCAGCCATCGCCTGCGCGAGTTTGACCAGTTGCATTTGCGGGAAGTGTTGCAGGCCGAACGCCTCGCGGTCGTCGGCGATTTCGCGCGTTCCATCGTTCACGACTTGAAAAATCCGCTGACCGTTATCGCCATCTCCGCGGAAACATTTGACATGCCCGGCATCGAGCCGGCCATGCTCGCGCAGGCGCAATCCCGCATCCGCAAACAAGTCACGCGCATCAATGACATGATTGGCGACATTCTCGTCTTCACCAAAAACGAATTGGCGGGAACGGAATTCAAACCTGCCGATTATCACGCGTTCGTTCTCAAATTGTTGCCTGACCTCCGTGCCGAAGCCGAAATCAGAAACGCGCGCATCGAGTTGGAAAATGAACCGCCGGCAGTTTCACCCCGATTCAATTCCAAATTGTTGGGTCGTGTTTTTTACAATCTCATTTACAACGCGATGGACGCCATGCCTTCCGGCGGGAAAATCCTTCTGCGGTTTCACGCCGATAAAAAAGAAATCATCACCGAAATTGAGGATACCGGCGGCGGCATCGCGCCCGAGATTGCCGACAAATTGTTTCAAAACTTCGCCACCTTCGGCAAGGAGCGCGGCACGGGGCTTGGATTGTCCATCTGCAAAAAAATCGTCGAAGACCACGGCGGAAGAATCTGGGCGCAAAGCGAACGTGGACGCGGCGCGATTTTTTGCTTCAGCCTGCCGTTGGCGAAATGATTTCTTTTTGTTAAATCGTTAAACCGTTGCATCGTGAATCGTCGCCCTCCAAACTGTTCGGCAATGAAACAATTCAACGATTCAACTTTTCAACGGTTCAACGAAAAATGAATCGCATTCGTCTGCTTTCCGAACAAGTCGCCAATCAAATCGCCGCTGGCGAAGTGATTGAACGCCCCGCCAGCGTCGTCAAGGAGCTCGTCGAAAATTCCCTCGACGCCGAAGCCAAAAAAATCTCCGTCGAAATCGGCGCAGGCGGCAGAAGTTTGATTCGCGTGACCGACGACGGCACCGGCATGAATCGCGACGACGCGCTGCTCTCGCTCGAACGCCACGCCACGAGCAAAATCAAACGCGCGGAAGATTTGGCGTCCATTGCCACGATGGGTTTTCGCGGCGAAGCCTTGCCGAGCATCGCGAGCGTCAGCCGGTTCACGCTCACAACCCGCGAACAGGAAAATGAAAGTAGCGCAGGCGTCTCGCCTGCAATTGAAGGCACGCAAATCCTTGTCAACGGCGGCACGATTGCCGAAGTCAAAGCCGCCGGCAGCGCAACTGGCACGAGCATTGAAGTCCGCCAACTGTTTTACAATCTGCCCGCGCGCCGGAAATTTCTCCGCACGGAAGAAACCGAGGCCGCGCACATCCAACATTACCTCACGCTCGCCGCGCTCGCGTTTCCCGAAGTCGCCTTCACCTTCGTCAAAGACGGGCGAAACATCTGGCAACTGCCGCCGCAGAAATCCGAAGTCGCCGTTTCCAGCAAAATTGAAGCCTTGCGCGAACGTCTGCGCGCCTTGCTCGGCGAAGAAAAATTATTGCCCGTAAATTTTTCCGCCGCGCTTGACGACGACGGCAATCACGTTGCGCCGGACGAAACCGAAATTTTTGAAAACGCTTCGCCGGAAAAACCTGAATTCCGCACTCCGCATTCCGCACTCCGCATTTGGGGGCTTATCGGTTCACCTGGAATTTCCCGCGCCACGCGCGACAATCAATTCATCTTCGTCAATCGCCGTCCCGTGGAAAATCGCGGCATCAATTACGCGCTCATCGAAGGCTATCATACGTCGCTGATGAAAGGCCGCTATCCGGTTTGCTGTTTGTTTCTGGAAATCAATCCGGCGGCGGTGGACGTGAACATCCATCCGGCCAAGCGCGAAGTGAAATTCCATCGCGAATTTGAAATCCGCAAATTCGTCGCGCAAGCCATTCGCGAAACGTTGCTCGCGTTTCATGGTGAACCAGAAAACAAATTTGCCACCGAGACACGGAGACGCAGAGAGGAACAAATTGAAATTAAATCTATTCCAGAAATTCGCGCGCCTGCATTGCCGGAATTTCCTGAAAAATTAAAACCCATTGCTGAACCGCAAAAGATTTCCGTCCAGCAAACGCCTTTGAAAATGGGTTTTGCACAATCTTCAATTCAAAATCCCCAAACCGAAATTCCAAAATCTGCGTCATCTGCGAAATCTGCGGATTTTCCGCCATCTTCCAGCGCGACTCCGCTTTTGAACGTGCCACTGCGTTTGATTGGCGTCGTCGGCAAACTTTACGTTTTGCTGGAATCCGACCGCGGACTGGTTTTGCTCGACCAACACGCCGCGCATGAACGGATTTTGTTCGAGCAAATGTTGAACCGGCTGGAGCAAAATGAATCCGCGCCGTCGCAAAAATTGTTGCTGCCGGAAACGATTGAACTGCCGCCGCGCGACGCCAATTTTTTGCGCGACCAACTTGCGTCGCTGACCAAACTCGGTGTCGGTTTGAGTGAATTTGGCGAACGCACATTTTTGCTCGACGCGTTGCCGCCGTTTGTGAAAGCGCCGGACGCGCGACAATTTGTCTTTAATTTGGTGGACGAATTGCGCGCTGCTGGACGCGAAGTGAATCTCGCGCGGCTCGGCGAACACACCGTCGCCAAAACCGTTTGCCGTCACGCGGTGAAAGCGAACGATTATTTGTCCGGCGCGGAACTGGAAAATCTGATTGAAGATTTGCGCCGCTGCGCGATGCCTTACACCTGTCCGCATGGCCGCCCGACGCTGATTGAAATGAACTACCGCGAATTGGAGAAAAAATTTGGCCGAACGCAATGAACCCGGAAAATTCCCAAAGCAATTCGTGTCCCGCGCCGGACGAAAATTCCGGCGAACATTGGCGGTTTTGTCTGCGCTGCGGCCACGAATTGATAAATGAAAAATGCAAATTGCGTTGTCCGCGTTGCCATTATTTTATGAGTTGCTCGGATTTTGATTTCGCTAATTAGCCACAGAGGCACAGAGACACCGAGCAAGATTTCTTTCTCTGCGCCTCTGTGACTCGGTGGCAAAATAATTTTCCTTCGTGCCAATTCGTGAAATTCGTGTAAAGATTTCAGCCATGAACGAATGGAACATCCAGTCCCGCGCCGGCGCGTGCGAATCGTGCGCGCAACCGTTCGCCGACAAACAATCGTTGCACACGCTGTTGTTTGACGAAGCGCCGGAATTGCGCCGCATGGACGTTTGCGAAACCTGCTGGCAAAATCAATTCAGTCAGGGCGCGCGCGACCGCAAAGGTTTTATCTCGCACTGGCAGGGAATTTTTGAAGCGCCCGCGCCAGTGGTGGATGTGATTCAAAAAGACACTGCCGAGACGTTGTTGCGCAAACTCATCGAGCAAAACAATTCGCGTTACGCGCCCGCCGGTTACATTTTGGCCGTGATGCTCGAACGCAAACGCATTTTGAAAGTGAAAGAGCAAATCATCCGCGACGGCCAGCGCATTTTCATTTACGAACAACCGAAAACCGGCGACGTGTTCACCATTGCCGACCCGAATCTGCGGCTCGACCAACTGGAACAAGTCCAACGCGACGTGGCGCAATTACTCGAACACGGATTGAATCCGCCGGCGCAAAATGAAAATGCGCCAGAAACGATTACGCAACCCGCCGAAGTTCCGGCTGAAAATTCATGATTGCTGCCACAGAGGCACAGAGGCGCAGAGAAAGAAAATTCTGCTCGGTGTCTCTGTGACTCTGCGGCAAAAAATTCCAATGTCATTGCCCGAACTTCAAAATCGTTTTGCGTATAATTTCCGCGACGAAAATTTGTTGCGCCTCGCGCTCACGCATCCGTCCGTCGCGCACGAAAGCGGCAAGGAAATTCAGCACAATCAGCGTTTGGAATTTCTGGGCGATTCCGTGCTCGGTCTGATTTTGTCGCAGCAGCTTTATGACAAATTTTCCGACGCGGACGAAGGCGCGCTCACGAAATCGCGCGCGAAATTAGTGAACGCCAATTCGCTCGCCGAACACGCGCGCAAATTGAATCTCGGCGCGCATCTGATTTTGAGTCGCGGCGAGGAAACACAAGGCGGTCGCGACCGCGCTTCTGGTTTAGCCGACGCGTTTGAAGCATTGCTCGGCGCGATTTTTCTCGACGGCGGATTTGACGCCGCGCGCGAATTTATTTTGCGCGAATTTCAGAATGAAATCGGCGAATTGAATTTGTCCAGCGGCATCGAAAATCCAAAAGGCGAATTGCAGGAATTCTTGCAGGCGAAATCTCCCGTCGCGCCGGAATACAAAACCATTTCCACCGAGGGTCCCGACCACGCCCGGCATTTTGTCTGCGCGGTTTCACACGGCGGCGTTGAACTCGCGCGCGGCGCGGGCAAAAGCAAAAAAGCCGCCGAAAGCGATGCGGCTTTGGCGGCTTTGAAAAAGTTGCGCGCTTAAGATTTGTTCTTCAACAAATCGCGGATTTCAGTCAGCAACGTTTCCGTCGGCGTCGGCGCGGCGGGCGCGGCTTCGGCTTTCTTGATTACCTTGTTCATGCCTTTGACTAGCAGAAAAATGCAGAACGCGAGGATAATGAAATTGATGAGGACGGTGATGAAATTTCCATAGGCGAAAACCGGTCCAAGTTTTTTGGCGTCGGCCAGCGCAGGCCATTGGTCGTTCACTTTTTGGATTTTGTCGGACAGCGGAAAGTAAAGATTGGAAAAGTCCACGTTGCCGACGACTTTGCCGATGACCGGCATAATCAAATCTTCGATGACGGAATTGACGATTTTGCCGAATGCCGCGCCGATGATGACGGCGATGGCGAGGTCAACAACGTTGCCGCGCATGGCGAAGGCTTTGAATTCATTGAGCAAGTTTTTCATAAATGATCCTTTCTGTGACAAAAACAATAATAAAAGTCCGCCGCCAGGAAAACTAAAAATTTCAGTTTATTTTTCTTCGTCCAAAAATGTCAGCTTCACGCTTTCTTTCGGTTTGGAAAAACTGTCGAGCAAGGTTGAACCTGAATTTGGCGCGTGCGATTTTTCAATTTTCGATTCCGAATTTTGCGGTTCAAGCGCGGAGCGCAACGCGCCTTCGACGAGTTGCGCGCAATGAATTTTCATCGGCGGCAGCGGGCCGAGTTCGCCCGCGAGTTCTTCCGTTTTGAGCGCGAGCGCTTCCTCGGCGGTTTTGCCGCGAATCAATTCCGTCGCCAAACTCGCGACGGCAATCGCCGTTTCGCAGCCGAACGATTGAAACGTCGCGCGGTCAATGATTTTTTTGCCGTTTTGCTCCTTGAACCTCACCCACAGCCGCAGCATCTCGCCGCAATCGGCGTTGCCTACCGTGCCGACGCTGTCGGCGTTGGCCAACTCGCCCATGTTTTGCGGATTGGCGAGCGCGGCTTGGATTCGTTTTTGCAGGTCTTCGTTCACAAAAAACTTTTAGACAGGATTAACGGGATTTTCAGGATTAAACTTTTGCAAATCTTAATTTTGTTAATTCTGTAAATCCTGTCTCAATTTCATTTCAATACTTCGGCAAGCTGCGGTCAATTTCCTCCGCCCACGCGTTCGTGCCGCCTTTCACGTTCTTGACATATTTGAATCCCTGCTCGCGCAAAAATTCCGCCGCCTGATGCGAGCGCGCGCCAACTTTGCACAGTAGATAATACTGCGTGTTCGGGTCGAGTTCGGTGAAACGCTGCTGCAACTGGCTCAACGGCAGCAGCGGCACGCCGTCAATTTTGGCGATTTCGTATTCAAACGGCTCGCGCACGTCAATCAACTTGATGCCGAGATTTGGATTATCCAACGCCTTTTTTGCGTCCTGCACCGTCACTTCGTCGGCGTTTTCATTTTCCTTCGCCGCCGGTTCAAAGCCGCAAAACACCTCGTAATCAATCAATTCTTTGATGGTCGGATTTTCGCCGCAAACCGGACACGCCGGGTCTTTGCGCAATTTCAATTCGCGGAACTTCATGTCCAGCGCGTTGAACAACAGCAATCGTCCGACGAGCAAATTTCCCTTGCCCAGCGCGAGTTTCAAAATTTCATTCGTCTGAATACAGCCGATGATGCCCGGCAACACGCCGAGCACCCCACCTTCCGCGCAACTCGGAACCATTCCCGGCGGCGGCGGTTCGGGATACAGACAGCGATAACACGGCCCGCCCAAATGCGGCGCGAACACGCTGGCCTGTCCCTCAAAACGGAAAATCGAGCCATAGACATTCGGCTTTTTTAAAAGCACGCAGGCGTCGTTGGTGAGATAACGCGTCGGAAAATTGTCCGTGCCGTCCACGACGATGTCGTAAGGACGAATCAAATCCAGCGCGTTTTCGGACGAAATACGCGTGTTATGGATGACGACTTCCACGTTTGGATTGAGTGCGTTGATGGTTTCCTTCGCCGACTCGGCCTTCGAGCGGCCCACGTCCGCGTCCGTGTGCAAAATTTGTCGCTGCAGATTGGAATAATCCACCGTGTCGAAATCCACGATGCCGATTTTGCCGATGCCGGCGGCGGCGAGATACATGGCGATGGGCGAGCCGAGACCGCCCGCGCCGATGCACAGGACGCTCGCGGCCTTGATTTTCTTTTGGCCAGCCAGGCCGACTTCGGGCAGAATCAAATGCCGCGAATACCGGCGGATTTCGTCATTGTTCAATTGCATAATCAAAGGGAAAGTATAGTAATGCAGTGGTGAAAGAAATCAAGTCGTGCGAACCAAATGAAAACCTTGCGAAAATTTTTTATGATTGGAATAGTATTTCTATTTTTGCTTTTCCAATCATCATGTTCCACTCAATCCTATCTCAATCATTATTCGGGGGACGGCGAGCCTAAAATAATACCTAATCCATTTTTTGTTAGTGATGGTTACACAGTTCAATTCAAGCCTGTCAGTTTGAATAAGCCGGTGAAAATGACTTACCATTTTAAGGGATTGCCCAAGGTGGCGTGGCAGGTAGAGGTTTATTTTGTAATTGAAGGTTCGCAGGATTGGAGATGGCGGAATGAAGGTAATCGAGCATCGGCCACAAACACTGTTTTTATTGACGACCTAAAAGGCACGCTGGAAATGTCGCTCAAGGACATAAACGGAAACATAATCTTCCAAGTTACAAATATGCTTTCCAAACTTACTTGGGAACAGGGCGGAAAACAGTCTCCTGCGTTATATGATTCCAAGACATTTTTTACAGCGAGCAGCATTAAAGAATATGTTTTAGACGTGAGCATTGTTCCTGACTCGACGCTTAAAAATAACGAGGGTTATGTTTTATTCAGAAGTGGTGGTTGGGAGCCAATTTCAATAGGTTTTTAATGAATCAGTTCGATCCCCAAACCGCCGCCGCACGGCTCAAAAAAATTTCGCCGCTACGTCCGACGCTCGCCATCGTGCTCGGCAGCGCTGCGTGAATTAACTTGAATTCAAATCCAATTCGCCGACCTTTCCATTTTGTTTCCATGAAAAAACCGCTTCACGAAGTCGCATTGGAACGCCGGCTGGTTTGTGACGGCGCGATGGGCACGCAACTCATGCTCGCCGGTCTCGAAAATGGCGCGTGCGGCGAGTTGTGGAATTTGACGCATCCTGAAAAAGTTCTGGCGATTCAAAAACGCTACGCCGCCGCCGGCGCGGATTGCATCATCACGAATACATTTGGCGGCAGCCGCATTACGCTCAAGCGGCATGGCGTTGAAAAAGATGTCCACGCCATCAATCAAGCCGGTGCGCGCATCGCGCGGGAAGCATTTGCCGGACGCGATGGTTTTGTGCTCGGTGACATCGGTCCGCTCGGCGCGATTCTCGAACCTTACGGCGATTTGTCGCAGGACGACGCGCGGGTCGCGTTGGAAGAACAGGCGTCGGCTCTCGTCGAAGGCGGCGCGGACGCCATCATCATTGAAACGCAAACGTCATTGGATGAATTGAGTCTGGCGATTGACGCGGCGAAAGTTGCCGGCGCAAAAAGCATTATCGCCTCGCTTGCCTACGATTTGTCGGCGGACAAAACTTTTTACGTCACGATGATGGGTGTGATGCCGGAAAAGGCGGCTGAATTTGCCGAAGCGTGCGGCGCGAACATTATCGCGCTCAATTGCGGCACCGGCATGGACATGACGGGCGCGGCAATGGTGGCGCGGATTTATCGTGAATCTTGTCAGTTGCCAATCATGGTGCAACCCAACGCCGGTCTGCCAATTTTGGAAAATATGAAAGCGGTCTATAAACAAACGCCCGAAGATATGGTGCTGGCATTGCCGGATGCGCTCGCGGCGGGCGCAAACATCATCGGCTCGTGCTGCGGCAGCACGCCCGAACACACGCAAGCCATTCGCAAGGTGGTGGACGATTTTAATCGGAAAAAATAAATGGCCTCGCCTGATCCACGCATTGCCGCAAAACGAATCAAGGAAATTTCACGGCTACGTCCGACACTTGCCATCGTGCTCGGCAGCGGATTTCATCACGTCCTGACTGAATTGCGCGTGGACAAAAAAATTGCCTATGCGAAAATTCCTGGTTTTCCCAAACCGACGGTCAGTGGCCATGCGGGCGAATTATTCTTTGGTCATCTCGGCCAAACGCCGGTCATCGTTTTGAGTGGACGCGCGCATTTTTACGAAGGTCACGAAATGGAGCGCATTACGTTTGCCGTTCGCGCGCTGGCGGCATTTGGCATCAAAGATTTGCTGCTGACGAACGCGGCAGGTGGTATCAGCAAAAAGTTTCGCGCAGGCAATTTCATGGTTTTGACCGATCACATCAATTTCATGGGCGCGAACCCGCTTCGGCCAACGGAATTGACAGGCAAGATGCCTGTCCTACGATTGCCGCGCTTTGTGGATTTGACGGAAACCTATGATAAAAAGTTTCGCGGGCTTTTGTTCAAAGCTGGAAAAATTGCCAAACTGAAATTGCGGCGCGGCATTTATCTGGCCGTGAGCGGGCCGACTTATGAAACGCCCGCCGAGGTGCGCGCTTACGCAAAACTTGGCGCGGACGCCGTTGGCATGAGCACCGTGCCGGAAGCGATTGCGGCGCGGCAATGCGGCTTGCGCGTCGCGGGAATTTCGTGCATCACGAATCTCGCGGCGGGCATCAGCAAAGAAAATTTGTCGCACGGCGAAGTTATGGAAACGGCGGAGCGCGTGAAAAAATCCGGCACGCGTTTGATTAAGAAATTTGCAGAATTATACGGTAAAGAAAAATAGCCACAGAGGCACAGAGCACACAGAGAAAGAATAAAATTAGAATTTGGCAGCGACGCAAGCCGCCTCTGTGTGTTCTGTGACTCTGTGGCAAAATCAAATCGTGAAAATTGACACAAAAAAATTGGTCGCGGCGGCGGCGAGGGCACGCGAAGATTCAGTTTCGCCGTATTCCCAATTCAAAGTCGGCGCGGCGTTGCTGACGAAGCGCAGCGAAATCATTGGCGGCGCGAATGTGGAGAGCGCGAGTTACGGTTTGACGTGTTGCGCGGAGCGGATTGCGCTATTCAAGGCGTTGACGGATGGCAAAAAAGATTTTATCGCGGTTGCAGTCGTGGCGCGTTGCGACGGCGGTCCGATGCCGTGCGGCGCGTGCCGTCAGCTTTTGGTCGAATATGCGCCGGATGCGCAAATTATTGTCGCGGACAGTGATAATTTGAAAAAAGTTCGGAAATTTTCCGTCCGCGAATTGTTGCCGTCGGCCTTTACCATCGTTCCTTAAAATGCCGGCCATTAGTAAATAGACGGTTACTTGCGCTTCACAAAGATTGACGGCTTGCGCGACTTGTCGTTTAATTGAACTTATGCAGATCGAAAGTCTCAAAATGTTTTGCGATCTGGCCGAAACGGAAAGTTTCACCAAAGCCGCACAAATCAATCAGGTCACGCAATCCGCCGTCAGCCAGCAAATCAGTTCGTTGGAGCGCGCGTTCAAATCGCTGCTGATCGAGCGGAGCAAAAAGAAATTCCGGCTCACGCGCGAAGGCCAGACGCTTTACGAATACAGCAAGCAAATTATGCAGACTTACGAGTCGCTGCACAGCAAATTGCAGGAACTCAAGGACATCATTTCGGGCACGATTCGCGTGGCGACGATTTATTCCATTGGCCTGCACGATTTGCCGCCGTATATCAAAAAATTCATGAAAAGTTATCCGACGGTGAACGTGCATGTCGAATACCGCCGCGCGAATCAGGTCTATGAAGACGTGATGAGCAACGTCGTGGATTTGGGATTGGTCGCGTATCCCGCAAAAGATTCAAAACTGGAAATCATTCCGTTGCGCAAAGAACCGCTGGTGTTGATTTGTCATCCGCAGCATCCGTTTGCCAAACAAAAGACCATAAAGCTCAAATCGCTGGTCGCACAAAAATTCATCGGGTTCGAGCCGGATATTCCGACGCGCAAGGCGCTGGACAAAATTCTGAAGGAATACGGCGTGGAAGCGTCGCACGTCATGGAATTCGACAACATCGAAACGGTGAAACGCGCCGTGGAAATTGACGCGGGCATTTCCATCGTGCCCGTCGGCACCGTCGCGCAGGAAATTTCCAAGCAAACGCTCGCCGCCGTGATGATTGAGGACGGCGATTTCTACCGTCCGCTCGCGGCGATTTACAAAAAGAACAAAGTCCTTTCGCCCGCGATGAAGCAGCTTCTGGCGATGCTCAAAGAGCCGATTGAAAACAGACAGAATTGAGCCGGCTCAAAAATTTATCTGCATAAAATTCCGCCGGCCTTATTTCAAATTCGCCGGATTGAGCGGCTTCAAATCCTTCGGTAGAAAAATGCCGTCCTTGCGGATGAGTTCGCCGTCGAACCACACTTCGCCGTCGCCCCAGTCCTTGCGCTGGATCAAAACCATGTCCCAGTGAATCGCGCTTTTGTTGCCGTTGCCGCAATCCTCATAAGCCTGCCCCGGCGTGAAATGCAATGAACCGGCGATTTTTTCGTCGAACAAAATGTCGCACATCGGATTCAAAATGTTGGGATTGAAGCCAAGTGAAAATTCGCCGATATAACGCGCGCCTGCGTCCGTGTCCAAAATTTCATTCAAGCGTTTCGTGTTGTTCGCCGTCGCGTTGACAATTTTTCCATCCTTCAATTCCAATTTCACATTTTCAAATTTCGTTCCCGAATATAGCGTCGGCGTGTTGAATTGAATCGTGCCGTTCGCCGAAAATTTTGTCGGACATGAAAATACTTCGCCGTCGGGAATGTTGCGGTCGCCTTTACACATTTTCGCGCCGATGCCTTTGATGCTGAACGTCAAATCCGTGCCCGGTCCTTTCAAATGCACTTTGTCCGCGCGTTTCATCCGGCGTTCCAGCGGAATCATCGCGCGCGCCATTTTCGCGTAATCCATCGTGCAAACGTCGAAGTAAAGATTTTCAAACGCTTCCGTGCTCATGCCCGCCGCCTGCGCCATGCTTGGCGTCGGCCAGCGCAACACGCACCAGCGCGTTTTGTTCACACGATAATCCTGCACCGGACGGATGATTTTTGAATACAGCCGCATCCGCTCGCTCGGCACGTCGGAATTTTCGTTCATGTTGTCCGCGCCCCGAATGGCGATATACGCCTGCATTTTTTTCATACGGAACATTTCAATGTCACGGATTTGCGCGGCCTGCGATTCGGTGATTCCCAAAAGTTGCTCGCGCCCGACGCGCGTGTGCCGCGTCTCGACGAACGGTGTGCCGTCGGCTTCGCGCACAGCGCGGATGAGTTCCACCGTGAATTCGTCTGGCACATCAATCATGTCGAGCAACGCGCGGTCGCCCTTTTTGATTTCGGTGGAATAATTCACCAGCAGCTTCGCCAATTTTTTGTAACGCGGATCGGTCATAAACTTTGGAAAAGATAAAATGAATCGCCGGAATTTACCACAAGAGAAATACTGATGAAAAACTTTGACACGGATTGCACAGATTTTCACGGAATGGTTTTTTAATCGGTGATAAATCCATGAAATCCGTGTCAACTTTCCTTCGCAAAAACTTGTTAATCGAATCTTATTTATCGTTTTTCGATAAAAAATACTTGACTAACGAAATCGCCGGATTTATTTTCACGCCATGAACGTGAATGAAATTACTCCAAAAACTAATTCCCGCATGAGCCGGATTCAAAAAGTCAGTAAGTGTGTTCGGCTATTTTTACTTTACGGAATTCCGCTGATTTGGATTGGCCTTCTGGCTGCGATTTTTTTAATCCCGAAAGACTGGGCCACGACGCAACTGAATTCGTCGAATATCAAGCCAATTGCCGCGCAAATGAATTCAATGGCCGGGCATTTGTGGACGCTTTTTGAAGCAATTTTGTTTCTGTTTTGGTATCGAATAATTCTCAAACTGTTTGGCTTTTTTGAAAAAGGAATTTTATTTACAGCTGAAACGGTGCGGTGCATACAAATTTTAGGTGGCATTTATATTGCGGAGTTTTTGTTGAACTTCATTTTTTACTTTTTTATTCCTGAATTTTTGAATGATTGGGGTTTGGGACATTTGCTTGCGGGTTTGTTTATTATTTTCATCGGATGGCTTATTGATGAAGCACGTAAAATTCGCGAGGAACAGGAGTTGACCGTTTAAGTTTATGCCCATCATCGTCAATTTGGATGTGGTTTTGGCGCAGCGCAAAATGCGGCTGAACGATTTGGCGGACGCCGTGGACATCACGCCGCAAAATTTGTCCATCCTCAAAACCGGCAAAGCCAAAGCCATCCGCTTCTCCACGCTCGAAGCGATTTGCGAAACGCTCGATTGTCAGCCGGGAGAAATTCTGGAATTCCGTTCGGAACCTTCAAAAAAGAAATTGGCGACGAAGAGTTGATTTCAGTCGCAGATAGATTTTGAATCTGTATTCATCTGTGTCAATCTGTGGCTGAACTTCAAATGAATCGCGAAGCGTGGGACAAATTTTTCGAGCGCGGGATTCTGGCGCTCATTCTTGCGATTTTGGTTTTCGGTCCGCTGGCGATGGGCGCGGTGGATGCGTGGGCGTTTCTGGTGATTCAAGGATTGACGGTTAGCGTGATGGTTTTGTGGGCGTTGCGGCTTTGGATTAACCCAAAACCGAGATTTCTGTGGCCGCCGATTTGTTGGGTCGTATTGATTTTTACGCTTTACGCTATTGGACGCTATCTCACAGCGGATATTGAATACGTCGCGCGGCAGGAAATGATTCAGGTTTTGGTCGGCGCGTTTTTATTTCTTGCCATTGTCAACAATTTGTATCGGCAGGAATACTCGCAAATCATCAGCTTCACGATGATTGCGCTGGGAACGGGTATTGCCAGTTACGCGGTTTTCCAATTTTTGAAACATTCCAATCATGTATGGAATTATATTTCGCCGTATTACGGTCGCGCGTCTGGCACTTACATTTCGCCGAACAATCTCGCTGGATTTCTGGAAATGCTGTTGCCGTTGTCAGTCGCTTATCTTTTGGTTGGTCGCATAAAGCCGGTGACGCGCATTTTGGTCGGAGGCGCAACATTGATTATGTTGCTGGGAATGGCTGTGACATTTTCGCGCGGCGGCTGGATTTCCGTTACGCTGGCGTTGCTGACGCTTCTGATAATTTTGGTTTGTCAGCGCCGCCGCCGGTTGCCGGCGCTTTTGTTGTTGATTGCATTTGTCGGTGTCGGATTTTTTTGCGCGCAAAAATTTTTAAGACATTCAATTTATTTTCAACGCATCGAAAATGCCGGCGGTGATTTTGATTATCAGGTACGGAAACAAATGTGGCAGGCGGCGGTGGAAATGTGGCGGGATCATGTTTGGTGGGGTGTCGGCCCGGCGCATTATGATTACCGTTTTTCGGAATATCGGCCGCAAGGTTTGCAAATGCGACCGGATCGCGTGCATAACGATTATTTGAATTTATTGGCGGATTGGGGTGTGGTCGGTGGAACGATTATTTTTGCAGGAATGATGATTTTTACAATTGGACTGTTGCGAACACATAAACACACTGGCGCTTCGGGAAATGATTCAAGCAGCGCAAAGAGTAATCAGTATGCTTTTTTTCTCGGAGCTGCCACCGGCTTGCTGGCTTTGGCCGCCCATTCGGTCGTGGACTTTAATCTCCATATTCCGGCGAACGCGGTTCTGGGCGTCGCGTTGCTGGCGTTCTTAAGCGGCAACTTACGATTTGCCACGGAGCATTACTGGGTTAATCCGGGCAAGCCGGTAAAAATTTTGGCAGCATTGGCATTGGTCGCGGGAATTTTTTATTTGAGCCACCAAGAGTGGCGGCGAGCTCACGAGGAATTTTTGCTGGCGCAAGCCAAACGGTTTCCCGATTTTTCGCCGGAACAGGCGGCAGTTCTGGAAAAGGCTTTTGTGGTTGAGCCGGACAATTTTGGAACGGCTTACGACATTGGTGAAGCGTATCGTATGCAAAGTTTCATCGGTGAAGAAAATTATGAGGCTCTGGTGCAAACCGCGATGCGATGGTATGAGCGAGGATGGAGGCTAAATCGTTACGCCAGCGACGATTATTTACGTTATGCGATGTGCCTTGATTGGCTGGAACGGCATGATGAGGCTGAAAAGTATTACGATTTGGCCGACGCATTAGACCCGAACAGTTATTACACTGCGGCCAACATCGGCTGGCATTACGTGCAAACCGGAGATTATGCCGCCGCGTGTTCATGGTTGCGGCGTTCAAAGCGCCTTCATTGGCCGGATAACGACATCGCCCGCAATTATTTGGATCTGGTTGAAAAGCGACTTATTGAAAATGCTTCTGGTGGAGGAGGTTAGTCATTAAATTTTAGCCGAAAGGCCGAAAATTATCAGTTGACAACACGCAACTTATACCTATACTTATTCACAGCCTAACAAGTTTAACAAAGCTCATTATGAAATATATTCAAACCTTGTTGTTCGCGGCGTTGTTCGGTGTGGCTTTGGTGTTGCCCGGCAATGTTTCAGCTCAATCCACCAAACAGGGAGTGGCAACTGTGGTTCGCATTCAAGGCGAAGCCAGGTATTCCACCGGTGACAACGTCTGGCATCCATTGGTTGCGGGCAAAGTACTTGGTGCCGGTGCGGTCGTTCAAACCGCCGTCAATTCCACTGTTGATTTGGTTTTGGGAGAAGTGCCCATCAATTTGTCCTATCCGTCCTCGACCACATTGCCATCGGGGCTTTCCGCCGCGCCTGATCCGAATGTGCGCAGCTATGTGGTTTACAATCCTAAAGTGAACCAGAACGTGATTCGCCTGTTTAGCGACACGGTTTTGGCTATTGATAAATTGAACATCTCCGATACCGGTCTGGACGCAGTAGGTGACACGGAATTGGATTTACGCGCCGGAAAGATTTTTGGAAACGTCAAAAAGCTTTCCGCGATGTCACAATTTGAAGTGAAAATTCCCAATGGCGTCGCCGGCATCCGCGGCACCGCCTTTTTGATTAGTGCCGACGGCTCGGTTTCCGTATTGAAGGGATCAGTCATTGTTTCCGTTCTTGCCAATGGCCAGACAACCACGCAGGAAGTCGGAACCGGACAGATGTTTAGCCCGGGCAACGGTTCGCCTGTCAGCATCCCGCCCGGAATCCTGTCATCCTTGGGCGCACTTTTCAATGCGACGGGATTTTCTTCTTCACAAGAATTTCATTTTGTGGATAGCGCGGCCAAATCTTACGTTTCTCCGACGTGTGGAAAACAAAAGTAATTTTATCCATCATCATTAAATTTCAAACCAGAGCAAACTTGATTTGCTCTGGTTTTTTGTTTAGTTGAACGGGGTGAAGTTGAAGCCCTTCCAACGCACGGCGATCCTCGTCGCCCTCTTCACGCTTGCTTTGATTTGTATTATCCGATTATTAAATTTTGATTTTTTCGACCGATTGGAATGGATGACTTACGATTTGCGCGTCCGCGCCGCTCAAAAATTTCCCGCGCCCGCCGCCACCAACCTCGCGTTTGTTTCAATTGAAGAATCAAGCATCAAAGCGGTTGCCAGCGGTTCACTGGGGTATCAATTCGATTTTTATTGGCCGCGACAGGTTTATGGCCGATTAATCGAAGAACTCTCCGCGCAAAACGCCAAAGCCGTTGCCTTTGACATTTTATTCGGTGATTTACGACCAGATCAGCCGCCTGTGCAAATGTCGGACAACCCGACTGACTTGATGGAATCCGACGATTTTTTCGCGCTACAAATGCGCCGTGACAGCAACGTTATTCTTGCCACCACGCCCGAAACCGTCTTGCCGGAACTGTTTGCCACCAATTCCCAATCGCTCGGCGACATTTCTTCGGTGAAAGATTCCGACGGCGCGTTCCGTCGTGTTCAAGCTTTTTGCACCGTCCGGCGTTGGCACCCTTTGTTTGAAAAACTTGCCGCCGATCCCGAATTTGGCGTGGATTTGAACAACGCAAGGATTGAGCCGGACAAGATTATTTTGCCGCAAACGGGAACGACCAATTCAATTGAAATTCCCATTGATGCGGGGACAAATTTTTCACTGGCCGATTTCATCGGCGATAAATTGCCAGCCGGTGTCGCGCCCAAAGCCAGAGCCTTTGCCGATGAACGTGTGTGGCATATGGGCATTGTCCTTGCCGCACGGCAACTCGGGCTGGATTTGGATCACGCGGAAATTGATTTGCCGCATGGTAAAATTGTTTTGCATGGTCCCAATGACGTTGAGCGCGTGATTCCCGTGGACCAGAACGCAAATTTTCTTGTGGATTGGCAACTGAAACCGGACGACTCGCGGCTCACGCACGTGCCGATTGAACGTTTGCTCTGGCAGGACAAGTTGCGTTTGAGCGGCAAGACTAATGGCTTGCGGGATGATTTTCGCGACAAACTTGTCACCGTGATTTATGTTTTACAGGGCAACAATTTGACCGACGAAGGCGCCACGCCGCTGGACAAACACACCTTGCTCGCCAGCGTGCATTGGAATGTCGCCAATTCCATCATCATGAACCGCTTCATCCGGCGCGCTTCATTGCCGGTGGAATTGGCGCTGATGATTTTTCTCGGCGTGTTGACGGCATTTGTCACCTGGCAGTTGCGCGCGTTTTTGGCTTCGACGGGCATTTTGTTGCTGATGGCCGCGTATGTCGCCGTCGCATTTTTTATTTTTATCGAATACCGCTACTGGTTGCCGGTCATTTTTCCCGTGCTTGGTGCGATGCTGATTGAACACGTCAGCTTGGTCACCTATCGCGTTGTTTTCGAGGAACGCGAACAACGGCGTGTCAAATCCGTCTTTTCAAAAATCGTTTCGCCTGACGTGGTCAATGAATTATTGCGCGCGAAAAAACTTTCACTGGGCGGCGCGCGCCGTGAAATCACCGTGTTTTTTGCCGACGTGCGCGGTTTCACGACGCTGACCGACGAAATGCAGCAGCAGATGACGGAGTTCGTGACACAAAACAAATTTGATACCGCCGCCTCGGAAAAGTATTTCGACGAATCTGCGGGCGAGACGCTCGAAACCGTGAATCTTTATCTGGCCGCCGTCGCCGACGCGGTGAAAAAACATGGCGGCACGCTGGACAAATACATCGGCGATTGCGTCATGGCGTTTTGGGGCGCGCCGACCAATAATGAGCGTCACGCGCTGGCCTGTGTTCACGCGGCGATTGACGCGCAGCGCGCCATCCACGAATTGAACCGGAAACGCGCGGGCGAAAGTTCTTCGCTGGAGATTGAAAATAGCATCCGTGTCGCTGCCGGTCTGCCGCCCAAGCCGCTGTTGCGTCCATTACAACTGGGAATCGGCGTCAACACCGGTTTGATGAATGTCGGATTGATGGGTTCAGACGCGCATATTTTGAATTACACCGTCTTTGGCCGCGAAGTCAATCTGGCCAGCCGTCTTGAAGGCGTCGCCAGCGGCGGTCAGATTGTCATCAGCCGCGCGACCTACAATCATCTATTGCGCGCCGACCCGATGCTTGCCTCGTTGTGCGTTGAAATGTCGCCGGTCACCGTCAAAGGCATCCGCGAAACGGTGCGTGTCTATGAAGTGCCGTGGTCAGTGTTGCCAGTAAAATAATTTTTCCTCCTCGTCATTTGTTCCTAATTTGCTAAATTTAATCCGATGCGCGCAGCGATCTATCCCGGCAGTTTCGACCCTTTGACCAACGGCCATTTGGACGTGGTGCAGCGCGCGGCCAAATTGTTTGACCGGGTAATTGTCGCCGTCGCCAAGAACGAGGGGAAAAATCCACTGTTCACGCTTGATGAACGGCTCGCGCTGGTGAAACAAGCGGTGGCGCACTTGCCAAACGTGGAAGCCGGCGCGTTCGACGGTTTGCTCGTGGATTATGTCGTGGAAAAAAAGGCGCAGGCGATTGTGCGCGGCTTGCGCGCCGTGTCCGATTTTGAATTTGAATTTCAACTCGCGCTGATGAACCGCAAATTGAACGAAAACGTCGAAACGATTTTTATGATGCCGAAGGACACTTACACGTTTTTGAGTTCGCGCATCGTGAAGGAAATCGCGCGGCTCGGCGGCGACGTGAGCCAATTTGTGCCGCCGAATGTGCAAGTGGCATTGAAGGAAAAATTGAAAATAAAAAATTAGCCGCAAAAGAACGCAAAAGGCGCAAAGAAAGGAAAATCAAAATGAATAAAATATCTCAATGGGCTGGCTATTCAGTTTCCTTGCTCGCAATTCTCGTTGTTGTGTTCGACGGGTTTGCCAGACAGATGAAATCTTCGACGCCGGGATGGATTTATGGAATTATGGGAATATGTATTTTATTAGGCGGATGTCTTGGCGTAACTTGTCTCGCAACCGCATTCGTTGGCTCTCTAAAAGAGCGAAAGAAATCAAATTAAATATTCCCGATTTCTTCAACTTTGTGTCTTGGCGTCTTGGTAGTAAAATAAATCCATGCCGTTGAAAATAAATCTCCGTCATTTGGAAGAACACGCGATTCGCTTGAAAGGCGAATTACCCGTGACGGACTTGGACTTCGGTTTGCGGGACGATTTGATGCGCGCGGAAAAGCCGTTGAAATACGATTTGACGGTGGAAAAATTGCACGACGCGATTTTGGTCGCCGGTTTGTTGAAATTAACGCTGGATTGCGAGTGCGCGCGCTGCCTGAAACCATTTTCACGCGAAGTCAATTTGGAGCATTGGACGCTGCATTTGCCGCTGGTTGGCGACGAAAAAGTATCGGTGGACAATGATTGCGTGGACTTGACGCCTTTCGTGCGGGAAGATATGATTCTCGAATTTCCGCAGCATCCGCTGTGTCAGCCGGATTGCGCGGGATTGAAAAATGCCGGAGTTGGCAAAGCCCCGAAAATTGAAGACGAGAATGAATCAAGGTCGTCGGCGTGGGCGGAATTGAACAAATTAGAATTGTGATTTAAGGATTTTATGGGCGTTCCAAAACGTAAACCGTCTCACAGCCGGCAGCGTATGCGCCGCGCTTACAACAGCGTGCTGAAACTGCCG
>DASZXH010000057.1:0-7758 GCA_035545995.1 Verrucomicrobiia bacterium
GTCCAGCACGCCGGAAACCAAAATCAGCCCGTTCAAATACATTCCGTAACGCGCGCGCAAATGGTCGGCCAGCCCCGCCGCGCGGAAAACGCCGTAGCTTTCGCCGCAGAGAAATTTCGGCGAGAGCCAGCGGTCATGGCGTGTGGTCCAAAGCCGGATGAATTCACCGACGGAATCCAAATCCGCTTCGTCGCCGAAAAATGAATTCGCTTTTTCATCCTTTGCCGCCCGGCTGAAACCGGTGGCGACCGGATCAATGAACACCAAATCGCTCGCGCCCAAAATCGAGTATGCGTTGTCCACCAGTTGAAACGGCGGTTGCGGCAACGTGCCATCGGGATTCATTTTCACGCGGCGCGGTCCCAACGCGCCCAGATGCAGCCACACGGACGACGAGCCGGGTCCGCCATTGAAACAAAATGTGACCGGACGCGCGGCGGTGTTGGTTTCGCCCAGTCGCGTGTAAGCGATGTAAAAAACGGACGCGCGGCTCGTGCCGTCATTTTTCAAAATCGGCAACATGCCCGTCTCGGCGATGTAAGTCACGCGCTCGCCGTCAATGGTCGCCGTGTTGGTCGTGAGCACCGGTTTGTGCGCGGCGTCGGGGATGGCGGCGATTAAATTCTTGTCCGTCGCCGGCGTGTTTGTGCCATCGGCGGGCGAATTGGTTTGCGCGGCGTGAACGGCAGGCAGGCAGAGCGCGAGCGCTATGGAGAAAAGGCGGCTTGATTTTTTCATCGGCGAACCGGATTTTTGCATCCCGCGCCACATTCGACAACGATTTTGTTGGATTGTGTTTTTGACAAACAATTTGTGAAGCGCCGGCCATCTGTTCTCCTTCGCTCCCGTTGGGGAGAGGGAATATCCTTTGTTGGTGAATCGCTGTGAAATTTGTGAATAATTTTTGGCGGAAATGCTTGCCAACGTGATTTTTTTTTGACAAAAAAGCAATGTTGAAAGGGAGGGTTGAGTTGATGTGAAAGCGAAGGGCGTTTTCCATTTGTCAAAAATGTCACCAGAATGTTGCGTGCATTGTGAAACCTGTGTGTAAAAATTAGATGAAACAAAAAATGGATGGTCGTAAATCTCAAAAATACCTGGCGGCATTCACACTGATTGAATTGCTGGTGGTGATTGCCATCATCGCGATTTTGGCGGCGATGCTGTTGCCGGCGCTGGCGAAGGCTAAACAAAAAGCCCAATCCATAAACTGTTTGAGCAACATGAAACAGTGGTCATTGGGTTTTAGGATGTATGCTGATGATCAAGGCGATCAAGTGCCGGAGGAAGGAAATACAATAAAGTCAATTTCAGATGCTGTGCCATTTACATCTGGAGGCAGTGATAATCTTCACCTGGCTTGGTATAATGCTATACCTCCCTTAATCGGGCTGCAAACCTTGGCGTCTATGTATAAAACCACCAACGCGCCATTGCCTGAAAGTAGAAGTATTTTTTCATGCCCTTCATGTGCCAGCCCAAAAACAGCGAATGGTTATTCCAATCCTTTGACCGTCGTAAAGGCGTTTTTTATGTATGCGGAAAACAGCCGTATTTGCGTCAACATGAGCACGCGTTATACAAGCAGCGGCCAACCAACGGGTGTCGGGCAAACAAAATTTTCAACGGTATTAAAACCATCGGATACAATTTTGATGGCGGAAAATGATCCCAGCACTGCGTCTGACCAGTCAGAATCTGTGACAACTGGTCAATATGCTATTGGGCGCCACAACAATCGTGGTAACTTTGCCATGGTAGATGGGAGTTCTCGCTCTTTTCAAACAAACGATTTTATACGGACAGCTACGGACGCCAATAGTTCATCTTCAGAATGGTCCGTTCAACGAGTGGTTTATTGGTATCCTACACCGACAACACCTAATTAAGTTAAGAATTAAATTAAAAACTGAGAATTCTGAGAACTAAACTCCCTCCTTGTAAAAACAACATCTAGAAGTAAAAAAAAGTATGAAAACAATATATGTAATTCTAATAACTCTTGTCGCTACTGTTTCAAGTCAGGCTGCTTTTGTCTTTAGTGACAGTTTTGATTATCCTGATGGCGACGTAGTCGCTAATTCTGGTGGAGTGTGGATTCAAAACACAGGGACCGCAGGCACTTGTTTGGTAACAAATAAACAATTACAAATCGCAAGTTCCCTCAGTGAAGATATTGTTCATCAACTTCCGACTTTTGCCACTAATGGCACTGTATCCGCGCTTTATGCGAGTTTCTCAGTCAAGTTCACTCAACTACCAACGGCGGCAGGCACATATTTTGCCCATTTTACTGGGACAAATGCTTTTCAGAATGGCCCACCCAATCTCAGCGGATTCCATGGCCGCCTGTGGGCAAGCACTACGAATGCAGTTGCCGGGATATCCGCAGCTTCTGGTCAGTTTTTCTTGAGTGTTGCAAATAGCGGACTTGGGTTCGCAACGAATGATGCCGCGAACCCCAACGGATATAATGGATTTTGGCCGACCCCGTTGGATACAAATGTTACTTATACTGTAGTTGTTAAATATATAATCGGAACTGGAATTTCGACATTATGGATTGATCCGACCTCAGAAGACGATACCCATGTCACGGCCACTGACATTGTGCCCAATGATATTGGCTCAAATGGTTTTCCTACAAATGGTGTTATTAACATTGACCATTATTCTTTTCGCCAGAATAGCGGAGAAGGCACAATGCTGATTGACGACTTAAAAATTGGCACTGCGTTTAATGATGTTGCTGGCGCTAATACCGCACCAACAATTTCACCAATCGCCGACCAAAATACTCCTGCAAACACAACAACAACTCCGATTGCTTTCACTATCAATGATGCTGAAACAGCAGCCGGTGATTTAATTTTGTCAAACGCTTCATCAAATCCTGTGCTTGTTCCAACAAGTGGCATTTCTTTCGGTGGAAGCGATGAGAACCGCACGGTAACCATTACGCCTGCGGCGGGGCAACAAGGTTCGTCCGTTATCACCATTTTTGTCAGCGACGGTGTTAACGTATCTTCAACTTCATTCACTTTGACTGTTGGTGCCCCTTCAATTTCGACTATTCCTAATCAAATTACATACGCGAATCAGTCGGTTGGTCCCATTTCGTTTACGGTTAGCGATGCCGAAAACGACCCTCTAACTGTCACAGAGACATCCTCAAATCCATCTTTGATTCCGTCTGGAGCGGGCTTGGGTGGAAGTGGCGCAAGCCGGACAATTACTTTGACACCGGTGACAGATCAAACAGGTGTTTCAACTATTACGTTGTCTGTGAGTGATGGATTTAGCACTAATAGCACGAGCTTTGTTGTTAGTGTGTCACCTAAATATGGTGTGATATTCGCCGATAATTTCAATTATGTTGATTTTACCGTACCAAACGCATTAGTCGGTGCCTTTTACGATGCGGGTGAAACGCAGCCAAGTCTGTGGGAAACAGCTAGTGGTACTCCATATCAAGTTCAGGTGGTTGGTAATGATTTCGCCGAGCTAAACTATACCAATTCTGAAGATGTAGCGGCAGTGATGACTAATTCGCCGTTTGCGGCAGATAGCGGGATTGTTTTATACACTTCATTTACTGTCAATTTTACTAATTTGCCGTCTCAGGCAGGGAATTATTTTGCCCATTTCAAAGATGCTATTACGGGCAGCACTTTTCGTGATAAAATTTTTGCCAGCACGTCAAATGCTGTCCCCGGAATGTTCCGTATTGGAATTGCAAATGCCGCAAATAATTTTACTGCTCAATTCCCACAGGATTTGAACACCAACCAAACTTATCTCATCGTTACGCGCTATAATTCTGGCACGGGAGAAAGTGTTTTGTGGATAAATCCTGCGAATGAAGGCAGCACAAGTGTAGCAGCACAAGACCCGACAACCGCCTCAATTGTAGGAGCGTATGGTTTGCGCGAAGACACTGGAATTGGAGTAGTTGATATTAACAATCTTGTGATTGGCACATCGTTCAGTGATGTTGCTACTGTGACCGTGACGCCGATACCACTTAACATTCAATCCGGTGGTGGAAATGTTGTTTTGACTTGGAATGATCCATCTTTCAGCCTGCAATCATCCGCCAATATCAACGGCCCCTACACAACAATCAGTGGTGCTTCCAGTGGTTTCACAACAAACACAAGCAACGCCCAGATGTTCTTCCGCCTTGTGCATTAAAATCAAAGGGTCAAAACGAAAAGCGCGGGACGGCAAGTCCCGCGCTTTTTTGTTGAATCCGGTTAAACGATAAAATCCGGACAAACCGGGCGAATCATATCAACCCGGCAATCGCATCTCCCATTTCGCGCGTGCCGATTTTCCGCGCGCCGGTTTCGTTCGGATTAAAAATGTCGCCGGTGCGATGACCGGCTTCGATGGCGCGCGTCACGGCATTTTCAATCGCGCCCGCCGCGTCATTCAGATTGAAACTGTAACGCAACATCAACGCGGCGGACAGAATTTGCGCGATGGGATTCGCCAGATTTTTCCCCGCAATGTCCGGCGCTGTGCCCCCCGCTGGTTCGTAAAAGCCGAAAACGCGTTCGCCGCTCGTCGCGCCCAAACTCGCGCTCGGTAACATTCCCAGCGAACCGCCGAGTGCCGCTGCTTCGTCGCTCAAAATGTCGCCGAACATATTTTCGCAGAGCAGCACGTCAAATTGCGTCGGCCTGAGCACAAGTTGCATCGCGCCATTGTCCACGAATTGATGTTCGAGTTGCACATCAGAGTAATTTTTGCCGACGCGCGTGACGACTTCGCGCCAGAGCACGCCGTTTTCCAAAACGTTTGCCTTGTCAATGCTCGTCAATTTTTTGCGGCGCAACCGCGCGGCTTTGAACGCGACGTGCGCGATGCGCTCGATTTCCGGCGTGGTATAAACCATCGTGTCAATCGCGCGGAAATTGCCGCCGCCCAAATCTTCCGTTTTTTTCGGCTGGCCGAAATACATGCCGCCGGTCAATTCGCGCACAACTAAAATGTCAATGCCCTCGCCTTGCCGTTCTTTTGCGAGCGGGCAGGCATATGAAAGAACCTTCGGCAATTTCACCGGACGCAGATTTGCGAACAGACCGAATTCCTTCCGCAGCCGCAGCAACGCGGCGCGTTCAGGCCGTTCTTCTTTGGGAATCGTCGGGTCGCGGTCGGGCAAACCGACGGAGCCGAACAAGATTGAATCCGAATTTTTGCAGAGCGCGAGCGTCGTATCGGGCAATGCTTTTCCCGCGGCGTCAATGCCTGCCCAGCCGACGGGGGCTTCAGTGATTTCCAGTTTGAAATTGAATTTCTTTTCGGCGGCGCGCAAAACTTTGACAGCTTCGCGCATGACTTCCGGTCCGATGCCATCACCGGCCAACGCTGCAACTTTGAAAGTTTTCATTGTAGAACCATGATTTTATTTCTTTTGAGCAGCGTGACAATGATAAACAGAAGCCAACAAAGGCAACGAAGGAAATAAATTTTCATCTTCGTTCTCTTTGTTTTCTTTTGTTTAATTCTGTAAATGGCCTTGCCTTATAAAATCGCCACGCTGCTTTATGTTTTCAACGAGCGCGACGAAATTTTACTGCTCGAACGCGCGCAGGAGCCGAATCGCGGTTTTTGGAGTCCGTGCGGCGGCAAATTGAAAATGGACATCGGCGAATCGCCTTACGTCTGCGCGTGTCGCGAGGCGGAAGAAGAAATCGGTTTGAAGATTTCAGCGCCCGATTTGCATTTGACCGGACTTATCAGCGAACACGGTTATCAAGGCCAGACGCACTGGCTGATGTTTTTGTTTGAAGTAAAAGTGAAATTGAAATCGTTGCCGCCGCCTTGCCGCGAAGGGCAATTTCACTTTTTTACGAAAAGCGAATTGGCATCATTGAAAATTCCGCAGACCGACGCGGAAAGAATCTGGCCGTGGTTCTGGCAATTTCGTGGCGGGTTTTTCGCCGCGCATTGCCATTGTCATGTGGACGGCGGAAATGATTGGACACTTAATGAGGCAAGGCAGAAGTAAGCAGGCAGAATGAAGAATTTTTTCATCCTGTGTTTGTTCTTTACTTCTGCATTCTGCATTCTTCCTTCTGCATTTGATTTATGATTGATTTGCACAGTGACGATTACTTCATGGGCGAAGCCTTGCGTCAGGCGGCGATGGCTTATGAACGCGGTGAAGTGCCGGTTGGCGCGGTCGTTGTGCGTGAAGGAAAAATCATCGCGCGCGCGTTCAATCAGGTTGAAGAATTGAAGGACGCGACGGCGCACGCGGAAATGCTCGCACTCACGCAGGCGGAAAACGCTGTCGGCGACTGGCGTTTGACCGATTGCACGCTTTACATCACCAAAGAACCGTGCCCGATGTGCGCGGGAGCGATTGTGCATACGCGAATCGCGCGTGTCGTTTTTGGCGCCGGCGACCCGAAGGGCGGCGCGGCTGGTGGAGCGTTAAACTTACTGCAATTCCCGACCTTGAATCATTGCTGTGAAATCACTGCTGGTGTGCGGATGGAGCAATGCCGTGAATTGTTAAAAAGCTTTTTTAACGAGCAGCGGAAAGTTGGAAAACTCGAAAAACGAGACGGCGTTGGTTTCTAAAATTTTAATAGAATGATGTCGTTAACATAAGATTCCTTCTCCCCGCCCAAGCGGGGAGAAGGTCAGGATGAGGAGTTTGTCATTGCTTAAAAAAATCAAAGCTCCTCACCCCGACTCTTTCCTCGTTGGGCGAGGAGAGGGAGATAATTTCCAGTCTCCCCACTTTTCTTACGCCAAAGACATAATTCCCAATTTTAATCGGAATTTGTCACAAAAAAAACGAGACGCCTTGCGGCGCCTCGTTTCGCGTGAAAAATGAAATATTCCGATTATTGAGGGAAATTATACCACAGGGTGGTAATGGCGGAACTGTTTGTGGCGGCGGTCAGCGCAGAGCGCAATCCATTAATGGAAACCTGTTGAACACTGCCGTCAGCTAGGCCGATATTGCCTGCGTTCAAATGTAAATCTGACGCTGTCCATGCCCATTGTCCGATTGCGACGGCACCACCACTACCGGCGCCAGAGCTAATTCCGTTGCCGGCTCCAGTCATCGCAGAGGTAGCCCCGGTAGTAGTGGTAGTAGAAGTTCCTGCGGTTCCAATATTGCGGTCACCGGTCAGAATTTCTTGCGGTTGAGTATCAATGGCGTCGCCACCAATGAAATAACTGCAATAATTGGTGTAGGTGTATTGACCGGGGGCCGGGGTGACGCCGGTTACTGTGACGCCGGTCCAATATTGGGTGATAAAGTTTGTCGCTGGCGAACGGGTGTCCGAAGGGCAGGTCAAAATTTTCGGCGTGCTTAATTCATTTGACATGACGCCAAAAACAACACCCGGACTATAGGTGGTAGCATTGGCTGACGAGCTGTAGATGTAGATGGAAGCGCCGCCTTGATTGGTAGCTACCTGCATCGGATAGCGGTCGCCATTATCGCCTTCCCATTCGCGGAAAGCCAAGCCGACTTGTTTGAGATTGCTGACGCAATTGATACGTTGCGCCTTGCGCTTGGCGGCGGCGAGCGCCGGCAGCAACATGGCCGCCAAAATGGCGATGATGGCGATCACGACCAGCAATTCAATGAGCGTGAACGCTTTTTTCTGTTTGAGGATTCTTTTCATACGATACTAATTATTTAATTGTTGTTTTGTTCAGATGACGGTTTGCGAAATCTAGCGGAATCACGCGCGCTGTCAATCCGATTTGAAATTTTTTTAGCAC
>DASZXH010000058.1:0-51952 GCA_035545995.1 Verrucomicrobiia bacterium
CAATCGTCTCTTGATGCAAATCGGTTATCAGGTTGATTTGGCCGCGAACGGAAAAGAAGCGCTCGAAGCGTTGGACCGCAAGCCATACGATTTGATTTTCATGGATGTGATGATGCCGGAAATGGATGGATTGGAAGCCACGCGTTTGATTCGTGACCGCCAGAAAGTAAAACGAAAAAATTATGAATCGCGCATCGTCATCGTGGCGATGACCGCGCAGGCGATGCAAGGCGACCGCGACAAGTGTATTGCCGCCGGCATGGATGATTATCTGGCTAAGCCAATCCGGCTGGCCGATGTTCGCAACATCATCGAGCGCTGGGGTTCGGAAACGACCACGTCGAAAACCGAAGAGCCGGCAAATACAAAAATTGAAACCGACGACCTCACAGAAAATCCGCCCGTGGACATGACACGACTGAATGACATGTGTGATTGCGACACGGATAATTTGCGCGAACTGGCATCGCTGTTTTTCAAACAAACCACGCAACAACTTGCCGACCTTCAAGCCGCCGTGCGCGCGAACGACGCGGTCAAAGTCCGTCACGTGGCGCACAGTTGCGCGGGCGCGAGCGCGACTCTGGGCATGGTGCGGATTGTCCCGATTTTGCGCGAATTGGAAAAACAAGGCGCAGAAGGCGCATTGACAAACGCCGTTGAATTGTGCGAAAACGCATTCCGTGAATTCGACCAAATAAAGAAATTTTTATCGGCGCATCCGGCCATCGCTAATCCGTCCGTGGCCATGAGCGAACCATGAAAAAAATTCTCATCATCGAAGACGACCAGATCATCACCAACATTTATCGCAATAAATTGACGGTGGAAGGGTATCAGGTCGAAAGCGCGTTGGACGGCGAGACCGGTTTGAAACTGATACAATCGTTCCAACCCGAAGCTGTCGTGCTCGATTTGATGCTACCTAAAATGTCCGGCATCGAAGTCATCAAAAAAATTCGCGGCGATGCCGGGACCGCCAAATTGCCTGTCATCGTATTTTCCAACATTTACCTGACTAACATGATTCAGGATGCGTGGAAAGCAGGCGCAACCAAATGCCTTTCCAAAACCGGCTGCACACCGCGCGACTTTATTGAAGTCGTGCGCCAGACCATTGGCGACAGCGGTGCTGTGCCGCGCGCCCGTTCTGGCGACACCAAATTCCGCAAAAAACCAAAACCACCCACGCTCGCGGGCGCGGCGGATTCCGAATTCCATGCCGATCTGCGCAAATCGTTCATTGACAGTCTGCCCGTGACGCTGGCCACGCTGCGCACCGATTTGAAGAATCTGACCAAGAGCGACCGTCAGGCCGAACAACTTCAACACATCCATTTGCTTTACCGGCGGATGCGCGCACTGACCGGAAACGCCGGCGTTGTCAACCTCACGCAAATCGCCCAGATGTCCGGCGCGATTGAAGCGCTGCTCAAGGAACTTTACGAAAAACCGGAAAATATCAATCCCTCGACTCTGCGCACCGTCGTTGGCGCTGTGGATTTTCTCGGCTTCCTGTTTGAACGCGGCACCGCATCGGGCAAACATGAACTGCCCGCCGCCAACGTTTTGGTCGTGGACGACGAACCTATTTCGCGTCGCGCCATCATTTACGCGCTGGAAAAGGCCTTTCTGCAATCCGTCGAAGTCGGTGACCCGAAAGTTGCATTGGAAATGCTCACGGAAAAAAATTTCGACCTCATCTTCCTCGACGTGGATATGCCCGGCATGACCGGTTTTGAACTTTGCACCAAATTACGCGCCCTGCCCCAGCACAAAAAAACGCCCGTCGTCTTCGTCACCAATCTTGGCGATTTCGACAATCGCACCAGTTCCATGATGGCCGGCGGCAACGATTTCATCGCCAAACCATTTCTATTCATCGAACTTACCGTCAAAGCCTTGATTCACGTCCTGCGCAGTAAATTGCAAACGATGAAATAGAAAATTTATGGAATCACTATGGCAATCTTGGGTACAAATTTTGGGGTGTCTTGGTCTTGTTGTTTTAACTGGATGCGAATCCGTGCAAGACACATCGTTTGCTCCACTTGAAGCAAAACTTGAAGCGATTCCAGGTGGCGGAGCGCAGTATTTTGTGGTCGTTAACACTAGCGGAAAAACATTACACGACCTTAAATTCTGGGGAAATATTTGGTATAATGATGTAACCTTTCCTGAAAACGACCTTCATGGTATGCCAGTTCATCTTCCTGTCATAACCTACTCGATTAGAGGTTCCAGTCCAAAATTAGAACCGGGGCAAGAAGTTCGTTTCAAAAGGGACATGGGGGCAAGCGCTGAAGGTTCAGTTCTTTATCCTGTATCTAGGGTGCAAATCGCTGGCAGTTGCATTGAAGGGCATTTCCGTGAAGATTGGCAAATCAATGCGTCAGGCCAACTACAATCGGTTGGCATTAGTTCGCATAAAAACTGATACACTTTAAATTTTCAAAAATACGAGGCGCTTACAAACAATTTAATTTAAACGGACTGCATTTTTTCGTGCTTTCACATAATTAATTCCTCCAAATTTACAATTGCCGGGTTGCCATAAAGTGTGAAAGATCCGATGCGTTCAATCTTCAAATCCATGATTTGGCCGCGATGACGTTCGCTGCCGTCGAACAAAACGATCCGGTTGCAGCGCGTGCGTCCGGTGTAACGCGCGGAATTTTTTTTGCTCGGCCCTTCCACCAAAATTTGCACTTGCTGGCCGATGAACGAATCGTATTTCCGCGCAGCGATTTCGTTCACCAATTCCAGTAGGCGATGATTTCGTTCCTCGCGAACTTCCTGCGGCACCTGGTCGGGCATTTCGGCGGCGGGCGTGTCGCGACGCGGCGAGTATTTGAAAATGTAGGCGTTATCAAATTCCACTTCGCGGCAGAGCGAAAGGGTTTGTTCAAAATCGTCTTCAGCTTCGCCGGGAAAACCGACGATGATGTCGGTCGTGATACCGATGTTTGGTTTCGCGGCGCGCAATTTTTTGATGATGTTCAAAAACCGTTCACGCGTGTAGCCACGGTGCATCAGTTTCAAAATCCGGTCGCTGCCGCTTTGCAATGGGATGTGCGCGCTCTCGCACAATTTCGGCAACCGCGCGTAAGCCTCGGCCAAATCGTCGCCGTAACCTTTCGGATGCGGCGAGGTGAAACGAATCCGTTCCAAGCCGTCAATTTCGTGAACGGCTTCGAGTAATTGAACGAAAGCGGATTTTCCGTTTTGAATCGGAACGTCGCGTTTTCCGTAACTCGTCACAATTTGTCCGAGCAAAGTGATTTCGCGCACGCCGCGCGAGACAAGTTCGCGACATTCGGCGACGATGTCAAAAATTGTGCGGCTGCGTTCTTCGCCGCGCGTGTAAGGCACGATGCAAAAGGTGCAATACTGATTGCAGCCTTGCATGATGCTGACAAAAGCGGACACGGAAGTTTTCGCGCTGCCGTTGACAAGATGCTCGCGAATCGTCGCTTCGCTCCCCTGCTCTTCGGCGACGTCCACGATTTTTTCACGCTGGCCGGAAAGTAATTCGTCCAGATAATCCGCCGCACGATGAAATTTTTGCGTGCCGAGCACCAAATCCACGTCCGGCAGTTTATCAATCAATTCCTTGCCGCGACTTTGCGCCATGCAACCCATGAAACCGACGATTTGATTTCGTTTTTCGCTGCGCGCCGTGCCAATTAAATTTTTCATTTTGTTGATGGCTTTTTGTTCGGCGAAATCACGGACGCTGCACGTGTTGAGCAAAACCACGTCGGCGTTCGCCTCGGATTTCGCGAGCGAATAGCCTTTGGCGACGAGCTGCGCGGCGACGGCTTCGCTGTCGCGCTCGTTCATCTGGCAACCGTAAGTTTTGATGAAAACACTCGGCATGATTTTGCGACTGAATAAAATACGTTTCCCGAGCGGTGTTGCAAAGCTGAATCCGACGCCGGCGAAGCAACTCGCTTGCGAACGCGCGCCAAATTTGTATGCTTGGTCGAGGGCGAGTGATTTGGCCCGAGTTTTGCGGCAAGGGCAAATCGCATTATGCAATCTGAATCGTTGAAAGTTTTATTTATCGGCAATGACGAGCGTTTCGCGCGCGCCGTCGCCGATATGCTGCGGACGATTTCAGGAACGATTACAATTGATTCTGCCACGTCTTTGGAGGCTGGTTTCGGTTTGTTGGCGAAAAAATCATTCGACATAGTCCTTTTTGAATTACCCGGCGCCAATGCCGCCGGATTGTTTCAACTCACTTCTCTGGCGGTGAAAGCGCAGCGCGTGCCGGTCATCGTTTTTGGCGCGGCAGCCATTGAAGATTTTGCCATCGAAGCCGTTTGCGCCGGCGCGCAGGATTATCTGGCCAAAGAACGGCTCGAAGCCAAAACGTTGTATCGCATCATCCGTTGTGCGATGGAGCGCCAGCATGAACGGGTGGTGCTGATTGACGAAAAGGAAAATTATCACAGCATTTTTGACCATCTGGTCGAAGGTATTTTCCGCACGACACCGGATGGCCATTATCTTTTGGCTAATATCGCGCTGGCGCGCATTTACGGTTACAACTCGCCAATGGAAATGATGGCCAACATTAAAGACATTGCGCGCAGCCTTTACGTGAAACCGGAGCAGCGTGATGAGTTTATTTATTTGATGCAGCAAAACGACACGTTGACCGGCTTTGAATCGGAAATTTATCGCAAGGATGGCTCCAAGATTTGGATTTCGGAAAACTGTCGCGCCGTCCGTGACCCGCAAGGGAAATTACTGCATTACGAAGGCACGGTCGAAGACATCACTCATCGCCTGCAAACGGAGATGAATTTGCGAAATTCCGAATCGCTCTATCATTCGCTCGTTGAAACGATGCCGCAAAATGTTTTCCGCAAAGACCTTCATGGTCGCTTCACTTTTGCCAATCAGCAATACTGTGACCATTATCATTGCAAGCTTGAAGATATTCTCGGCAAAACGGATTACGATTTTTTCCCGAAAGAACTGGCCGAAAAATACGAACTTGACGACAAGCGCGTGCTGGAAACCGGCCAGACTTATGAAATCACCGAGGAACATCATCCACTAGGGCAGGAAAAAACCTACGTTCAGGTCGTCAAAACACCACTTTACAACGCGGAAGGTAAAATCATCGGTCTGCAAGGAATCTTTTGGGACATCACGGAAAAAATCCGTGCAGAGGAGCAAATCCGCAAAACCAGCGCCGAACTTACCCGCAGCCGCGAAGAATTGCGCGCCAAAAATCTCGCGATGGAAGAAAACCTGCGCATGGCGCGCGAAGTCCAGCTCGCGATGTTGCTGCAACAATATCCGACATTTCCGCACAACGCGCCGCCGGAACAAAGCGCCTTTCAATTCGCGCACCGTTATTTTCCAGCAGAAACCATTGGCGGCGATTTTTTCAGCGTCTCGGCACTTTCCGACAAGGAAGCCGGCGTTTTCATTTGCGATGTGACCGGCCACGGCATCCGTTCCAGTCTCGTCACCGCCATGATTCGTGCGCTGGTTGAAGAATTGAAACCGCTCGCGCACGATCCCGGAACCTTTCTGCGCAAGTTAAATTCAGATTTGTTCACGATCCTGAAAAACACCGGCTCGCCGATGTTGACCACGGCCTTTTATCTTGTCGCCAATTGGGAAACGCGCGTCATGCGCTTCGCAAATGCCGGCCATCCCAAACCGCTGCTATTGCGCCGCTCGCGCAACGACGTGGATTTTCTGCGCAACGCTTCCGGCAAAAGCCAGCCCGCGCTCGGCCTGTTCGACAATCCACCGTATCAAACGACCGAAATCACGCTCGAACCCGGCGACCTCGTGATGCTTTTCACCGACGGACTTTACGAAGTTCAAGGCGCGAATGAAGAATTGTATTCGCAGGAACGACTATTGTTGGATGTCAAAAGCCGGCTGAACCAGCGCGCCGGCCCATTGTTCGACGAATTGCTGAATGCCATTCGTGCATTTTCGGTTGACAACGAATTTTCCGATGATGTTTGTCTCGTCGGCGTTGAATTCATGCCGCTGCAAAAATCGTGATTCAAGCTTTAATTTTGTCACCCAGGACTAACTTCCTTACGAAAGACGCGAAAGAATTTTTTTAAGTCAACGAAGTTTTCAAATTTGAACCTTCGTTCCCTGCGTTGGCTTCTGTTCAAATCCACCTACTGGCGTCCGTGGTCGCGTCGCAGCACGCCCCAGTCAAGAGGCCCTCACTTCGTTAAATAATACTTCTGCGTGTATTCCTTGACCATGCGGTCGGTGGTGAATTGCGGCACAAGCGTGACCATCGCGCGGCGGATGCGTTGAATCCATTTGCGCGGAATGCCGTTGGCGTCGCGGTCAAAGAACATCGGGATGACCTGTTCGGTGAGCGTTTTGTAAAGATTGGCGCTGTCCAAACGATCCTGTTCCTCGATGTTGTTGGGCTGTGAGTCTCCGCCGATGGCAAAACCGTTCGTGCCATCATAGCCTTCGCGCCACCAACCGTCCAAAATGCTCATGTTCATACAGCCGTGGCAACTGGCTTTCATGCCGCTCGTGCCGGACGCTTCGAGCGGGCGGCGCGGATTGTTTAGCCAAATGTCGCAGCCGCTGACCATTTGGCGCGCGATGTGAACGTCATAGTTTTCGAGAAAGACGAGATAACCAGCCAGTTCGCTGTGTTTGCTCAAATGAATGATTTGCTGGATAAAACGTTTGCCTTCGTCGTCGCGCGGATGCGCTTTGCCGGCGAAAATGAATTGGATGGGACGTTGTTTGTCGTGAACCAGTTTCACAATGTTCTCGAATTGCTGGAAAATGAGCGGCGCGCGTTTGTAAGTGGCAAAACGGCGCGCAAAACCGACGGTCAACGCGTCGGGATTCAGCAATTGGTCGAACCGGATGAAATCCACCTGACCGAGCCGCTGGTTTTGCAGGAGCAAACGGCGGCGGGCGAATTCAATCAATTCGCGGCGCAATTTGTAACGCAACGCCCAGAGTTCTTCGTCCGTGACAAATTCCGTGTCGGCCATTTTCTGCCAGAATTCGGGAAAATTCACGGCGGATTCCCAGTCTACGCCGAATTTTTCGCGGCAGATGGACGCGGCATCGTCGCCGTTGTTCGTCAATTTTTTGCGCCAGAATTGCCGCACCGACCCTTTCATCCAGCCGAGCAGATGAATGCCGTTGGTGATATGGCCGATGGGAACTTTGTCTTCCGGCACGCCGGGATAAAGCGATTGCCACATGTGGCGGCTGATTTGGCCGTGCAATTCGCTGACGCCGTTGGCGGCGCGGGAAATTTTCAGCGCCAGCACCGTCATGCAAAACGGTTCGTTCGCATCAGCGGGATTCACGCGGCCAAGACCGACAATGTCCGGCCACGGCGCGGGCAATTGCGCGCGATAGGCTTGAAACGAATAATCCATCAGGCCGGGCGAGAAACGGTCGTGACCGGCTTCGACTGGTGTGTGCGTGGTAAAAATACATTCGGCTTTGGTCGCGGCCAGCGCGTCGGCAAAATTTTTTCCGGCGGCCATTTTCTCGCGAATCAATTCCAGCGTGAGAAACGCCGCGTGCCCTTCGTTCATGTGAAAAACGGACGGTTGCACGCCGAGTTTGCGAAGTAATCGCATCCCACCGATGCCGAGCAAAATTTCCTGCATGATGCGCGTGGTGCTGTCGCCGCCATAAACGCGCGCGGTCAAATCACGGAAATGCTGCTCGTTTTCCGGGCGATTGGCGTCGAGCAGATAGACCGGCACGCGCCCGACGTTCACGCGCCACGCCTGAAACGCGACGATGTTCATGCCGATTCCCACGTGACAAACGACCGGCTGCCCGTTCGCGTCCAGCACCGGTTCAACCGGCACATTTTGCGGATTGAGCAACGTGTAGTATTCCGTCTGCCAATTGTTCGTATCAATCGTTTGCTGAAAATAACCTTCGCGATAAAACAAACTGACGCCGACAAAACCGAGGCCGAGGTCGCTGGCGGATTTCGCGTGGTCGCCGGCCAAAATACCGAGACCGCCGGCGGAAATCGGCAGCGATTCGTGGAAACCGAATTCCGCGGAAAAATACGCGACGGGATTTTGATGCAACTGCGGCGCGTTTTGATGACACCAAGTGTTTTGGTCCTTCAAATAATGCTCGAAATCATTCAAGACGGCGCGGGCGCGCTTTTCAAAATCGTCGTCCTGCAAACGCACGCGCAATTCGTATTCGGAGACCTCGCGCAGAATGGCGACCGGATTGTGAAAAAGATTCTGCCACGCGCGCGGCGACAATTCCTGAAACAAATCCTGCGCCTCCTGATTCCAACTCCACCAGAGATTGCGCGACAAGCGGTTCAAGTCGGTGACCAATTCGTCCAATTCGGCAGTCGAGAGCGGTTGTTTTGTCATGCGGTTGATTCCTTGTTTATCAGCCTGCGTCCAACGCCCGCGACATTAACGCGCCGGAAAATTTTCGGCAAACAAATTTTTTGGCCGAAAACGAAATGAAATTTTCTTGAAGCCGTCTCAAATGCGAAATCAAATTGATTTACTGAAAATCCGGCGTCTGATATGCTTCAGTTTCAATTTTTGCATGAGCGATACCGTTTTATCCACCCGCAAATCGGCGATGAAAATGCCGACGCTGCCCGCCGGCGTCACGTTGACCACGCTCGAAAACGGCCTGACCATCATCGTGCGCGAAGACCACAGCGCGCCGGTCGTGAGCGCGCAGGCGTGGGCGATGACCGGTAGCGTTCACGAAGGCAAATGGCTCGGCGCGGGACTTTCCCACGTGCTCGAACACATGCTGTTCAAAGGCACGACGACGCGCCCCGGCAGCCGCATTGATCAGGAAGTGCAGGAAGCGGGCGGTTACATGAACGCCTACACGAGTTTCGACCGCACGGTGTATCACATTGACGCGCCGAACACCGGCGCGTGCACGGCGATTGATATTTTGTGCGACATCATGCAGCACGCGACGTTGCCGCCGGATGAACTGGCGAAGGAAATGGACGTGATTCGCCGTGAAATGGACATGGGGCAGGACGATCCCGCGCGGCGTGCGAGCCGCCGTTTGTTTGAAACGGCTTACACGCGCAGTCCGTATCGGTTCACCATCATCGGCTATCCCGACATTTTCAACGAAGTGAAGTCGGACGACATCTGCAATTATTATCACGAAAAATACGCGCCGAATAATTGCTTCTACGTCGTCGCGGGCGATGTAAAAAATGACGATGTCATCGCGCAAATCAAAATCGCTTACGAAAAATCCAAAGCGCGTGCGTTGCCGCCGATTGTTCTGCCGGAAGAACCGAAACAGGTTGCGCCGCGCGAAATTGTCGAGGAAGCGCCGATTGAACTCGGCCATTTTCATTTCGCGTGGCATATCCCGGAAATCCGGCATCCCGACACGGCGGCGTTGTCGGTGCTCGCGGTGTTGCTCGGCCACGGCCACAGTTCGCGGCTGTATCAGGAAGTGCGCGAGCGTCAGGGCGTCGTGCATCACGTGGACGCATGGACGTATCATCCGGGGCAGGCGGGATTGCTCGGCATCAGCGCGATTGCCGACGGCGAGAAATTTTCCGTCGCGCGCGCGGCGTTGTTGGTTGAAGTCGAAAAGTTAAAAGCGTCGCACGTTTCCGCCGCTGAATTGGAAAAAGCGGTTAAACAATTCATTTCTGCCACGCTGTCCGCGCGCAAAACGATGGAAGGACAGGCTGCCGATCTCGGCGGAAGCTGGCTCGTCGCGAACGACCTCGGATTTTCCGAACGCCATCTCGCCGCCGTCAAACGCGTCACGACTGAAGATGTCCATCGTGTCGCGCGTGAATATCTCACGCCGGAAAATCGCACGCTTTACGCATTGTTGCCGAACGGCGCTGCGCCCAAGCCGCAAATCGAAATTGAAAAATCCGGCGACGAACCCATCCAAAAATTTGAGCTGGCCAACGGCTTGCGATTGCTCGTCAAAGAAAATCACCGCCTGCCGTTCGTCGAATTTCGCGCCGTGTTTCAAGGCGGCGTGCTGGCTGAAACGCCGGAGAACAACGGCATCACGCAATTGCTCGCCAAGACGCTCATCAAGGGCACGAAACGCCGCAGCGCGAAGGACATCGCGCGCGAAATCGAATCCGTCGGCGGCAGTCTCGACAGTTACAGCGGCAACAACAGCTTTGGTGTCAACGCCGAAGTTTTGAGCGATGATTTCAAGACCGGCCTCGAACTGGTCGCCGATGTTTTGCTGCATCCGATTTTTCCCGCCGACGCGCTGGAACGCGAGCGCGAAGTGCAGATTGCCGGTATTCAGGCGCGCAAAGATGATTTGCTCAAAAGCGCGAGCGTGGCGATGCGCCGCGCGTTGTTCGGCGAAACCGGCTACGGCTTGGATTCGCTCGGCAGCGAAGAAATCGTCAAAAAAATTTCCGCCGCCGATTTGAAGGCGTTTCACCAAAAACTTGTCGTGCCGAACAATTGCGTGCTGGCGATTTACGGCGATGTGAAAGCCGAGAAAGTCAAAGCCGCTGTCGAAAAAGCGTTTGACAGTTGGAAAGAAAATCCCGCGCTCAAGGCATTTGACCGCGCGTCGGCGAAATTCAATTCCGCGCGTGTCGAGGAAATCGTTGACAAAAAGCAAGCCGTGCTCGTCATTGGTTTTCCCGGCACGACGATGAACGGCGAGGACAAATACGCGCTGGATTTGATTCAAGAATGTTGCAGCGACCTCGGCTCGCGCCTGTTTTTGCGGATTCGCGAACAACTCGGCCTCGCGTATTACGTCGGCGCGCAACATTTCCCCGGACTCGTGCCCGGCTACTTCGCGTTTTACACCGGCACCGAACCGTCAAAAGCCGAATTAGTCGAAAAGGAATTGTTGAAAGAAGCCGAATTGCTGCGCACAGAAGGTTTGACGGCGGAAGAATTGAAACGCGCGAAGGCGAAAATCATCGGCCAGAAAAAAATTTCGCGTCAGGATTTGGGCAGCCTCGCGTTGCTTACCGCGCTCGACGAACTTTATGGATTGGGTTATCAGCGCACGGAATTGGACGATGCGAAATACGAAGCCGTCACGCTCAAACAAACCAAAGCCGTCGCGCAAAAGTATTTAAAAGCGGATGCGTTTGTGGTTTCGATTGTGAAACCCAAATGAGACAGAATTTACAGGATTAACAAATCAGTTTCGGTTAATCCTGAAAATCTTGTTAATCCTGTCCTACACTTTGGCGACTAATTGCCGCAACACGAAAGGCAAAATGCCGCCGTGCTGGTAATAATCAATTTCAATCGGCGTATCAATGCGGCATTTGACGGAAACATTTTCAATCTGTCCGTTCGCGCGCGTGATTTTAAGCGTCAAATCCTGCTGCGGTTTCAAATTCGCATCAAGACCAACAATGTCATAAGTTTCCGTGCCATCGAGTTTCAAGGATTGCGCGTTCATACCATCCTTGAATTGCAATGGCAAAACGCCCATGCCGACGAGATTGCTGCGGTGGATGCGCTCGAAACTTTGCGTAACGACGGCTTTGACGCCGAGCAAATTCGTGCCTTTCGCCGCCCAATCGCGCGAACTGCCCGTGCCGTATTCCTGCCCGGCAAAAACGACGAGCGGAATTTTTTGCGCGGCATATTTCATCGCCGCGTCGTAAATTGGCAATTGTTCATTTTGAAATTTCGTCACGCCGCCTTCGACGCCGGGAACCATCAGATTTTTGATGCGCACGTTCGCAAACGTGCCGCGCGTCATTACGCGGTCGTTGCCGCGACGCGAGCCGTAGCTGTTGAAATCTTCCGGCGCGACGCTGTTTTCAATCAGGTATTTTCCGGCGGGCGACGATTTTTTAATCGCGCCGGCGGGCGAAATGTGGTCGGTCGTCACGCTGTCGCCGAAAATTGTCAGCGCGCGCGCGCCGGAAATCGGTTTGATGCTGCCGGATTGCAGCGAAAAATTTTCAAAAAACGGAGGCTCTTGAATGTAAGTGGATTTTCTGTCCCACTCATAAACGTCGCCGGTGGACGACGGAATTTCGTTCCACTTCGGATTTTGCGCGGCGAAATCTTTGTAAAGTTTTCGGAACACTTCCGGCTGCAACGCCGCCTGCATCTGATCGCGGATTTCCGCCAGCGTCGGCCACAAATCTTTCAGGAAAACGTCCGCGCCATTTTTGTCTTTGCCGAGCGGTTCATGCGCCAAATCAATGTCCACGCGACCGGCGAGCGCGAACGCGACGACCAGCGGAGGTGACATGAGAAAATTCGCCTTGATGTTTTGATGCACGCGCGCTTCAAAATTTCTGTTGCCGGACAAAACGCTCGCGGCGACCAGATTATTTTTCACAATTGCGTCTTCAATGGCCGGATGCAGCGGGCCGGAATTGCCGATGCACGTCGTGCAGCCGTAACCGACAAGATTGAAGCCAAGTTTGTCGAGATACGGTTGCAAGCCGGTTTTGTCCAGATAATCGCTGACGACGCGCGAGCCGGGCGCAAGCGACGCCTTGACGGTTGAATTCACCGTCAAACCGCGTTCGACCGCTTTTTTCGCGAGCAAACCGGCGGCGAGCATCACGCTCGGATTGCTCGTGTTCGTGCAACTTGTAATCGCCGCGATGAGCACCGAGCCGTTGCGCACGTTGCCGTCCAATTGTTTGGCGCGCGAATGAATCGGGTCAGGCGTTGGATGTTCCGATGCCATTTCGCGTTCGCTGCGTAATCTTCCATTTTTCTGGTCGCCGCCGCCGGGATGAATTTCGCCTTCGGCGGAAACGTGAATTGCGCGCGACAATTCTTCGGGTTTCATGCCAAAACCATTTTCGGTGACGGGTTTTGAAAAGGCGGAAATAAATTCCTGTTTCAATTTCGGCAATTCGATGCGGTCCTGCGGACGTTTCGGCCCGGCCACGCTCGGCAACACGGAACCCAAATCCAGTTCTAATTCCTGCGAGTATTGGATTTCGCCGCGTTTGGGAATGCCCCAAAGTCCCTGCGCCTTGTAATAATTTTCGTAAATCTTGACGGCTTCATCGCTGCGACCCGTCGCGCGCAAGTAGTTCACACATTCGGCGTCAATCGGGAAAAAGCCCATCGTCGCGCCATATTCTGGCGCCATGTTCGCGATGGTGGCACGATCTACAACGGGCAACGCCGCCGCGCCGGGGCCGAAAAATTCGACAAATTTTCCGACGACTTTCGCCTTGCGCAAAAGCTGTGTCACGGTCAACGCCAAATCCGTCGCCGTCACTCCTTCGCGCAACGCGCTGGTCAAATGCACGCCGACGACATCCGGCGTCAGAAAATAGACCGGTTGTCCCAACATTCCCGCTTCGGCTTCGATGCCACCGACGCCCCAGCCGACGATGCCGATGCCGTTGATCATCGTCGTGTGCGAATCCGTGCCGACGAGCGTATCGGGATAATAAACGTCGCCCGCGTTCAAAACGCCTTTCGCGAGATATTCCAAATTGACTTGATGCACGATGCCGATGCCCGGCGGCACGACCTTGAATGTGTCGAACGCTTGCATTCCCCATTTCAAAAATTGATAGCGCTCGCGATTGCGCTGAAATTCAATTTCCAGATTTTGTCGCAGCGCTTCGGCCGTTCCGGCAAAATCCACCTGCACGGAATGGTCCACGACCAAATCCACCGGCACGAGCGGCTCAATGATTTTCGGATTCTTGCCGAGTCGCGCAACCGCCGAACGCATCGCGGCCAAATCCACGAGCAACGGCACACCGGTGAAATCCTGCAACACGATGCGCGCGACGACGAAGGGAATTTCCGCCGTGCGCGTTTCATTGGGTTTCCAATTCGCCAATTCGCGCACGTTTTGTTCCGTCACTTTTTTGCCGTCGCAATTCCGCAAAACGGATTCAAGCACGAGCCGGATGGAAACTGGCAGTTTTGAAATGTTGCCGCCGCCGGCTTTTTCCAACGCGGGTAGCGAATAAAATTTTCCTTGTTTTCCATCGCCCAAGTCAAAAGTTTGCAGCGAATTGAATAAATTATGTGACGCGCTCATTTCGTTCGTAAATCAGGAACAAAAATGAACGCTGCGTGCGAACGTGTCAAGTTGGGAGGGACAGCGTGCCGCCGCCCCAAAACAGATTCAGGGTCGCCGACACGGCAACCCTCCCAAATTTTATTTCACGAATCCCCGTTCAACAATTCCCCGACGCGCTGTTCCAGTCTTGGCAAATCGAGCGGCTTGGTGAAAAAATCATCGGCTTGCATGGCGACCGTTCGGCGGGTGACATTGCCGGAAAGCGCGCTCATGAAGATGATGGGAATTTTTTTCGTGGCCGGCTGGCGGCGCAAAATTTCGCACACCGAAAGCCCGTCCAAATCTGGCAGCAAAATATCCAGCAGGATGAGATTGGGTTTGAACTGCCGCGCCTGACTCAACGCCTGCACGCCGTCGCCGGCCACGATAAATTCGCAGCCCAAGCCCGCCAGACGGAATTTGACCAATTCCACCAAATCCGATTCATCGTCCACAATCAAAATACGTCGCAACACGCTAATAAAATCAGCCAGTCGCGCGCCAATCACAATGACGGTTCGGTTAAAGCGAAGTGACGAAATGGAAACGAGAAAATCAGACACGGATTTCACCGATTTACACGAATTGATTTTGCCCGGATTGAATCTGTGAAAATCCGTGTCTAGCGCGGCTGCGGCGGAATTCCACTTTGCACGGAAGGCATCAGGTCGTTGAGATTTCCAGAAACATATGATGTGAACCCGCCATTTTCGACCGTATGAATGACAGTCACATTTTTGACCGGATCATAAATTTGTGTCGTTGTCTGCGGAATTCCATTTTGCGCGGAAGATACTTTATCGTCGGGATGAATCCGATTCCCCGCCGGGTCAATGAGGTTGACGGTGACAAAGACAATTAACTCTTTGTCGTCCGCATGATTTTTCTTCTTGCCGTCGCGAATCCAATTGGCGACAGCTTCCTCGCGTTTGGCGTCCGGCGCGCCAAAACGAACTTGTTCCGATTGAAAGCCAGCCAAAACCAAAGTTTGATTATCCAATAAATTAACGGATGCCGACTCTTGGCTCTTTTCCAAAACTGGCCAAACGGCGGGCAAAGTCACCACTTCGCCAGCCGAATTAGTTGCAGTTTGAGGAACCGCATTAGTTGGAATTTCTGCATATCCCAAAAAGTCCAACATCGAAGCGGTTGTCTGCAAATAAATCATATGATCGTCAGCCAAAACGTAAGGAATTACGTCCAAAATAGGGCCGGTTTCAAATTGTCCCTGCTGCACAGTAATGAAGTTTGTGCTTTTGGTTTCCCCAAAAGCAAAATTAGTTATTACAGTGATAATTTTCGTTGTCAGCATTTTTACTTGCCGTCCGCTGGTCGTTGTCGCCTCCGGTTCGGCCACATAATCGCTGGCTTGCGCTCGCAAGTTTTGTAATACCGTTTCAAAATTTTTGCCGGATAGAATTCCGACTAGCCTAGCCGATTCATTCGTTTGATTTGGAACAGTTGGAACAGTTGCGATTTTTTTCAAGTCGTTCAACGTTCCCTTCGGCACTTCCAAAAATCTTGCCTTGATGTGAACTTGCGGTGCGCCGATGTTTAATTTCGAGAGAGCATTTTCGATTTTATCCAAATCGCTCAACGTTGCTCTCACATATAATTCGCTCAAGCGCTCATTGTAGAAAACGGATTTCGGCGGTCTTAAATCCACGCCGATGAACGCAAGATAATTGGTGAATACATCCCAAAATGGAGCATCTGCGGGTAATTTGGTTGTCCGCCGTAAATTGGAAAAGAACGTGTTCGTGTCCACTCTGAAGTGCCGCGAGTAAAGAGCTAATGAATCTGGTGATTTGCCTGATGAAAAGACGATGGCATAATCATGAACAGAATAATAAATCGGCTTGGATGCGCCATGAACCACCGCGTCTAATACATCGCCCAACGAAGCGTTCGTCAAATTCAATGTGACTGTGACCTTCGTTCCGAAATCAATAGATTCGGCGGCAGGTGTAGAATTTGTTATCGGCAAGCCAGTTGCCGAATCAATCATCGGTGGTCCCGACAACAAATCCGGGTTGGGATTGTTCAAAAAATTAATGCCCTTCTTTTCAGGGTCTTTTGATTTGGTTTGCTGCGACAAATAACGCAACACATCTTGCAACGGCGTCGCGGTGAAAGTGATGCGTTCCAAATGAATAGACTTTAATTTCTGAATTATGCCCTGCCGGCCAAGAGTTGACTTGACCAACGTGTCTTTGCGCTGGCTGATTATCAAGCTGGCATAGTATTTGGCATCAGCATTGTGAGGATCGGCGACCAGCACTTTTGCGAATTTATCCAATGCTTCGTCAAATTTACCCATTTCGTAGAGTAATTTGCCATCCTGAACCAATTGGTCGGCTTTCAATGTGTTTTTGGAATCGCTGTAATTAGTGAGAATTTCCGCGCTAATAGTTACTACAACAATGTTACTTTCACCCAAACCGTTCCTCTGCCTTATCGAAAACACATGACCGCCGCCGCTTTCAAAAATGGCTTGGCCGATCAATTCGTTGGTCGTCGTCATGGTTTCTGCCGTGGAAATAATTTTGATGCGGCTGGTCAAATCAATCAGCCCGTTGGTTACGGCTGGCCGGCACTCGAACTCGATGCTGTTGGTTTCGTTACCGACATAAAACTGCGCTGGCAAATCGTTGTGCGTCTGAATTCGCGGGCGTGAAATTGGCTGAAAGCCAGAAACTTTCAGCAAACGGTTGAACTGTTGAAAATTTTTGAACTTGTCCTGTTGCGAACTGGCAAATGCCGGGTCGGAAACCAGTTTTTCAAAATCAGTCTGGCGTATTCGGTAAATTTCCGCCTGAATCAAAATGGCGGGCGTGTTCGTCGGCGTCCAAGAGACCTGCGTGACGCCCAGCGGTGTCGCCGGCAAATCTTTTTCATCCGGCGAATTTGGCGCGCTCGGCGCTTCGCCCATCGGCACGGCGACAGCGGTAAACACTGCAATTCCAAAAATTGAAGCCAGCGTCAGTCCGGCTTTGCGCGGCGCGCGGAAATTGAGCAGTCGCTCAATCCGTTGCCGCAATGCGCTGCGCGATTCCAAAATGCCCACCAAGCCGAGACTCGCCAGCGGACGGCGAAACGCCAGCTTTGCCACTTCGAGCAACGTCGGCGCGTAAATTTCTGTTTTATCGCGCAGCGACAGCATCACCGCGTCGTCCACCGCTTCCTCGCGCACGCGCCGGATGCGCGCGTTCGCCAGCCACACCAACGGTTGCCACCAATAAACAATTTGCAACAGCGATTGCGCGAAATTCACCCACACGTCGCGCCGCCGCAGATGAATCAATTCATGCAGTAGCACCGCGCGCAATTGTTCGTCCGAAAAACTGTCCGCGAGCGATTGCGGAATCAAAATCACCGGACGAAACAAGCCGCAAACGGCGGGTGACATCGTGTTGGCCGTCAATTTCACCGGCGGATTAAATTTGAATTTGATTCCGGCGGAGAATTGCGTTTCTTTGGCCAAAGTCGTCAGCCGTTCGGAAATTTCCGCGCGCCGCGCTTGCCGCGCGATTTGCCACCAACGCGCCAAGAGCCAGAGCAACAAAATCGCGCTGACAGAAAGGGAAATCAGCAACAGCCACGCGGAAAGAGTCAGCTTCGGTTTTGGCGGCACGACTGTTTGCCAGTTTTGCGGCATTTCCGGCAACGAATCTGAACCGTAAGTGACGGTGAAATTTTGGAATTGCGGCTTGGTCTGAACTGTCGCCGGAGTTTTATACAGCCACCAAACCGGACTCGTCGGCAACGCCAGCGTCGGCGGCAAAATCAATTTCAACAGCAAAACCAGCCAAAGCGCGTAACGAATGGACGCGCGAATTTTGCGCCGGAACAAAAAATCCAGCGCGAACAGAACGACGATGAGCAAACTGGATTGCCAGAGCATCGTCCCGGCGAAATCAAAAAAATTGCCGCCCCAATGATTCAAGGTTTCGATGAATGAGTTCATGTGCGTTACGAGTTCGGGTTTCGATTGGGATTATTCGTTCACAAACATTTAATCATTCCCTCTCCCCGCCAAACGGGGAGAGGGTCAGGGTGAGGGGATTCGAGTTTGGGAAAACTTGCTCCCTCACCCCGGCCCACTCCCTCAAAGAGGGCGAGGGAGAAAATGGAGCCAGCATTTCGTTGTTCGTCAAAGACATAATGCAAGCGCAGATTATTTTTTCGCCGATTTTTTCCGCGCTTTGATAAGCGATTCGATTTTTTCCAGTTCGCCCGCGCCGATTTCGTGATTTTCCAAAAGGCATTGCACCATCGGCGTCAGCGCGCCGTTGAACGCGTGTTTTAGCGCGTAAAACAATTCTCCACGCTGCGCTTGCGCGCGGGTGACGGCGGAATTGTAAATCGTCAATTTTCCTTGTTTTTTTGCCTTCAAAACGCCTTTGGCAACCATGCGATCCATCAACGTGCGGACGGTCGAGTAATGCCAGCCGGTCGGTTTGAACAATTTTTCCTGAATCGTCGGCGCGGTGCAGGGTTCGTTTTCCCAGACGGCTTTGATGACCGACCATTCGGCTTCGGTGAGTTCAATATCAGACTTGGACATGGCGCGATTCTCTACAAATGTAAATTTAATGTCAAGCAAAATCTTTACAATTGTAGATGAAAGGATTCTGATTCGCGCTAATTCGTGAAATTCGCGTCAAAAAATAAAAAAGGCGCGTTGTTCACGCGCCTTGAAAATTTGTTGCCGAAATTGGGAGCGGCGACTCGCCGTTTATTTCAACTTCGCCAGCGTCGCCTTGACCGCTTCAAAATTCGGCAAATCTTTCGGCGTCGGCGTTTGTTCGCTGTATTGCACCACGCCGCTTTTATCAATCACGAATGCCGCGCGCGCCGCCGTGTCGCCCACGCCGGCAAGCATTGGAAACACCACGTCATATTGTTTGATGACCGTTTTGTTCAAGTCGCTGGCGAGCGTCGCCTGGATGTTGTTGGTCTTGGCCCACGCTTCCTGCGCGAACGGGCTGTCCACGCTGATGGCGATGACATTTGCGCCGGCGAACGAACTCAAGCCGTTGGAGACATCGCATAATTCCGCCGTGCAAACACTGGTGTAGGCTAGCGGAAAAAACAGCAGCACGGTGTTGGTTTTGCCGAAGTTGTCGCTCAACTTCACGTCCACCAGGCCGGTGGCGGTTTTGGATTTGAGCGCGAAATCAGGAGCTTTGGAGCCGACGGGAATTGCCATAATTTTATTTGTGATTGGTGATTTTCAATTTACGATTTTTCAAATTTCGACAAAATACTGAAATTTTACGCCAGATTTGTCAATGTTTCGGAAAATTTTAATTCTCATGGCCGCGACCATAATTTCTTCAACTGCATTTGCGCAAAATGAAGAAGTCATTTTGCTGCACGGGCTTTGTCGCACGAGCCGTTCGATGGAAAAAATGGAAAGCGCACTGACCGATGTCGGCTACCGAGTGCAAAATGCCAATTATCCGTCGCGCACAGCGACAATTGAAAAACTGGCAGATGATACAATTGGCAAAGTTGTTGCCAATTGCCAGCAAAACGGCGTGACGAAAATCAATTTTGTCACACATTCGCTCGGCGGCATTTTGGTTCGCAGCTATCTCGCGCGGCACGAAATTGCCAATCTTGGCCGCGTCGTCATGCTCGCGCCGCCGAATCGCGGCAGCGAAATCGTGGACAAACTCGGTTGGCTGTTTCTGTTCAAATGGATTAACGGCCCGGCGGGGAATGAATTAGGCACGGACAAAAATTCCACGCCGAACAAACTGGGCGCGGCAAATTTTCCCGTCGGCATCATCGCGGGTGACCGTTCCATCAATTGGATTAATAGTTTGTTTCTGATTCCCGGACGCGACGACGGAAAAGTTTCCATCGAGCGAACCAAACTCGCGGGTATGAGCGACCATATTGTCATTCACGCGACGCATCCGTTGATTATGAAAAACGCCGAAGCCATCCGGCAAACAATTCAATTTTTGAGGACTGGCAAATTTGACCACGCCGCCGGTTGAAGCTCTGAAAAATTTATAGCGCGGCGAGAACTTCTTCCGCGTGTTCGTCGGGCTTCACGTTCGGCCAAATTTTTTTGATTTTGCCGTCTGCGCCGATGAGAAACGTCACGCGGTAAACGCCCATGTATTTTCGCCCCATGAATGTTTTCTCGCCCCAAACGCCGTAATCGTTCACGATTTTTTTGTCCTCATCCGCGAGCAGCGTGAATGGCAATTTAAATTTCTCGACAAATTTATCGTGAGACTTCACGGAATTTGGACTCACGCCGAGAACAATCGCGCCGCGTTTTTTGAATTGAGCAAAGTTGTCACGGAATGAACACGCTTCTTTCGTGCAGCCGGGCGTATCATCTTTCGGATAAAAATACAAAATGACATTTTTACCCTTCAAATCAGAGAGCGAAATTTTCCCGCCGCCGTTTGTGCTCGCGGAAAAATTTGGTGCTTTGTCGCCTTTCTTCAATTTGAGTTGAATTTCTTTCGCCATAAAATTGAACCACGAATAAACACGAATGGACACAAAAGCAAAATGATTCGTGTTTATTTGTGTTCACTTGTGGTTGATTTTTCTGCCGAACTTGCCGGATGCGAACTCAATTGCCTCATTCCGTCCCAAATGTAAAACAATCCTGAAACGCCGGTGAAAATGCCCGCGCCGTAAATCCAGACTTTCAGAATGCCGACGTGCAAATCCCATTTCAGCAAAATCCAAGTCACGACGAGCATTTGCAGAACCGTCGCGCACTTTCCAAAAAATCGCGGACGCACGGTGGTTTTACCGACGACGAAATGAATCACTATCGCGCCCATGCCGAGCAATAAATCGCGCCCGATGATGGTGCCGGTGAGCCAGAGCGGAATTTGCCAGAGATGCGGCGTGTTGTCGAAACTCAACAGCACGACGGCGGAAACCAAAAGTAATTTGTCCGCGAGTGGGTCAAGAATTTTTCCCAACTCGCTGATTTGGTTGTAATGGCGCGCGATGTAGCCGTCCACGCCGTCGCAAATCGCGGCGACGGCGAAACACAGAATGGCAAACAATCGGTGAAGTTCATTGCCGGTGCGAACATAATAAATCGTTTCGACGACGAAGAACGGAATCAGCAGGATTCGCAAAATCGTGATTTTGTTCGCCGTCGTCATTGGTGGTTTTTATTTTGGCGACAAATGGATTGACTCGAAAGCGAATTTTAACTGAATTGGTTCAACTCACGAAAGAAAACCATGTTCATCATCCTGCCAGTTGGAATGAATTACCGGACGGAAAGACTTCCGATCGTCACTTTTTCGCTGATTGGCGTCAACACTTTGGTTTATCTGGTTTCGCTGTTTTACTTTTTTGGCACGCAAGGCGATTCTGACAAATGGATTTTTGAGCATCTTTGGTTGATTCCGGCACAATCGTATTTGTGGACGTATCTGACTTCGATGTTTGTGCATAGCGGTTTTTTCCATCTGTTCGGCAACATGATTTTTTTGTTTCTGTTCGGTTGCTGTGTGGAAGATTTGATTGGACGCTGGAGATTTCTGCTTTTTTATCTCATCGGTGGGCTTGTCGCGGAATTTGTTTATATCGCGATGAGTCCTGAACATTTTGCTTCAACGATTCCAATGGGCGGCGCTTCGGGCGCAATCAGTTCGTGCATGGGAATGTATTTGCTGTTGCGCGCGGGAGCGGACATCGAATTTAAATACTTCATTTGGTTTATCGTCGTCAAAGCCGGAGAATTTGATTTGCCGGCGTGGGTGGCCATTTCATTTTGGTTTTTGAAGGATTTGATCGGGGCGGTTTTGGCGATGACCGAACATCATTCTCACGGTGGTGGCGTCGCGTTTGGCGCGCACGTCGGCGGTTTTCTCGCCGGATTGGGGATGATTGGCATCTGCAAAATGCTGGAGCGCAACCAAGCGCCAAAAGATTCGGAAGAAATCGCTGCCGTTGCCGATGTGATGAAAATGTATCCTCGACGGGCGGAAATCGTCACCAGCGAAACGCCGACGATTTATTTGTTTGAGGCGGGCGTGCAATCCGGGCCGTTCGCGCTGTCACAAATCCAATCCATGCTGTCGCTCGGTTCGATAAGCAAGGACGCGCTTTATTGGAGCGAAGGCATGACCGAATGGCAAAGCGTTTTGGATTTGGCTGGCGGGCCGGTGCGATGATATGATTTTTTTACACGCACTTTACGGACTTACACGAATTCAATTCTTGCCAAAGATTAAATTTCTCTGCTCAATTTCCGCGCATGAGCAATTCAAAATCTCCTCTCGTCGGCATTTTGATGGGCAGCGATTCGGATTGGCCGACAATGAAACTGGCCGCCGACGCGCTCGCGGAATTCGGCGTCGCCAGCGAAGCAAAAGTGATTTCCGCGCACCGTGACCCGCGCGGCCTCGAAGAATATGTTTCCAGTGCGCCGACGCGCGGCCTCAAAGTTTTGATTTGCGGCGCGGGCGGCGCGGCGCATTTGCCGGGTGTGACGGCGGCGTTCACGACCTTGCCCGTCATTGGCGTGCCGATTTTGGGAAAATCATTTGACGGCTTTGACTCGTTGCTTTCCATCGTGCAAATGCCGCCGGGCGTGCCCGTCGCCACCGTTGCCGTCGGCGCGGGTAGAAACGCGGGAATTCTTGCAGTTCAAATTCTCGCCGTTGGTGACGCACAATTGCAGGAAGAGCTGAAAAAATTCAAGGTCAAATTGATGGAAGAATCGCGCGCGAAAAATAAAACGCTCGCGCAATAATTTTCATGCAACGACTCATCGAAGGCGTTCATAAATTTCAGAAAGATGAATTTGGCAATTACCGGAAATTGTTCCGCAAATTGTCAAAGGAAGGGCAAAATCCACACACGCTCTTCATCACGTGCTCGGATTCGCGCGTGCTGGCCGAACTCATCACGCAAAGCAAGCCGGGCGATTTGTTTGTTGTGAAAAACATCGGCAACATCGTGCCGCCGGCCAGCGCAAAAGGCGATACGAATTCTACTGCCGCCGCGATTGAATTTGCCGTCGAAAATCTGCGCGTGAGCGACATCGTGATTTGCGGCCACTCGCAATGCGGCGCGATTGCCGCGATGCTCGGCGAAACGCCGGTCGGAAATGCCACGCCGCATTTGCGCGATTGGCTGAAGCTCGCGTCGCCGGTTTTGGAAACGGTGAAAAAAGATTACGCGCATCTGACCAGTTTGTCCGCGCGCGAAAATGCCGCCGCCGAGGAAAATGTCTTGTTCAGTCTGGATAATTTGCACAGCTATCCGTGCGTGCAAAATCGGCTGATGGACGGCTCGCTGCGATTGCACGGCTGGTTTTTCAAAATCGCTACCGCCGAACTTTTCGCCTACGACCCGGAATCACGCCAATTCACGCCGCTCGTAACGGAGAAATAAGGTTACAGCTTTGATGGATCAAAACCTTCTGTAAGGTTTTCGGATTTAGGCGCATGAACAGTTCGATCTGGTCTAACTGCTCTTAATAATCCTTCGGCATCTACTCTTGGATCAGAACCAAGTGCCATTTGTGACTTTGGCGCTTCAATGGTGCGATCAGGTTTGACTGAAACTCGCGTTTGAGAAGTTTCTGCCGATTGAACTGGTTGTGCACTTCCTTGTGGCTGCACAGATTTTTGTTCGCCACTCTGTTCCTCGCTCATAATTTGATTAAACTTACGTTTTATAGCCAAGAATACAAGCAATACATAACTGTCAATTCAACCAAAAGAGCAATGGCTAAAGCCATCACTCGATGTGCCCAAAAAAGAACGGCCAACTTTTTGTTTGTTCCATTTTTATTTTCCTCATAATCCGCGATATTTCGTCTCGAAAAACTATCATAAATGTTTAGCAAACTTTGATTATCAAAAAAATCTAAAGTCTCCTTGTCTAGTGGACGGCTTTTATATGGTCGAAGTTTTATTGCATGAACGGTCAAAAACCATCCTGTCGCACTGAAAAATAATGCGAGTCCTCCAACCGCAACTAATGGCCAATCCTGTGGAAGCCCTAACGGAAAATCTGGCCATTTTATTTTTTCGAGAATCCACTTGTCGAAGTAAGCAACGATTCCTAAAAAGAAAACAAATGTTGTTGAATATTTTGCAGCCTTTTCATCAGCTCTATTAAATCGTTCGTGTTCTTGCAATAGAATTTCAGTAGAATAAGTGTAAAGCTCTTTGTATTTCTCTAAAGCATCACGTTCCTGTTTTTCTGTTGCTTCTTCTAAGAAGTCCATATCTGTTGAATAGCGTAACTACATTTGTAAAGGAAGATTAAAGTGATTCGCTTCATTTGGACAATCGCATTTTCATTTGTTAATTTTGTCGCTGACAAATGAGTGATTCGACCAAAGAAATTCCCGCCGCACCGTCCGATTTTATCCGCGACATCGTGGCGAAACACGTCGCCGAAAAAACGTATCCGAAAATCGTCACGCGTTTTCCGCCCGAACCCAACGGCTATCTGCACATCGGCCACGCGAAAAGCGTTTGCTTGAATTTCGGCATCGCGCGCGAATTTAGCGGCACGTGCAATCTCCGCATGGACGACACCAACCCGACAAAGGAAGACGTGGAATATGTCGAGTCCATCCAAGCCGACGTGAACTGGCTGATTTCCGCGTGGGCGGACAAAAATCTCGGACTCAAAGAAAAAGGCAAAACACCGGAAACTATTTCCATCAACGGCAAGACAGATTTTTATTTGGGGAGCGCGGGCGTCTCGCCTGCCGCGTTTGGCGTCCCGCCAAACGCACCAGTCGGCGGGACGCCGACTGGTAGCAACCGAGACGGTCGCGCTCCCCTCGAACCATTTTACGCCAGCGACTACTTCGACCAAATTTACGAATACGCCGTTGAGTTGATCAAACGCGGCAAGGCTTACGTCTGCGATTTGTCGCCGAAGGAAGTGGACGAATTTCGCGGCTCACCCGACCGACCGGGAAAAAATTCGCCGTTCCGCGACCGCAGCGTCGAGGAAAATTTGGATTTGTTCACGCGCATGAAAAACGGCGAATTTCCCGACGCCGCGCGTTCGCTCCGCGCCAAAATTGACATGGCGTCGCCGAACATCTGGCTGCGCGACCCGCTGATTTATCGCATCCGCCACGCCGAACATCATCACACCGGCGCGAAATGGCGCATCTATCCGCTCTACGATTTTGCGCATTGCTTGAGCGATTACATCGAAGGCGTCACGCACTCGATTTGCACACTGGAATTTGAAGTTCACCGCCCGCTTTACGATTGGATTTTGGAAAATCTGGATTTGCCGCGCGCGCTGCCGCATCAATACGAATTTGCCAAATTGATTCCGAGTTACATGATTGTTTCCAAACGGAAACTCATTCAACTCGTGAACGAAAAAATTGTCACCGGCTGGGACGACCCGCGTTTGCCGACGATTTCGGGAATTCGTCGTCGCGGCGTCACGCCCGAAGCGTTGCGAAATTTTGCGATTGGCGTCGGCGTCACGAAATACATTTCCGCCACCGACATCGCCGTTTATGAACACGCCATCCGCGAGGATTTGAACCAACGCGCGCTGCGCCGACTCGCCGTTTTGCGCCCGCTAAAAATTGTCATCACAAATTGGGACGCCGGCAAAGTCGAGGAACTCGATGCCGTCAACAATCCCGAAGACGAAAACGCGGGCAAACGGAAAATTCCGTTCAGCCGCGAACTGTTCATCGAGCAGGACGATTTTTCCGAAACGCCGCCGCCGAAATTTTTCCGGCTCAAACCCGGCGGCGAAGTGCGTTTGAAATACGCCTACATCATCAAGTGCGACGAAGTGGTAAAAGACGCGGGCGGAAAAATTGTCGAACTGCGCTGCACGGCGGATTTGGACAGCAAATCCGGCGGCGCGACGGCGGGACGCAAAGTCAAAGGCACAATCCATTGGGTCAGCGCCGCGCACGCGATTGACGCCGAAGCGCGCCTCTACGACCGCCTCTTCACCGAAGCCGAACCGGAAAAGGACGGACGCGATTTCAAATCCGTCCTCAACCCGCGCTCGCTCGAAATTATTGTCGCAAAATGTGAACCGTCTCTAAAAGACGCCCGTGCGGAGCACCGTTACCAATTTGAACGCCTTGCATATTTTGCTTTGGACAAAGACAGCACGCCGGACAAATTGGTTTTCAACCGCACGATCACATTGAAAGACACTTGGGCGAAAGAAGCGCAAAAGAGTTAAACTTGACTCATTCAGCACAATAGCTACAACTTTTCCGACTCAACGGAAAGGAAACCTATGACAAAATGCGGATACTGTGGTTCAACGATAATCATGGGCGGTGTGCGCGCGGGTGATCAACGCTTCTGCAACAACAAGTGTCGCCAGAACGCATACATCTTGAGTATCACCAAAAACGTCCCGACTGATGTGCTCGACCGCAAAGTTGAAGAAGTATGGCGTGGCAACTGTCCAAAGTGTCGCGGGCTTGGACCAATTGATGTCCACAAGGTTTATGAAGTTTGGTCAGCTCTTATCCTCACTCGATGGACGACCAAGGCACAAGTCAGTTGTCACTCCTGCGCAATTAAACGACAACTTGGTGGCTCGGCCTTTTCATTTTTCTTCGGTTGGTGGGGATTTCCGTGGGGGCTGATTCTCACGCCCGTCCAAATCACGCGAAACGTCATTGGCATAAGCCGTGGACCGGACCGCTCGAAACCATCTGATAGCTTGCGAAGAACCGTTCTGGTCAGTCTTGGCACGCAAATGGTTGCCAACCAAAAAGCCGCCGCAAATCAACCGCCACCGCTTCAAAAGTAAGCGCAACCAATCAGACAGAATTCACAGAATTATGCAGAATTAAATTCTGTTCATCCTGTCCACGGGAATAATTTTATTCTCATGCCTGATGACTCGTTCAAAGAGTTTGTGCTCGACCAGTTGAACGCGTTGCCGGAGTTACGCGTCATTGTCACCGTCATGTCACAAACTTTTTATTTTGGATTGACGTGCGACACGATAATTTGACGCACATTTATGAAACAGACGCGTCGTCAATTTGTCCGCACACTGTTCGTCGCCACGCAGGCGGTGGCGGTCGGTTCTCTTTTGCCCCGCTCGTTGTTCGCCGCCGATGCGCCACGCGGCGGATTGAATTTTCTGCTCGTCGGCGACTGGGGACGCAACGGCGAACCTGACCAAATGGCCGTCGCGACACAAATGGGAATTTACGGCGACCAGACGAAGGCGAAGTTCGTCGTTTCCGTCGGCGATAATTTTTACGAGGACGGTGTGAAATCCGCGGCTGACCCGCAATGGCAGTCGTCGTTTGAAAACGTTTATGCCACGCCGTCGCTGCAAGTGCCGTGGTGGGCGATTCTCGGCAATCATGATTATCATGGCAATTGCGACGCGCAGATTGAATACGGTAAAACGAGCAAGCGCTGGAACATGCCCGCGCGTTATTTCACGCGGACGGAGAAGATTGACGCCGACAACGCGGTAGATTTCTTCTATCTCGACACGACGCCGATGGCAAAGCTTGACGACGATGAAGTCATGTTTCACGGCAACGTCATATCGCAAGACGTGCCGAAACAAGTCGCGTGGTTTGAGTCCGCGTTGAAGGCTTCGACTGCGCCATGGAAAATCGTCATCGGCCATCATCCGATTTATACTGGCGGAGAACACGGCGACACGCCTTACCTCGTCGAACACATTTTACCGATGCTGGAGAAATACAAGGTGCAGGCGTATTTCAACGGCCATGACCACGACTTGCAGCATTTGCAATCGGGCAAAATCAATTTCTTCTGCACCGGCGGCGGCTCAAAACCGCGTGTGAAAATCAAAAAAATCGCGCAGACGAAATTCGGCCTGGGCTGTTCCGGCTTCATCGCTGCGTCGCTCACGACGAATGCTCTGGGTGTCCAGATGATTGATGACAAAGGCAAATTGCTTTATAGTTTCGCCGTGCCGCGAAATGCGTGACGGTTCTTTCAAAGAATTTGTGTTTGACCAGTTGAGCGCATTGCCGGAATTGCGCACGCGGGCGATGTTCGGCGCGCATGGAATTTATAGCGGTGAACATTTCTTCGGCATTTTGGACCAAGGCCGGCTATTTTTCAAAACCGATGCGCAATCGCAGGCGGATTACATGTCGCGCGGCATGAGTCCTATCGCCTACGAATCGAAAGGCAGCACGGTGACGATGAATTTTTACGAAGTGCCGCCGGACGTTTTGGAAAATGTGTCGGAACTTATCGTTTGGGCGCGAAAAGCCGTTCAAGTCGCGGCCAGTTCAAAGAAGCCGGCTAAACGAGCGGCAAAAAGTTAATTGTCATGAGTGACAAAACTGCAATTCCAACTTCACCGCCCAAACGGCGGGCGAGAAGATTGAGAATTGTTGGTATAACAATTTTGATTTTAGGGGTTATCAGCGCGGGAATCGTTTATTGGCTGGGAACGCGCTCGCCAGATTTGAGCGACGATATTTCGATGCTTGGATTTGACAAGGCCGAGACGCGGCAAATGGGACAACTTTATGGCAAGTCCGGCGAGTTGATGGAAGATTGGATGAATGATTTGAAGCAGCCGGGCACGCAAGCGATTTGCATCGTCATTTTTTCGGGAATCGTTGCCGCCGGCTGTTTTTATTTCGCCCGATTGCTGGAAGTTGACGATGAAACGCCTGATAACGGCCAATCCAAGTAATTTTATTCGGTTTGACTTATTTTGAACAGGAGGTGATGTTCCTCCAATAGCAACCCCATACAATTATGAAAATGAAATCCGCAATTTTGTTTGCCGCAATCGCCGCGTTGTTATCGGGTCAGTTCGCATTTGCGGCTGACGCCTCAAACGAACTCAAGGATTTGGTCGCCAAAATCAGAGCCGACCTTCAAGCCGGCAAAAAAACCGAAGCGGCGTTGGCGGACGACCTTAAACAGTTTGACGTTTTGCTCGCCGAGCACAAAGGCGAAAAGACCGACGCGGTGGCGCAGATTCTTTACATGAAGGCGACGCTGTATTCTGAGGTCATCGGTGACACACAAAAATCGGACGAACTGATGAAGCAGCTCAAGAGCGAGTTTCAAGGCACGGCGTTTGTCACTAATTTGGAAAAACAAGAAGCAGCGGCGGCGGCGGCCAAAAAAATTCAAGACGGATTGGTTGTCGGGGCAAAATTTCCTGATTTCAACGAGGTGGATTTGGACGGTAAATCACTCTCCATCGCCAATTACAAGGGCAAAGTAGTGATGATTGATTTTTGGGCGACGTGGTGTCCGCCGTGTCGCGGAGAAATTCCCAACGTCGTGGCCACTTACGAGAAATATCACAACAAGGGATTTGAAATCATTGGTGTCAGCCTTGACCAGGATAAAGCAAAATTACTCAATTATACGAAAGATCAGAAAATGACATGGCAGCAATTTTTTGACGGTCAGGGTTGGAGCAATAAACTGGCTGTGAAATACGGAGTTGAAAGCATCCCGGCGACTTTTCTCCTTGATGGCAATGGCGCAATCATCGACAAGGATTTACGTGGCGACGACCTCACGCAAGCGGTTGCCAAAGCGTTGGATTGACGGAAAGGCGCTTCACTCATTTCAAGTGCTCGCGCTGGTGTAACGGCGCAGGGAAAGTCGCCAAAACCATTCAGAAATCATTGCCCAAACGAAACCGAGTCCAAGCAGTAATAGCCACCAAACGGACGAAGTTAATTTATCCGCCAGCACGCGCACAGGCACGTTGGAGACAAGCAACACGGGCAGCGCGAAAGTGAAGAAGGCCTTGAACGCACCGTGAAACGCCTCGTCCGGCATTCGCGCGATGTTGAACAGATTGTAATAGCCCCAGACGATTCCCTGCGCGCGCACCGTCCAAAAACTGATGGCGGCGAGCATGAACATCAACGAGTAATGGATGAAAATGCCGACGACGCACAGCGCGGCAAACCCGATGATTTCGGCGAAGCTCGGCTGCAATTCCAGTTTTCCGGCGGCGAAAATCATCACGCAGACGGCGAACAACGCGTTGACAAACGCGCCCAAATCCACCTGCCGCGTGGAAACGATAAAACGCGTGTTGACCGGCAGCGCGAGGAGGAAATCCATTTTGCCCGTGCGGACGAGTTCAGACAGGTTTGTGCAATTTACAAGGAAAAACGCCTGATAAATCTGTTGGATAAAATTGCTCGCGCCGATAAGCAACACATACTGCCACCGGCTCCACGTGCCGATGGAATCGGTTTGCGAATAAACCACGCCGACGAAACAAAGCTGCAATCCGAACCACAGCAGTTCGACGACAATCCAGAGGATGAAATTGCCCTTGAACGACATTTCGCGTGCGACGGAATTTTTCCACAGCGCAGCGTAAATGGTCAGGTAACGCTTCAAATTCACGCGCCAAAAATAATTCCTTAGCCCTCAACAATCAAATCAACTTCGTCAGGTTGAAAATCAGTTTGGGCAATGGCTGCTCGTGTCGGATTGAAATCCAGCCAGTTCGCGCGAAATGAAATTGCCGTCGCAGCTTTTTGACGATTTACTGGCGCAAGATGAAATCAACGCGAAAGTCCTCCTTTGTCGTTTGGATTCTGTGCGCGCTTGTTCCGGCAATTTGTCACGCACAAATCAGCGTGACAAATGATGGCATCACGAATTTATGGTCTTACAATCTGCCCGATGGTTATGCCGACGCGTCTCCGGCTGTTGCTGCCGACGGAACAATTTATGAAACGACCTTTTCCGGCAAACTGCTGGCGATTTCTTCGCAAGGAAAATTGAAATGGGTCTTTCAGGCCGGACGCGAAACCAAATCGTCGCCGGCCATCGCGGATGACGGCACGGTTTATTTCGGCTCGCGCGACCGGAAACTTTACGCCGTCACGCCGCAGGGCAAATTGAAATGGACTTTTGCCACCGGCGCATGGGTGGATTCCTCGCCCGCCATCGCCGACGATGGAACCATTTATTTCGGGTCATGGGACAAGCATTTTTACGCGTTGAATCCTGACGGTTCAAAGAAATGGGAATTTGCCACGAAAGGCATCGTTGATTCCTCGCCGGCCATTGATGCCGACGGAAATATCTATTTTGGCTCGCACGATAAAAACTTCTACGCGCTGAATCCGAACGGCTCGCTTCGCTGGAAATTTTCAACCGGCAGTGCAATCATTTCCTCACCGGCGATTGGCGGCAATGGCGAAATTTATTTTACTTCGCTGGATGGAAATTTATACGCACTCAAGCCGGACGGCGGCGAATCATGGCGCTTGCATCTTGGCGGCATCACGGAATCCTCGCCGGTTTTGGATGAAAGCGGAAATCTTTATCTGGCGGTCAATCATCAAAACATTTCTGTCACGCATGATGGAAAAAAACGATGGGCGGTGACTTCCGATGCTTCAATCGACGCAAGTCCGGCTGTCGCCACCGGCGGCACGGCTTATTTTTCCGCGCCGTACAAGTATTTGATAGCCATAAATTCAGACGGCCAGCAGGAATGGCATCTTAAAACCGACACTGACAGTAATCACGGAGACATCATCGGCTCTTTGACGATTGGCGTCAACGGAACGATTTATCTGGCGAACACGGCTTACGTGATTGCCGTCAATTCCACCAATGGCCTCGAGCCGCCTGCTAAAAGTTCATGGCCGATGTTTCACGCGAATCCAAGACACACGGGCCGCGTCAATGAAGCCAATCAATCACGCTAAAATATCGTACGCCTGACGTTTCAAGGTTTGGACAATTCCGTGGTGTTTGCAGTTGGCGCGTTCGTTTCGGTGGCCGCCGGTTTGGCGACCAGCAATTGCGAACGCTTTTTGAGCAGCGAATCCAGTGACCAGCCTGGAACTTCGTAAATCCAATTGGTGAGCGCGCTTTCCTGCGCGAGTTTGTCCTGCAATTTTTTCAGATTGTCCTGAAACGCCTTGTCGCGCGCCGTTTTATCCTGCGGTTTTTCGTCTTTCTCCGGCTGGCGTTCCATTGGAAATGTTCCGGTAATTTTGTCGAGCGCAAAATAATAATTGTCGTTCGTTTGGAGTCCGACGTTGATTGAATAATCAAATCCGTCGAGCGTTTTGATTTCCACGCGCGTCGGTTTGTCCAGACCGGTTTGCGCCGGTTTCAAATCAATTGCCACGTCGTTGAAATTCGGCGAGGACAGGGCATTGGCGATTATCGAAGTTTGCGAATCATCCAGTTTTTCATCCGGTTTGGCGTCGGTCAGTTTCCAATCATTTGTCTCGCTGTCGCGAAATAATTCCCAGGAATTGGTTGCTGCCGGATAATTCACCGAAATGCTTTGCGGCTTTTCCACTTTGAAAAAAGTTTTGTCGAGCCATTGACTAACCGGCGAGGACACTTCGCTCAAGGCGTCGGAAATCACGGCCACCGTTGTCGAATTGGTGCTGGTCAAAACATAACGACCATCCGGCCAGTTTTCATTTTCGCCTTCCGTTGAAACCTGCTGGCTTTCGTGAATGTGATTTTTTCCCAGCAACAAAGTTTGAATCGGCTTGCCGCTCGCATCAAAAAATTCCAAAACGGTCGCGGAATTTGTCCCCTGCCCCGACGTTGCCAAGTCCAAGCGCGCCCATTGCGACGGCCCCGCTTCCATCGTTTGAACAATTTTTAAGTCGCCTAACTTAATCAAAAACTGGCTGATTTTGGAAAAATCCGCCGGATAATTTCCGCGTTCGCCCACGCGCCATAAATCATTGGTCTTCAGCAAAACCACCTCGTTCTCGCCCTGCGCGATGCGGATTTGCGCGACATCATTCACTTGAAAATTGCCGAGCAATTTCCCGCCAAGCTGCGGATTGGAATTATTCCACGAAGCGGTTTGATCGTGATGATGCCGCCACGCCGCGCCGCCAATCACGACGACCAGCACAATCAGAATGATGAATTGCTTGCGATTCATTGAGCCGATGTCCGTTTGCGTTTCCATGCCGCCAGACAAATGCCAAAGACGCTGACGATGATGGGCATGGCGGCGATGTTAATCCATTCCACGCGCGTTTGCAGCGAGTTCACGTCGCGCCGCAAATCCTTTTGCAGTTGGCGCAAATCGCTTTTGACGCTCGCTTCCTTCTTCTGGAAATTTTCGACTTCCGCTTGTTGCTCCGGCGAAAGGATGTAACGTTGATTGTTGCCTTTGGCCTGCTGCAATTCGCTCAATCGCTGTTGCGTGTCCTGCAAACTGTCCTGCAAATCCTTGATTTTGCTTTGATATTCCGTTTGCGCCTGCGCCTCCATTTTTTTGATGACGGTGAACGGACGGTCGGCCACGGCGCGGCTGCGCACGGCAATCAGATTGCTGCCACCGGCCAATTGTTCAATGGCATTTTCGGCAAAATTCAAATTGCCGTTCAACGCCACCGCCAGTGTGCCGAACGGCGTGTCTTCCGTTCGCAGCGAGAAATCGTTCGCCAGCATATCCGCGTCGCCGACCAGAATCACCGTGTTGGCAACCGCGCTTTCTTTCAAAGCCGCCACATTTTTCGGCGGCGCATTTGTGCCCTGCGCGGGTTCGTCATCGGGAAACGCCGTTTTGAATTTGCCGGTCAGTTCAATCGCCAGCGGATATTGCACGCCGCCGGATTTGAAATTCTGTAAAATCTCGTCGCCGGACAAATTGGCCATGAACGCATCCGCCAATTCCGAATCGGCGGTGCTTTTCAGCAAAACGGTTTTCTGCAATCCCGCCACCGGCTCGCCGGTGAACGCGCCGGCAATCGGCAGCCACACGTCGCTCAATTCGCTGGTGATGATGTCGTTGGTGTTCAATCCCTCGCCGTTCACGTTCAGAAATGCGGGCGCTTCCATCGGCTGACCGTTCTGACCGGCGAGTTGCATTTTGAAATTCAAATCCGCCACGGCTTTGCCGGTTTGAAATTCAATGCCCCACGCCTTGAGCAATTTGTCGAGCGTGGACGCATTTGCGCCTTCCTGCGGCATCATTTGTCCCTGACTGCGTTCGGCGACGATGTTCAACGGGTCGAGAAACGCAATCAACTTGCCGCCGCGCAAAATGAATTGGTCAATGGCGAATTGCGCCGCGTCGCTGATGCCGCCCGGATGAATCACCAGCAAAACCTTGATGTCGGCGTCAATTTTGTCGGCGTCCATCGGCACTTGTCGGAGCGTGTAATCGCCGGTCAATTCATTGATGATTTGCCACGGCTGCGAACCTTGCTGACCCATTTGTTGCATCATGGGATTGGCTGGCGCGCCAAAAACCGGCAACGCGCTCATCACGCCCACAACGGGTTTCTCCGGGTTCACGACGCGCGAAATGGCGCGTGAAATGTCGTATTCCAAAAGCCGTTCGCGGTCGGGCGTCAGCGGAACGGTTTGTTTGGCGTCCAATTGACTGACGGCCAAGCCAAGATAAAACTGGTCGCCGGTCGAAAGCGACTCCGGTTCAAGTCCGTCCAGCCGCGCGGAATCTTCCGCGTCCGAATCCGGTTCAGGGTCTAATTTCTGAATAATGATTTTGCCGTGCGACGCTTCCCGATATTCGTCCAGCAAATCACTGACTTCTCTGGCGTAGTCCTGCAAATAAACCGTTTCCGCCGTCGGCGTCGCGCCTTGCGTGCAGTAAAAACGAACCGTCACCGGCGTGTCCAGTTTTGCCAGAATCGCTTTTGTGCCGGACGAAAGCGTGTAAAGCCTGTCCGCCGTCAAATCCGCGCGCTTTTTGAACGCCGAGCCGAGTAAATTGATTGCGATTAAAATCACCGCCATCGCCGCGATGCCGACGGCGGAGTAAAAGACGGTTTCAAATGATTTCGATTTCATCTTTCAAAAATCAACCCGCGCGGCGGCTGCGCAAAATCACCGCCGTCGCAAACAGTGAAAACACAATCAACGACAAAAAGAAAATCAAGTCGCGCGAATCCAAAACGCCTTTCTCAAAATTGTTGAAATGCGTGATGACGCTGCACGCCGCGACCGTGTTCACCAAACCCGCGCCCGCCCACGTCGAAAGCAATCGGATGACCGGCGTGAATCCCGCCAGAATCAAAAACAGACAAATCACCACCGCAATAATGAAGCTCACCACTTGCGACCGTGTCAGCGCCGACGTGATGCAACTGACCGCCAGATACGCGCCCGCCATCAGCCAACTTCCGATGTAACCGCACAAAATCACGCCGTTGTCGGGACGCCCCAGATAATTTACCGTGATGACCAGTGGAAACGTCAGCGCCAGCGCCAGCGCCAGAAACAACCACGACGCCAGAAATTTTCCCACAATCGCCTGCCAACTGGTAATCGGCATCGTCAATAATAATTCCAGCGTGCCGACACGCCGTTCTTCCGCCCACAACCGCATTCCCACCGCCGGCACAAGGAACAAATAAAACCACGGATGCCACGTGAAAAAAGATTCCGTCAGCGACGCCTGCCCGCGCTCGAAAAATCCGCCAACCATGAACGTGAAAAATCCGTTCAGCAACAGGAAAATGACGATGAAAACGTAGGCCAGCGGCGACGTGAAATACGCGCTCAATTCGCGCTTGGCGATGGTTTTGATGTTGGTAATCGCATTCATTCTGACTTTGGACTTTAAACTTTGGGCTTTAGACTTTCAGTGTCCGTCATGGTGAGATTACGAAAAACTTCGTCCAACCGCCCTTCCTCGATTTGCAATTGTTCAATCTGCCAGTCGCGCGCCGCCACGCCAACCGCCCGCGCCAGTTCGCTGTCGGCGGCGTTGGTTTTGGGAAAAACGCGAACCGTCACCGCGTCGCTTTTTTCTTCGAGAACTGTCACGCGTCTGGCCTGCGGAATTTGATGAAGTTTCGTTGAAACGGCGGCGGACGCCGCGCCTTTGACGCGCAATGTCACCGCGCCGGCAAATTCCGATTTCTGTCGCAATTCTGTTGGCGTCCCGTTCGCTACGATTTTTCCCCGCTCAATAATGATGGCGCGCGTGCAAACCGCGTCCACTTCCTCCAAAATATGCGTCGAAAAAATAATTGCCTTCTTCTCGCCCATGCGCCGGATTAAATTGCGGACTTCGTATTTCTGATTTGGATCAAGTCCGTCCGTCGGTTCATCAAGAACCAGCACATCCGGGTCGTGGATGATAGCCTGCGCAAAACAAGTCCGGTGGCGATAACCTTTGGAAAGCGTTTCCACACTTTGATGCAGCACGGATTCCAGAAAACACATTTCGACCGCGCGATGAATCGCCCGCCTTTTCGCGTCGCCGCGCAATCCACGCAGTTCCGCCGCAAAATCCAAAAAGCCATGCACCGTCATGTCCGTGTAAGCCGGCGCGTTTTCCGGCAGATAGCCAATCAGCCGCTTGGCCGGAATCGGATTTTTCACCATGTCGAAGCCGCCCACGGAAACATTTCCGGCGCTCGGCGGAATGAAGCCGGTAATCATGCGCATGGTCGTGGATTTGCCCGCGCCGTTGGGGCCGAGAAACCCCAACACTTCGCCCCGAGCGACGGAAAACGAAATTCCGTCCACCGCCCGTTTGGCGCCAAAGTATTTTGTCAAACCGTCAACCTGAATCATGCCCATGCCCTGAAAACTGCGATTGATTTTTTGAAAATTAATTCCGCCAAACGTTCAAAAAAATTTTACAACCGTTCGCGCCCGCCGAAACCGGCGTCCAAATCATGCCAGAATTCCACATCGTCTTCGTCGGCTTCCCAGCATAAAAAAACTTCTTTTCCGCCGATGATGGCGGGAAAATCAATCAATCCGCGCGACAAATCTTTGATAAAAATGTCGCGCCGTTGAAATTCGGCGAGCAACGCCTGCAAATCCGCCAGCACGCGAATCCACTCGTTCACCGTCTCGCCGCCCACGTCGTTGCCCTGCCCCGTCATGCCGCTCAAACGATTTTCGTATTTGTGCAGCGCCTCGCGCAACCGGCCAAGCTCCTTCAGCCATTGGCGGATTTGCGGCAGCAACGCGCGCGCCTCGTCGCGGGTGTAATGTTTTTCAAAACGATATTCCATCGTAAAAATTTGCCGCACAAAAAGACGCCGCGCGACCGGCTGTGGGACAACCGGTCGCGGACGCTGAACGAAAGCGCGTTGCAGAAATTACTTCTGCCAGGTGCGTTTCTTGTGACGATTCAAGCGCAGCTTCTTGCGCCGTTTATGACGATTGATTTTTGCCTTGCGGCGTTTTTTGATTGAACCCATAAATAAAACTTTGACTAATAGATTCGGCAATGTGTCCGTTGCCGCTTCAGACTTTCATACCTAACGGAATAATTCACGCTGCGTCAAGGGCGGAAATCAGCATTTGTTGAAACGTTGATTCAACGATTCTGCCTTGCCCGATAAAACAAACAAGGATTGCTGCTTTGGATTGAATCTTGAAACGTTAATGTCCCTGTGGCATTCGTGACGGAAAAAAGAGTTGTCCAATGGGAAAGGTCGGTGGACTCTTCAATAAAATATCGTCCACCGGTTTCGGAATCAAGCTGCATCTCAAGTGTGCCACCCGTGGACGCTCCCGACACGAATAGCGTCGGCGGCGGATAGACAATACCCGCAAGGTCTTCCGAAAAATCCGGTAGCGTGAGCGTGAGGCTGCCGTTGGTGGCGACCGCCTCGGTTGTTCCGGCCAACGTCGCGTCGGCTGGATTATACCATTCGGCAAAAAATTCTCCCGGCGGCCAATTGGTCATCGTCACCGTTTGTCCATGTTGCAACGGCAATGTTTGAACGGTAGCTCCGGCGGGAAAAGTTGCGTCAGGCGAAACGACATAGAGTAACGATTCGTGAGCACCGCGCAAGCCGATCGCATTGAGCGAAGGTTGCCAATTGCCGGTGTAAGTTGCTGGCAGAACCTGATTTAACTGCACCCAATCGAGGTAAAACCAATCGTCACCTGTGTTGGTCACGGTGATGGTGTGTTTGCCAACAGGCAAATTAACGGAAATGTTTGTGTTGTATTCCTCATTGACGGAATAAGTGCCGTCTAGATTCGGAAGGTTGGTGCTGAAAATTTGGATGCCATCCACGAGCACGGCCATGATTGCGCCGTCGGAGACGGAATTTAAGTGCATAACCAATTGAGCATTGTTGGTGAACCAAGCGTTCATTTGAAATGGTGTTTTCAAATCGGGATGCCACATTCCTTGAACGTAACTGTTGAGCGCGGCGGCGGAATAATTCGCAGCGGCAATACCGGGCACGGCCAACGGACCAGAGGACAAGCCACCCCAAATGTCACTCAACGGAAGTTGCACGTTAAACGGTTGGCCACCGGGCAATAGATTGCCCACGGTCGGCGGTGGCATGCCGGAAGTTTGAAAGTTTATGTTCGTCCATGTGCCATTTCCCCAGCCAGTGCGATTCAAAATGGCGCCCAGCGCCGAATAAACCGGATAATCATTTTCACTGTCAATGTTTTCCCACCACCATGACATCGCCGTGCCGACGGAACCGCCGAGCGCGCCGCCCCAAATGCCTTCACGCCATCCACGCAGATAGAGGTCGTTCGTGCGATTCCAACCAGCAGCGGAAGTTCCAAATTCTCCGACCATCACCGGTTTCCCGTAGCGTTGCCAAAAAGATTGTGCCACGGCGGATAGTCGGGCGGCGGGAGCCGGTTCGCCGTAGGAATGATACGCGGCGAAATCCAGTTGCGGCAGCGACCAAATTTCCGGCCGGTCGCTGCTGCCGGTGAGACTGGTCGTGACCAGGTGGCCAAAAACATCATTGGTGTGCATCCAATCGCCCATGATACCGTGCCACGTCGCAACATCGTTGGAATTCAGATATGCGTAATCATTGTCAATCTCGTTGAAAAATTCCCACGCCAGCAAATTTTGGCTGTAACCGTAGCGCCCAATCAGATAGCGCAGGCGCTTTTGATAAATCTTCATGGCCGCTGCATTGGTAAAAAAATCATTGGCGGCTACGCAAGGACCACCATTGGTGACATTATAGGGATTCTGCGGCCAATAGTTGTTGCCGCCCCAGGAATCAGGTTGGGTCGCGAACATTCCGTGGTAATCGAGGCAGAGCAACAGGTAAATCCCCCGCTGTTCGGCAAGTTGAAGCACATAATCCAGTTGCCACGCGGCTTGCAACGAATAATTGTTCAACGAAGTCACCGCATCTTCGATGCCGAACGCCCACGGGCACATCCAGATGCGCGTGTAATTTTCTCCGGCATTTTGCATGGCAGAAAACCACGCATCGTAATCATACGTGCCGGGCGCGTCCGGCCAGCATACGTTGTGGCCAATCAACCGCAATGGCTGACCGTCGCCGGTTTGAAAATATTGCCGCCCCGGCGCAATGCCCACATAGCCAAATCGCGGCGGCGGTGTCCCGAGGAGAAACACCAGAAAATTCGTGGTAATAGGCGTTCCGTAAATCTGGCCGTTTGTTCTAATCGTCAGGGACAATGAATAAGTCCCACCCTCCGAAGGCATGAAACGCAAACGCCAGCCCGGCAGACCAATCGGAGTATCGGATTCATACCCTCCCGAAAGCGCACGCTGATAATTTTGATACCAAAATGCCGGAACCGTTTTCGTCTTGCCTGACGGCGACGTAAACGTCGCATCAAGCCGGATTACGTCGGGATCGAATGGATTGGAAGTCGTCGGGACATTCGTGGTGCCAAACTCAGCACGCCCCCAAATAATAGCGGAATTCAATTGCGAAATCACCGGCGTCAATTGCGCTTGCGAAGCAAAATGAAAGAGACAACAAACCGTGAAAATTCCCGACAAACTATGGAATCTCATGCAACCAATCTAACCCACGCGCAAGCCAATTCAATCAATAAACCACCTTATTCAGCGGATATTCAATAATGCCTTCCGCGCCGGCGGCTTTGAGTTGCGGAATCAATTCACGGACGATGTGCTCGTCAATGATTGTCTCCACCGCCACCCAGCCTTTCAAACTCAAACTGGAAATGGTTGGATTGCGCAGCGCGGGCAATTCTTTCAGCAACTTTGCCAGATTTTTTTCCGCGATATTCATTTTCAAGCCGACTTTAGCTTCGGCGTCGAGCGCGCCTTTCAAAAGCATCGCCAGCGTTTCAATTTTTTTGCGTTTCCACGAATCTTTCCATGAATTGAGATTCGCAATCAAACGCGGTGTGGAAACAAGCAGTTCGTCCACGATGCGCAATTTGTTCGCGCGCAGCGACGAGCCGGTTTCCGTCACTTCGACAATCGCGTCCACCAATTCGTGCGCCTTCACTTCCGTCGCGCCCCACGAAAATTCCACTTCGGCTTTCACGCCGTTGCGTTTCAGATATTTTTTGGTGAGATTGACGACTTCCGTCGCAATCCGTTTGCCTTTCAAATCTTTCACTGATTTGACCGGCGAATTTTCCGGCACGGCCAGCACCCAGCGCGCGGGACGGCGCGTCGCCTTGCTGAAAAGAAATTCGCCGACTTCGTGAACCTTTGAGCCGTTTTCCACAATCCAATCGTAGCCCGTGATGCCGCAATCCAAATAACCGTGCTCGACGTAACGGGAAATTTCCTGCGCGCGAATCAGCCGGATTTCCAATTCGTCATCGTCCACGGTCGGAATGTAGGAACGGCTGCTGATGGAAATGTTGAAGCCCGCCTTGGCCATTTTTTCGATGGTGGCGTCCTGCAAACTGCCTTTCGGCAGACCGAATTTTAACTTTTTGATCACAAATTTTTTTCGACAGAATTGACAGAATGGACAAAATTAAATTCTGAAAAATTCTGTCATTCTGTCTAATCACTTTCCAATTTTGACAAATTTTGTTTCACGCGTGGACGCGAATACTTTTTCGCCGAATTTTTCACGCGCGTAACCGGCTTAATCTGCCAAGTCCGGCGCGGCAATGCGATTTTTTTCTTTTTGGCTTTCATTCAACATCCATCAACAGTTTTCCGTCTTTGACAGACCATTCTAAAACTCTGTGTTCTAATTCTCCGAATGCAACAAATAAACGTCCAAGCCGATTAACGTCGGCAGTGTCCGTTGGAATACAAAACTCACAAACTTCTGTTGCTGGCGGTGGACGATTATTGTTCATACGAAGCTGAATCGCAGAATGTCCGACAGCATCAAGTGAAATCACTTGAAAACGAAAAAAGAAAGCAAAACGGTCTTCAGGTTTTTCGGAGCCGAGTTCATAAACAATTTTTTCATCTCCGTTGCCAAGAAAGTGAAGTAACTGATTTCCAAGTTTATTTAAGTCGCTTGCGTTACAATAATACCCAAGACTGCTACTTATTTTTCCATTTGAAGCTTCGATGAAAAGATTCAAATGATAAGGCTCCTCGTAAGGAAATCGCGTAATTCTGATTCCTGTTTTATCCGTGTTCATCTGTGTGAATCTGTGGTTAAAATCATTTCTTCCAAATCGTCTTTCGTCCAACGACAGAAATTTGTCCACGCGCAATCGCCGCGACGCATTTCGGATAAAGCTCATGTTCCGCCGCGTGAATCCGCTGATGCAAACTTTCCGGCGTGTCGCCATCCAACACCGGCACAGTTTGTTGGCCGATGATTGCGCCGGAATCCACGCCCGCGTCCACAAAATGCACCGTGCAGCCGGTCATTTTCACGCCGTAATCCAACGCCTGTTTCCACGCTTCGAGTCCGGGAAACGACGGCAGCAGTGACGGATGGATGTTGACAATTTTGCCTTCAAACGCGCGCAAAAAATCGCCTTTCAACACGCGCATAAAACCGGCAAGCACAATTAAATCCACTTTGGCTTCGCGCAGAATTTTGACAAATTCGCGTTCAGCGTCTTCGTCCAATTTTGTGCGAAATTTTCCGGGTGGAATAAATTTGGCGGGCAGATTTCGTTCGCGCGCACGTTCCAAAATCCCCACGTTTTCCACATCGCTCAAAACAATTGCGATTTCTGCCGGAATTTGTCCCGCCGCAATCGCATCGGCAATCGCGACAAAGTTTGAGCCTTTGCCGGAACCGAGAACGCCGAGTTTGAATGGGTTGCTCATCGCAATTTGAATAACAGAGTAAAACCCTGAAATAAATCTAAAATGGAGAGGTGTTGTGCCGACGGCCATACGCCGTCTGTTTCAAATTAAACTGCGCCAAAATCCACAATACCGGCAACTAACGACAAATTTTACCCCTCGAAAGGGGGATGATAAAACTTTCTCAATTTGGCAGGCTGTTTTCACAATCACTAACAACAAAAAGTCGTATTTATGAAAAAAGTCTCATTGTTCTTTTTCAGTTTTATCAATGCCGCCAGTTTAGCGATTGCAGCTGATAATGTATCTTACACGGCGACCGGGGACCCCAATCTTGCGCCGGACGGAGTGGATCAAAATTCCAGTCCGGTTGATGTATGGACGCTTACCTTCACTTCCGGCGTTGGCGGCACCGGCTACGGAACTTACTTCGGCACATCAGAAGATTTGGCCAATGCGTGGGTTGAATACAGTTATCCGCCTGACGGTACCGCTGGAGATGGCGGCAGTGATGACGCTATCACCACTTTTACCGGAGGGGCTTTGGCAATTGGACAGACCGTTTCAATTAATTTCGGCATGGGGGCCACAGACCCAGGAAAAGAAGTCGGTGTCAGTTTGTTGAATGATTCAGGGAATGCGATAACATTTTATATCCCCGGAGCCGGGCCGGGCAATTACTTTTATAGTGACGCAGGTGTGACCGGCGCCAGCGCCGGGAGCATGGGCTACGTGTATCAGGGTAATTTTAATATCGCTTTTACTGTCACTGGAGCGGGAACGTATAGCGCCGTGGCCGGCTCGGATAGTTGGACCGGAACTTTTTCAGGCTCTTTAATTGGCATGGATGTTTTTAATCACGGCGCTGGTAATGGTAGCGATGTATCATTCAATAATTTAATCATCGCGACAGTTCCCGAACCTTCGACTTGGGCAATGTTGGCGGCAGGCGGTATGATGCTGCTCGGCTTTCGCCGCAGTTTCCGTCGCGCTTAATTCATAAATTTCAGTTTCAACCCAACCTGATTCCACGTCAGGTTGGGTTTTTCCTTTTGGCGAATCAGGCAGGATATTACAGAATTTTAACTAAACTCCACCAAATCTTCGATGCCGTTTGGCGTATTCTTCAATCGCGGCAAGAAATTGCGGCTTGCGAAAATCTGGCCAGAGCGTCGGCGTGATAACCATTTCCGCGTAAGAAATTTGCCAGAGCAAAAAATTGCTCACCCGCATTTCACCGCTCGTGCGAATCAACAAATCCGGGTCGGGAATACCGCGCGTCCACAGATTTTCGGAAATGATTTTTTCGTTGATGTCCGCTGTTTCCAATTTTCCGCGCTTCACTTTTTCGGCGATAGAACGAACGGCTTCGACAATTTCAATCCGGCTGCCGTAACTCAACGCCATCACGAGCGTCAGGCCGTTGTTTTTGGAAAGCGTCTCGATGGATTTTTGCAGATGCTCCTGCACATTTTCCGGCAATCGCCAAATCTGCCCGATGACTTCGAGCCGCACGTTATTTTTGTTCAACTCCTTCGTCTCACTCTTGAGGTAATGGACGAGATATTTCATCAAGCCGTCCACTTCGTCTTTCGGGCGATTCCAATTTTCCGCCGAGAACGCGTAAAGCGTAAGATATTTGATGCCGAGTTCGCCGGCGGCGCGGATGATTTCGCGCGCGGAATCGGCGCCGCGCCGATGACCTTCGAGCCGCGGCAAATGACGCGACTTCGCCCAGCGACCGTTGCCGTCCATGATGACCGCGACGTGCTGCGGCAACGATACTTTGGCTTCGGCACTCAAATGTGGAACGGAACTCATTTTTGAATCCGCAGATTACGCTGATTGCGCAGATTCAAAAGAAAAAATCTGCGCCAATCTGTGAAATCTGCGGAGATTTCTCAAACGAAAATCGTCTGGTCGCGTGCGGGGCCAACAGAGGCGATGAACAATTTCGCGTTGCTCAATTCAGCAATCGCTTTCAAATAAATTCGTGCTTTTGGCGGCAATTGCTTGAACGTTTTACATTTATCCGTCGGCGTGTGCCAACCTTCAAATTCCACATAGACCGGTTCGCATTCGGCAAGAATTTGCGCGTCGTTCGGAACATAATCATATTGTTTCTTGCCGTGACGATACGCGACGCAAACTTTGATTGTCTCCACCGTGTCGAGTCCGTCGAGATTTGTCACCGCCAAATCGTCAATGCCGTTGACCATCGTCGCGTGACGCGTGGCGACGGAATCAAACCAGCCGCAGCGGCGCGCGCGTCCGGTCGTCGCGCCGAATTCGCGTCCCATGCCGTGTAGCAAGTCGGAAATCTCCGCGTTCTCCGTCGGCAACGGTCCTTCGCCGACGCGCGTCGTGTAAGCCTTCATCACGCCGACAACGCGGTCCATGCGATGCGGCGGCACGCCCGAACCGGTGCATGCGCCGCCCGCCGTCGTATTCGACGACGTGACGAACGGATACGTCCCGTGGTCAATGTCGAGAAATGTGCCTTGCGCGCCTTCAAACAAAATTTCCGCATTCGCACGCATTTCATTGTGAAGCAAAACAACCGTGTTTTGGACGAACGGTTTGAGAAATTTTCCAGCGGCGTTGTATTCGGCGAAAACTTTTTCAAATGAAAGCGGTTTTGCGCCGAGCGATTTTAGCACGGCGTTGTTTTCTTTGATGCGCTGCGACAATTTTTCTTCAAGCCGATTTGAATCAATCAAATCGCCAACGCGCAAACCGACGCGCGCAGCTTTGTCGCCGTAAGCGGGACCGATGCCGCGTTTGGTCGTGCCGATTTTATTTTTGCCTTTAATCACCTCGCGTTGCGCGTCCAGTTCGCGGTGATACGGAAAAACGACATGCGCGGTTTCGCTTAAGACGAAATTCTGCGGCGTGACTTTGACGCCGATTTTTTGCAGGCCGCGAATTTCTTCGACGAGGCCAATCGGATCAACGACTACGCCATTGCCAATCACGCATAATTTTTTTGGACGCAAAATGCCCGACGGCACGAGATGAAGCACATATTTATTTTCCCCGATGAAAACGGTGTGCCCGGCGTTGTTGCCGCCGGCATAGCGGACGACGACATCCGCCTGTTCGGTGAGCACGTCAATGATTTTGCCCTTGCCTTCGTCGCCCCATTGAGCGCCGACGAGAATTGTATTAGCCATAATTTGACAACAAAAATCCCCGAATGAAAATTCGGGGCAAAGCATTTGGTCTTTGCCGGAAGAAATTAGAAAAGCCGTCCGCGCGTGTCAATGCCGATGAAATTAAATTTGCGGCAGCCGTCACAAAACCGCGCGCGACAATTGGATTCCCAATCGCAACAATTTTTGCACATCAGCGTCCGACTTGGTCTCGGCGTAAATGCGAAGAATCGGCTCCGTGCCCGAACCGCGCAGCATCAACCACGAAGAATCTTGCGCGACGAATTTGACGCCGTCGAACGTTTTCACGTCAACCAGCGGTGAATTCAAAAGTTTGTTTGGCGGATTTTTTTGCAAAAATTCCATGAGCGCACCGCGTTTTTCCAACGGGAAATGCGTGTCAATCCGATTGTAGCGATGCGGACCGAATTGTTTTTCCAGTTTCGCCAGAATTTTGTTCACGGAAATTTTTTCGGTCGCCAGCAATTCTAAAAGCATCAAACCCGCCGCGATGCCGTCGCGTTCGGGGATATGGCCGGGAAAACCGATGCCGCCGCTTTCTTCCGCACCGAGCAGCACGCCGCCTTTGAGCATTTCGGCGCAAATGTATTTGAAGCCGACGCCGGTTTCGACGAGCGGCAGATTGTATGCCGCGCAAATCTTGTCCACCATCGAAGTCGTCGTCAGCGCTTTTACAACGCGCCCCCTGCCCTGGCGGTTCACGATGAAATGATGCAGCAGCAGGCAAATGATTTGGTGCGTCGTGAGATAATTGCCGCGACCGTCCATGCCGCCAACGCGGTCGGCATCGCCATCGGTCACGAGACAAATGTCGTGCGGATGCGCGCGGAGAAATTTTTGGGTGCGAGCGTAATTTTGCAAAATCGGTTCGGGATTGATGCCGCCGAACAAAACGTCGTGCTTTGCGTTCAGCGTCGTGACTTTGCAGGTTGTGCCTTTGAGAATTTGTTCAAAACAGCCCGCGCCGACACCGAACAAGGCTTCGTGCGCAAATTTCAATTTCGATTTGGCTATCAATTTGAAATCCACGAGTTTTTTCAGCGCGGCATAATGCGCGGGGCGAACGTCGGAAATGTGGATTGCGGATTGCGGATTGCGGAGTTGTGGCGGGTTTCTATCGAGAAAATTTTCGACAGCTTTGCACTCGTCGGGACTGCTGGAGCCGCCGTAAAAGGATTTCAATTTGAAGCCGTTGAAAATGGGCGGATTGTGGCTGGCGGTAATCATCACGCCGCCGACGGCGTTCAAATTTTTGACGGCGAAGGAAACGGATGGCGTCGGTGTCGGTTCGGACGTGAGAACAACTTGGAATCCATTTCTGGCAAAAACTTCCGCCGTCGTTTGCGCGAATTTGTCCGAAAAAAAACGGCGGTCGAATCCGACGACGACTTTGGGTTCGCACCCGAAAATTTCCGATTTCGGATTTTTGATTTCGGATTTCCAGAAATCCGCGGTCGCCTGCGCGACGCGCGCGACGTTGGCGAAATTAAAATCTTCCGCGATGACCGCGCGCCAGCCGTCCGTGCCAAATTTGATTTGAGACATAGTTAAAAATTAAACCTTCAAATCTGCAAACGCCGGGTCGTTGGCGTCTACAATCTTTCGCATTTTAGCCACGGCAGATTTTAGATTGCGCTGACCAAATAAACTGGTGCCGGCGACAAAAGTGTCCGCGCCGGCACGGGCACATTCAGCGGCGGTTTGATTGTTGATGCCGCCGTCCACACTGATGCGATAGCGCAAATCTTTTTCGCGCCGCCACGCCTCGGCCTGCTGAATTTTGGGCAGACATTCGTGAATGAATTCCTGCCCGCCGAATCCGGGATTGACGGTCATCACGAGCAGCAAATCAATTTGGTCGAGAAATGGTTCAACTGCGGCAATCGTCGTTGGCGGGTTGACGGCGAGTCCAACTTTTTTGCCGAGAGATTTGATTTTCCAAATCAATCCCGGAATTTGTCCGCCGAGTTCGACGTGAAGAATCATTTCATCCGCGCCGGCTTTGGCAAATGGTTCGAGCAAAATTTCCGGTTTCGAGCACATGAGATGCACGTCGAAGAATAATTTGGTCAACGGACGAATGGATTTAACGACTTGCGGCCCGAAGGAAATGTTTGGGACGAAATGTCCATCCATGATGTCGAGGTGCAGCCAGTCGGCGCCGGATTTATCGGCACGCATGGCGTCCTTGCCAAAGGCGGCGTGGTTTCCGGCGAGCAGCGAGGGCGCGATAATCATGCGCGGGATTAAAGCGAAATACGAACCGGAAGAAAAGTTGGAAGATTTAATTTTGTTTGCCGTCGAGACAGCGGCGAACGGTCAGCGCGAGCGTTTGCGGATGGTAAGGTTTCTGTAAAAAGTTCAGTTCGGGTTCGAGTTTGAAATCCTTGCCCACGATGTCGGCACTGTAACCGCTGGTGAAAATAACTTTGAGGTCGGGCGATTCAACCCATAATTTCTCCGCGAGTTCGCGGCCGTTCATGTTGTCGGGCATCACGAGGTCGGTGAGCAGCAAGTTGACGCGATTTTTGTTTTCGTTCCAGACTTGAACGGCTTCCGCGCCGTTGCCCGCCTGCAAAATGTTGTAGCCGTATCTGCGCAGCACGCGCGAAACCAGTTCGCAAACCGGCGACTCGTCTTCCACAATCAAGATGGTTTCGTCGCCGCCGCGGATGGTGATTTGTGACGTGGATTTTTCCGCGCCGTTCATTTCATTGGGAACATGCGGAATATAGACCTTAAATGTGCTGCCTTTGCCCAATCCGCTTTCGACTTCGATCCAGCCCTGATGTTGTTTGACGACGCCATAAACCGTTGCCAATCCGAGGCCGGTGCCTTTGCCGATTTCCTTCGTCGTAAAAAATGGTTCGAAAATGCGCGGCAGATTCTCGGGTGAAATACCGGAGCCGGTGTCGGAAACGCTGATGCGAACGTAAACTCCGGGGCGGGCATCGGCGCGACGGCGAATGTGAGTGTCGGTGATTTCAGCCAAAGCAATGCGAATGCCCAATTGCCCTCCACGCGGCATGGCGTCGCGCGCGTTGACGGCAAGATTGAGCAACATCTGCTCCATCATGCTGGCATCAGCTTCAACCGTCGGCGGCATCTGGCAATAATTCAATTGCAAGGCGATGTCTTCACCCAGCAACCGGCCAAGCATGTTGGTCATATTGCCAACGACTTTGTTCAGGTCAATGCGGCGCGGCTGAATGAGATGTCGGCGGCTGAATGCCAACAGTTGGCGCGTCAGGCCGGCGGCGCGTTCGGCGGCTTGCGCGATAGAAGCGGCGGATTTTGCCGCCGGGTCGCCAAGCCCGTCATACGACGTGAGCAATGTGGCGTGACCTTGAATGACCGTGAGAATGTTGTTGAAATCATGCGCGACACCGCCAGCCAATTGACCTATGGCTTCCATTTTTTGCGATTGCAGCAATTGTTCTTCGAGCCGCCGTTGCGCGGTGACATCGCGGAACAGACTCAACGAAAGCAAGGGGCGCTCGTGCAATTCGATGAATGAATTGGTTATTTCCAAAGTGATTTGCTTGTCGTTGTGAAGTTTGAATTGCCGTTCGATTTTGCGTTGAGGCGCGCGTTTGTCGAAATGCTCGCGATATTCTTCCATCATGCTGACCGGATTTTCGGACGGTGAAAAGACGATGGTGAGCGGCTTGCCTTCCAACGCGGCGGCGTCCATGCCGACGAGTTTGCAAAACGAGTTATTGACGGCAATGATGATTCCTTTTTCGTCCGTCAAGCGCATCCCATCCGCCGAATTCTCCCAGACCGAGCGGAAAAGAATTTCCGAACTGCGCAGCGCGTTTTCCGCCGCGCGGCGCTCGGTGATGTCGCGCACGTGCAACAAAACTGCCGGCTGGCCGTCGTAACGCACGCGGCGGGCGCGAACTTCCACTGGAATGGCGCAGGCGTCCGCATTGAAACTTTCACTCTCGATGCGCGATAAATCGCCGTTGACCAATTTTTCAAAATTTTTTCTGGCTTCCTCGCGTTTGTTCGGCGGAACCAATTCATCCAGTGAATTTTTTCCGATCAACTGCTCACGCGTGAAACCATGCAGCACACATGCGGCGGGATTCACGTCCAGAACTTTGCCATCGAGACTCTCGACAAATATGGCGTCCGGTGAATTTTCAAACAGGTCGCGAAAGCGTTGCTGGTTCTCGCCGAGCGCCTGTTCCGCGCGCAAACGTTCCAGCGCGCCGGCGCAATGGTCGGCCAGAATCTGGAGCGTGTCCAAATCCTGATAACTGTAAGTGTCATTCACCCGGCCCTGAATGAACAAAATGCCGATGACGCGATTGCCTTTGCGGATGGGCGCCAGCATCGTTGACGCGACAAGATTTCCGGCTTCGCTGCCATTGAACAATTCCGCGCCGCGCTGGATGACGCGTTGCACCACCGTGCTGCCGGTCTTGAATTGCGCGGACTGCGGCAATTCAATCCGGCGGCCATCCACCGTGGCGATATTGAGCAACGAAAATACTTCGTCGCGCTCGTCGGAATAAAGGTCAATCGCGAAACCGTCCCAATCAAAAAGTGCGTCGGCAACTTCGCAAATGATCATCGCCGCCTGCGCTGCTGTGGTCGCCGAACTCAAACCGTGTCCCAATTTGGAAAAAATCGCGTTGCGATGTTCGCTCTGTCGTCGCTCGGTAATGTCGCGGCAATGAATCACCAATCCGGCGATGTCCGGGTCGCTTAACCGGCTTTGGCCGACAATTTCAATATATTGCCAGACGCCACTTTTGTGGCGGTAACGGATTTCCAATTTGACGGTGTGTTTCGGGTCATCCACCGCGATTTGAAGCGCGGCGCGCGCGCGTGATAAATCCTCCAAGTGCACATTGGCCAAGGCGTTTTCCCCAGACAATTCGTCCGGCAGGTAGCCCATCACGCGCTCCACCGATGGACTGGCGTAGGTTAAATTGCCTTCACGATTCAAAATCCAAAGCACGTCGAGCGAATTTTCAGTCAGCGCGCGAAAATACTTTTCGCGGCGGGCCAATTCCAGTTCGCTGTCGCGAAGCGCGCGGCGTTCTTCCGCTTCCTGCACCGCCCGCCGGATGGCCGACGGCAATCGGTCGGGATTTTGTTTGAGGAGATAATCGGTCGCGCCTGCTTTCAAACTTTCGATGGCCGCCTGCTCGCCGATTGTGCCGGAAACCAGAATGAAGGGCAGGTGCGGAAATTTCTGCCGGACCAAAGCCAACGCCTGCAAACCGTTGAACGAAGGCAAGTGAAAATCCGAAATGATGATGTCAAAAGTTCCGGCGTTCAGAGCCTGTTCAAATTCCGCGCGGTCGCCAACGCGCTGGATGTCGGCGTCCAAAAAATCCTGCGCCAACAGCGAACGGACGAGTTCGCCGAAATCAGGTTCGTCTTCCAAGTGCAGGATGTTCAGTCGTTTGTTCGTCGCCGTCGCGCTCATGACTCAAGCGCAAAAATGAAGCACCATTCATGCCCAAAGCCGGTTTATCAAACACGTTAAACCGGCTTTAATCGTTGACATTCCCGCGCGTTCGGCTAGATTCACCGCCCTTTTAATATATGCCGAATACAAAGTCAGCCGAGCGCCGGATGCGCAGCAACGAACGCAAACACCAACATAATCGCCGCATCACTTCAAATTTGCGCCGTTTGGAAAAGAATTATCGCGCCGTCGTCGCTTCCGGCAAAAAAGCCGATGCCGCCAAACTTTTGCCCGGTGTTCATTCCGCCTTCGACAAGGCCGTCAAGTCGGGCGTGCTGCCGCGCTCCACTGCCAACCGCAAGAAATCCCGTCTGGCATTGACGCTTAACAGTGCAAAATCACAATCTGTGTAAAATTCGGACGAAATTGGAGTTGGCAACTCCAGCTTTTAAGACAAGTTAAAATCAGCAGTTAATTGGTCATTTTTCGGCAGTTTTGATTTTTTAGAAAATTTTATACAAATATCACGATTGCGGTGTCTATGGATTGAAATCGTGAACTGCAACGAACATTCCAATTGGCTGGAAAGATTCTACGAAGCGAAAGCGCCGGGCTTGATTCTTTATGGCCGGGCGCTGGGATTAAGCCATGGTGAAGCAGAAGATGTATTGCAGGAAACTTTTCTCGCCTTTGCGCAAAGGCAACAGCTTCCGGCGCAACCGGAAAATTATTGCCTGCGCAGTTTTAGGAATCGCGCGCTGAACTACAAGCGTTCGCTCTGGCGGCGACTGACACGCGAATTGGAATCGCAACGCTGGTTTGAGAAATCGCCCGATGAAAACCCAACCGAACGCGCTGCGATGCGTTGTTTGGCCGCATTGCCGATGGAACAACGCGAAGTCATCGTATTAAAAATCTGGAGCCGTTTGACATTTGAAGAAATTGGCGGGTTGCTGGAAATTTCTCCGAACACTGCCGCCGGCCGTTACCGTTACGGCTTGCAAAAAATGAAACTTGAACTGGAAGGAGTCGTTTATGAAAGAGACGGATTCGCTGGAGACACAATTGCATTCCTGGCAACCGCGCCGCCCGTCGGCAAGGCTTAAGCGAAAACTTTTTGCCGTGCCAATGGGTATTTTGCCCAAGCTGGCTTGGACTCTCGGTTCGCTCGCGCCAGTGACCGCGTGCCTGTTGTTAAGTTTGTCTGCCTTTAATTCAGGCAATGGAATCTCTATCAATTCCACACAGCGCGAACCTTTGATTGCCTTGCTTTCAAGCAATCAAAGTTACTCGGCGTTTCTGCTCGGCAGTTCCGGTGAACGGGAAAACAAATGGTCGTCCATCACTTTTGATTGGACAAACCGCAGTGGTTTGCCTTCTAGTATGCCTTCTTTTCCGCGTAATC
>DASZXH010000059.1:0-19448 GCA_035545995.1 Verrucomicrobiia bacterium
AGATTTTTTGGAGACGAATCAAACTCACGGAGTTTTTTCCACGTCAAAACCGGCAAGACCTTTTTTGATTCGCTTGCCGTCTTCGAGGTCGCGGCTGATGGCGCGATAGCTGCCGGTGACAATTTCCTCGCCGCCGGTCAAGCCATCGGTGATTTCCCAATAATTATCATCGTTGATGCCGATTTTCACCGGCACCATTTTCGTGCGGTCGCCGTTCACAACAAATACGACTTCGGTCGGACCTTTTTTGTCATCGGATTTCTTGCCGGCTGAATTTGTGTTTGTCGTCGCAGAGGAAATGGAATTCGTTTTGGCATCACCGGCAGGTTTCGATTTGTCTTTCGGCAAACGCGTCGTGACGCAGGCGATGGGAATACCAATCACATTGGTGCGATAACGTGTTTCGATGTTGGCTGTGACCGACATTCCGGGGCGGAAAAATTCCTGTTCGTTCACATGGATGCGCACTTGAAATTGCGTCACGTCGCCGGAACTGTTTTGCGCCGACGAAGCCAGCGACGCCACGGAACGGGAATTCGCGCCGGACGAATTGGAAATGTCCGTGACAATGCCGGTGAATTTTTTGTCGTGAAAGGAGTCTACTTCGAGTTTCGCTTTTTGACCGGGTTGAATGAGCACCACGTCCATTTCGCCGACATTGACGCGCGCTTCCATGTTGTTTAAATCGGAAATCGTCATGATGTCCGTGCCCGCGTTTTCCACCGTGCCCAAAACGCGCTCGCCCAATTGTGAATTCAACTGGCTGATAGTCCCGTTAATTGGCGAAACAATCGTCGTCTTGTCGAGCGAATCTTTCGCGCTGTCAACGGAAGCCTTGGCCATGTTGACTTGATTGGTCGCGCTTTCAAGCTGCGCGCGGGCAACATCGCGGGCGACTTTGAAACCGATGTAATCCGATTCCGAAATCAATTTGCGCGCGAACAATTCTTTGTTGCGCTGAAAATCCGCATCCGCTTTCTCCAGACTGGCCGTCGCGGAATCTGCCGCCGCCAGTGACGATTCGTAATTGGCTTCCGCCTGTTTCATGGCCGCAATATAAAAGTCCGGTTTGATTTTCAGGAGCAAATCGCCCTTTTTCACTTTTTGCCCTTCCTTGACTGGCAATGCGATGATTTCGCCGCTAACTTCCGGGCTGATGTGAACTTCAACGACCGGCTGAATTTTTCCGTTCGCCACAACAATTTCCGTGATGTCGTGTCGCGCCACTTTTTCAGTTTGAACCGTGATGACCGGATCGCGTTTCCTGAAAAAACTGATTCCCAATAACAGCACAATCACGAAACCGACGATTAAGAAAATGAAAATCCGGCGATTTCTTTTTTTGATTTTCGCCGGGGTTGGCGGCTTGGCAAGAATTGGTGGAATAGATTCCATTCACTGAATTTTGTTGATGGATTCAGGATGGCAAACCGTCCGGCTTTGTCCAGCGTCAATCGTCGTTTCCACCCTTTTCAGCGCACGCAGTCTTACGACAACGAGTTTGAAACCTCTGCTTGCAGGGATTAAATCGTTTATGGCTCCAGCCGCCTGTCCGACACGAGATAGTTTTGAATGTAATCTTTTACCGCATCTTCGAGCGACGTGATTTTTTCTTTGTAGCCCGTCGCGCGTAATTTGGAAATGTCCGCCTGCGTGAAATACTGATACTTATCGCGAATCGTTTCCGGCATTTCGATGAATTCGATCCTCGGTTTTTTGCCAAGCGCGGCGAAAACGGAATTGGCCAAATCAATCCATGTACGCGCTTTGCCACCGCCGATGTTGAAAAGTCCGGCGGCTTTTTTATTTGCCGCCAAGTGCAAAGTCATCGCCACCGCGTCTTTGACGTAAAGGAAATCGCGCTTCTGCTCGCCGTCGCGATAATCGCTGCGATAACTTTTGAACAAGCGGATAACATTTTTGTTTTGCACCTGCGCGAAGCTTTTATGCACGAGCGAGCGCATATCGCCTTTGTGGTCTTCGTTCGGGCCAAAGACGTTGAAATATTTCAGCCCAATAATTTTTTTGAGAAATCCGCCGCGTTGCGCGTGTAAATCGAAAAGATGCTTCGAGTAGCCATACATATTCAGCGGGCGTAATTTTTCCAAATGCAAATCGTCATCATCCATTCCCGTCGAACCGTCGCCGTAAGTCGCAGCGGACGACGCATAAACAAAGCGCGTTTTGTTTTTCAGCGACCACGCACACAAATCTTTCGTGAACTCGAAATTGTTTTTGATGAGATATGTTGCGTCTTTTTCCGTCGTGGCCGAACACGCGCCCATGTGCAGAATCAAATCGAATTTTCCAAGCGCGCCGCTTTGCAATCGCGGTAACAAATCGGCGGCTTCAACGTAATCGGCAAAGCGCAATGGCGTGAGATTGCGCCATTTTTCGTTCGCGCCGAGGATGTCGCAGACGACGATGTTCTCGCAGCCGCGCCGGTTCAACGCCCAAACCAACGCGCTGCCAATAAAGCCCGCGCCGCCAGTGACCAGCACGCGCGAATCTGAAAAATCGTTTGGTTTCATGTCGTTTGAGAAAATCTCGGTTTTCTTCCTTCATCTACATCGTGAAAATCAAATGCTGTTTGAATTTCATGACGTTCAGTAAAACCGTTTTTTTCCTTCTGCTCAATCAACCATTCAGAAGCATCATCTCGCCAGCCGCGTTTCATCATAAACTGGTTGAAAATAAAAATTTCCTCTTCGGACGGCTTTCGTCCAACTTTGAAACATTCACTCAAAATTTCTTCGTCGGATTTATTTTTCAAAGTTTCCTTGACAAGAAATTGATAGTCAACATTCAAGAAACGGCAAATTCGACCATCCAAACCGTGGCCTAAATTGTAATCCTTTGGCAGCAATCCAGCGTTATGTAGGCGAATTTTGTCCAGCGTCCGTCCAAACATTACAATTTCACCAACGGTTTCATATCCTGACCGTGGCGGAAATTTTATCATATTGGAAAATGATTTATATTACCACCCCAGCACATGCGCAAAAATCAGTGGTGCGACAATCGTTGCGTCCGATTCGATGATGAATTTCGGCGTTTTCACGCCGAGTTTGCCCCACGTAATTTTTTCGTTCGGCACCGCGCCGGAATAACTGCCGTAGCTTGTCGTTGAATCGCTAATTTGGCAGAAGTAACCCCACAGCGGCACGCTGGTGCGTTCCAAATCCTGATGCAACATCGGCACGACGCAAATCGGAAAATCGCCGGAAATGCCGCCGGCAATCTGGAACATGCCGAGCGAACTTTTCTTTGTGGTCTGCGTGTAAAATTCCGCCAGCCACGTCATATATTCGATGCCGGTGCGAACAGTGTGAACATTTTTCACGTCGCCACGAATCACAGCGGCGGCAAACATATTGCCAAGCGTGGAATCTTCCCAGCCGGGCACGACAATCGGCAGATTTTTTTCGGCGGCGGCGAGCATCCATGAATCTTTCGGGTCAATCTGATAATACTTTTCGTATTTGCCGCTCAACAAAACTTTGTAGAAAAATTCGTGTGGGAAATAGCGTTCGCCCTTTTTTTCGGCTTCAATCCAGACTTCGAGCATGGCTTTTTCCATGCGGCGCATCGCTTCGCCTTCGGGAATGCACGTGTCGGTGACGCGATTGAGATGGCGGTCGAGCAATTCCTGTTCATCCTGCGGCGACAATTCGCGGTAATGCGGCACACGGACGTAATAATCGTGCGCGACCAGATTGAAAACGTCCTCTTCCAGATTCGCGCCGGTGCAGGTGATGAGATGCACTTTATCGCGGCGAATCATTTCGGCGAGCGAGAGGCCAAGTTCCGCCGTGCTCATCGCGCCGCCGAGCGTGATCATCATCTTGCCGCCCGCGTCGAGATGCGCGACGTAGCCGCGCGCGGCGTCCACGAGTGTTGCCGCGTTGAAATGGCGATAGTGATGTTGGATGAAGCACGAAATCGGTCCGCCGGAGAATTTGGGCTGTTTTTTCTTTGCCATAATGATTTGGAAAAAATTTTCTCCTCTCACAATACAAATGTTGACGCCATTGCCAACACCAAATTCTTCCGAATCGTTCCAAAAAAATTTATCCGCCATCAGCCGATTTGCGGCAGCGTAGGCGGCGCGATTTTTTTACGGCGAAAGACGAGCAGCAAAATCAATTCATAGAGAAATGCGAGCGGGCTTAAAAAAATCGCCCAGAGCGGCCAGAGATTGGACTGATGCGAAAGTGCGTCGAGACAAAAAATATAAGTCGGCAATATAAAAATGAGCGGCAACAGGGAAAACAAACGGCTCCAGCCGCGCAATCGCCAAAGCGCGATGAGTTGCAGCACGGGATAACCCGGCACCGACCACATCATTGCCAGAACGACTATATCCCAAAGCCATTCCCATGGGCCGTTCGTCCAATTTTGTATTTGCTGTGACACCATGCGCTGTTGTTCATCGGAAAGTTGACGCACCCACGGCGCTTCGGCTGCGGGAGCGGCGGCAGCGATCCATTGCGCCTGCACCTTGGCCGTCGCTTCGGTGATTGGGTTCCAATTCGTGTTGCAGACCAGCGCGCGAATCTCGTCAATTTTGCCACCGGGATTGTAAGCCAGCCACACCAGCGCTTCGCCATGACCGGCGGGATATGTCTGTGAAGCGTTGAACATCACGGCTTCCACTTCATGCCCGTTCAACCAACCGCGCGCCTGTATCAACAACGGCTGGTCGGAATCATAAACCACTTTGGCATAAAATGATTCCCGCGACAACAGCTTGACCGGAGATTCAGGCGACACAGCAACGACGCTGGCGCTGACCGCAGCCATTGCTTCAACTGGCAAAGTAATAACCACAACAAATGCTAAAAATATGAGCGCATAATCCGATGCCAAACTAATTACCCACTTCACTTTCTCCACGACCAGCATTTCAATCGGCATATTTGTTGACACAAGTTCAAGATCGAGCTGGTCGAACAAGGATTGTTTTATTCTTTGGGGGTTTTCCGAAGACTGAACAGCTCCCAAGGCAGGAAAATCAAAATTGTAATTCCCTGCTAATCTTGTTTGATCAAATATTGGAATTTGCAAATCCTGTTCCAAATAGGTTGCTAACTTGGGAATTCTTAAGTCTTCGAAACGAATCACCTCATGAGTAATTGAGGCATTTGCTTCGGGTTGGTTCGCTTGGCCTTGCTTCAAATTTGAAATGTCAGAACGATTCGTTTTGAGCAGTAATACATCTATGTCTCTCATTTCATATTTTCCAATTAAACCAAACTTTTTTCTTATTAATGTTTGCAAAGCTTGTTGAGAACCGTTGGGTAAATTCGCGACATAATCGTAAAAACCATTCGGCATATCAGTAGGAAAAATAATTTGGGACGGTAAAAGAAAGGTTCCGTCATAATATGTGCGCTCAATAATTTCGTTTGGAGTCGAATGTATTCCAATATATCGCCATTGATTTTTTGGAGAAACATCGTCCAAAAGGCTGCCGTGACCTTTATCAGTTTCGTATTTGGAACACACAATCATAACTTGGGGCGGAGTGGAATTTAACGCTTTTAAGCCCTCATTGCTGTTTCCATTGACAACTTGCCACGGATAAGTTCGATGCTCTTGAATTTCTTTTACAGCGACAGTTGTTGTTCCCGCCGCGAACAGCACAACTGCGCCCATGACGATTGTCGTTTTCGCTTTTGACCATGTCATAATTTTCAATGCTCCTTTGATGAAGGCTAAGGTTGAGGTGGAAGCCGCCGCGCCTTTGGCAACGGCCACAGTTGAAATCGTTTTTGCCAAGCCAATCGGCGCGGCTTGAATAGAATTTGTCGAAATCGCTCCGGCGATGATGGCCGTCGTGGAACTGACGCCACACCGGTTGAAATAACGATGCAATTTTTCCAGCGCGCGGCTGACGCGTTTGCGCACCGTGTCTTCGCCCATGCCCAAAAATTCGCCGACTTCGGCCAGAGTTTTATTTTCAAAAAATCGCAGCAGCACGGCTTGACGGTCGGTTTCGCCGAGCGCGGCCAGCGCTTCGTCCAGTAACGGCGACATTTGATTCCACAGTTCTTCCGTCGCGGCGGATTGAGATTCAGTTCGCATTTGCAACTCCTTTTCGATGGTGGCCGTCTGTAAAGACCGTTTCACTTCGGCGCGGATTTGGGCGAGCGCGGTGAAGCGCGTGTGAACAGCCAGCCGGTCAAAATGGTTTTATTGGAAATTTGTCCGGCCTTTTGCGCGAACAAAATGAACACGGCTTGCGTGATTTCTTCGGCCAAATCTGGATTGCGCGTCTGGCGCAGCGCGGCGGAATAGACGAAATCCACGCGGCGCGAAACCAATTCCGCAAAGGCACTTTCGGAATTGTTCGCGGCGTATTCGCGCAGCAAGGCCAAGTCGTCGGGTTCATTCATTCATCTATAAATGCCGGTTTTGGCTAAAACCGGACAGGTTTTTTAGACACGAATTTTACGAATTAGCGCAAATTTGTTTTTATTCGTGAAAATTAGTGAAATTCGTGTCTTTTTTCTGCTCGCGGAATTTTCCGATTTAGCGTAATCCAAAGCGTATTAGGAACCAGTCTATGCTCGTTTTTCTCAACGGACAATTTTTGCCCGAAGCCGACGCGGTCGTCTCAATTTTCGACCGTGGCTTTTTGCTCGGCGACGGATTGTTTGAAACGATGCGCGTCGCGGGCGGAAAACCGTTTCGCTTCGCGCAACATCTGGAACGATTGACGCGCGGCGCGGATTTCCTGAAAATCAAACTGCCGTTTTCAGCGAAGGAATTGCAGAAATTCGCCGCGCAACTGGCGGAACAAAATAAAATGGCGGACGCCGTTTTACGCATCACGTTGACGCGCGGCATCGGCGAACGCGGTTATGCACCCAGTGTGGAAAGCAAACCGACGCTGGCGATGACGTTGCATCATTTGCCATCCGAAAATCCGGCTGAATGGAATTTAATCACGTCGTCATTTCGGATTCCCGCCGCCGACCCGCTTTCGTCATTCAAAACGACGAGCAAAATTTTGAGTGTCATGGCACGAGCCGAGGCAAAGGAAAAAGACGCGGACGAAGCGCTGCTCATCAACACGAACGGCGAAGTGGCCGAAACTGCCGGCGGCAATCTGTTCTGGGTTTATGACGACGATATTTGCACCGTGCCGACGGGTCGCGGTGTTTTGCCGGGCGTCACGCGCGCGGTCGTTTTGGAAATCTGCCAATCGCTTGGTTTGCCGGTGAACAAGCGTGTCATCAAGCCGGAAGCGTTGCGAAATTCCAAAGGTATTTTCGTGACGCAGAGCGTTTTCGGAATCGTTCCGGTTTCCACGTTTGACGGCGAAACCGTCGCGCCATCGCCGCTCGTTGACCAAATCGCGCACGCCTATAACGAAATGCTGTTAAAAGGCTGAAATTTCAAGTTTTCAATTTTCGACGCTTGAAACTGAAAGCCAAAAACTGAAAGCTTTGCAAGTGCCGCGCCGTCCAAAATCAAAATACCAAACGCCTCTGGAACGCCGAAAAAGACGCGGCGGCAATTTCATCTGGCTCATCGTTTTAATTGCAGTTGCCGGCGTCATTTATTTTTTCTGGCGGCATAAACATTCCGAGAAAATCGCTCCGGCAAAACCGGCCATTGTCAAAACGCCGTCAAAACCCGTCGTCGTTTCGCGGCAATCGCCGGCGGATTTTCCGCGTCCGGTTCACGATATTTTGGAAGCGCAAATCGCCTTGGCGCGGCGCGGGATTTCGCCGGGGCCGATTGACGCGGCGCTCGGTTCGCAAACGCGCGCGGCCATTTCCGTTTTTCAAGAAATTGAAAACTTGGAGCAAACAGGGAAATTGGACACCAACACGCGCGTGAAATTGACGCTCGACGCGCCGATTTTGACGAATTATGTCGTGACGACGAATGATTTGGCACATTTGCAATCGCTCGGCAAAACGTGGCTGGCCAAATCGCAGCAGAATGAATTGGCTTATGAAACCGAGTTGGAATGTGTCGCGGAGAAAAGTCATTCGCATCCGTTATTGATTCAAAAGTTGAATCCGAACGTGAATTGGACCAATGTCGCGGCGGGAACGATTTTGAAAATTCCCGACGTGAATTATCCCGAATCGGAAGACAAAGCGGCATTTGTGACCATTCATCTGTCGGAAAAATTTCTGGAGGCGTTTGACGAAAATACGAATTTGCTCGCGCATTTTCCGTGCAGCATCGCGGCGAAAGTGGAAAAGCGTCCGGTCGGCGAACTGCGCGTGGTCACTGTCATTCCGAATCCCAATTACACGGTCGATCCGGAGCTTTTTCCTGAATCATCCGAATTACAGGTGATTGGTCATAAATTGATTTTGCCAGCCGGTCCGAATAATCCCGTTGGCGTCGCGTGGATTGGTTTGGACAAAACGGGTTATGGAATTCACGGCACGCCCAAACCGGAAGAAGTCGGGCGCACGGAATCGCACGGTTGTTTCCGGCTAGCGAATTGGGACGCGGAGTATTTGCTGAAAATCGCGTGGGTCGGAATGCCGGTGTTCGTCGAGCCGTAAAAGCCGCGTTTATCAAGCCCTTCGGTTGGCACAAAAGCTGCCTTTTCATTTCGCCAAATCACAAAAACATCCGCCGAGACTCGCGTAAGCGGCCAGAAAAAATGCAGAACATTCAGGGCGAACCGGACATCCAGAAACGATTGGAAGAGCTTGAGACGCTTAACGAGCGCCTGACAAGCGAGCGCGATTTGTTACGCGCGGTGATTGATAATTACCCCGATTCCATTTACGTGAAGGACAACGAAATGCGGAAAACTCTGGCGAACAAGGCCAACGTAAAAAATCTGGGATTGGAAAACGAAGCGGACGTTCTGGGCAAAACAGATTTTGAATTGTTTGCGCCGGAAGTGGCGGCCAAACTTTTTGAAGATGACCAAAAAGTTCTTCGCGGCGAGTCGCTGGTGAATCATGAGGAACGATTAGTCGCAGCCAACGGTGAGGTTTTTTGGATGGCCACGACGAAAATTCCCTGGCGCGATGCCGATGGCAACATCATCGGCATCATTGGCGGCGGACTCAACATCACCAAACAAAAAGAGGCGGAACTCAAATTGACGGAAGAACGCAATCTGTTGCGCACGGTCATTGACAATTTGCCGGACGCCATTTACGTCAAGGACACCGCCACCCGCAAGACACTGGCGAATCTTGCGGATGCAAAAAATCTGGGATATAAAAATGAAGCGGATATTCTGGGTAAAACGGATTTTGATTTTTTCACCAAAGAGGTCGCTCAAAAACTTTTTGAAGACGATCAACTGGTCCTTAAAAAAGGCCAGTCGTTGATCAATCGTGAAGAAAAGATTGTCGAACCTGACGGCAAAACTCTCTGGTTGTTGACCACGAAAGTTCCGTGGTGCGACGCCACCGGCAACATTATCGGCCTTGTTGGCATTGGTCGTGACATCACCGAGCGAAAAGGATTGGAAGCGCAACTTCTGCGCGCCCAGCGCATGGAAAGCATCGGGCGGCTGGCCACCGGCATCGCGCACGATTTGAACAACATTTTGACGCCCATCATGATTTCCACCGCGTTGTTGCGCGAAAAAATTGGGGAAAAGGAAGGCCTGGACATCTTGAACGCGGTCGAAGTGAGCGCCAAACGCGGCGCGGACATCATCAAACAAGTGCTCTGGTTTGGCCGCGGCCTTGAAGGCCAGCGCATTCCGGTCAACCCGAAGCATCTTTTCAAAGATGTCGCGCGCATCGCCACCGAGACTTTTAACAAGTCCATCAAAATTGAAACGACCATCGCCGAAAATATCTGGCCGATTCCCGGCGACCCGACGCAATTGCATCAGGTTTTGCTGAATCTTTGCGTGAACGCGAACGACGCCATGCCGTCGGGCGGCAGATTGAAACTGGCCGCCTGGAATTTCATGGCCGACAAAAACTTTGCCGGAATGCACCTTGAAGCGCATTCCGGCCCTTACGTCGTTTTGGAGGTCACGGACACCGGCAACGGCATTTTGCGCGAAATGCGCGACCGGATTTTCGAGCCGTTCTTCACCACCAAAGAAATCGGCAAAGGCACGGGACTTGGCTTGTCCACCGTATTGTCCATCGTCAAAAGCCACAACGGCTTCATTTTGTTGGAAAGCGAAATTGGCAAAGGCTCGTCATTTTGGGTTTACTTGCCCGCGCAGGTGGATTCCCGTTCAGAAAAGTTGGAAGACCAGCCAATCAATTTTCCGCGCGGACAAGGCGAAACCATTTTGGTGGTGGACGACGAAAAAACCGTTCGCGAAGCCACGCAAGTCACGCTTGAAACGTTTGGTTACAAGGTCGTGCTCGCCAATGACGGTGCAATGGCGTTGGCGGCCTACGCGGAAAATCAAAGCCAAATCTCCGTCGTGCTCACCGACATGCTTATGCCTGTGATGAACGGCGAAGCCACCATTCGCGCGCTGAAACACATCAATCCCAACGTCAAAATCATCGCCGCCAGCGGCTTGAAAAGCGACCCCGAACCAGAAACCATCCACGAACTTGGTGTCCGACATTTCATCGCCAAACCGTTCACCGCCAGCGCGATTCTGGGAAAATTACGCGAAGTCATCACCGAAACTTCGGCGTGAAATTGTTATTGCTTCGCCATCCGGTTTGCTTTAGCAATTGAACTAAATTCGATAAAGAAAAATTATGGGAACTACATTGATCGCCATCATCATCGTTTTGGTCATCGTGGTGGGAATTTTCGGTTTCATCGCCACCGGCTACAATAAATTGGTCACGCTGCGCAACCGCTACAAAAATGCCTACGCGCAGATTGACGTGCAATTAAAACGCCGCTACGACCTCATTCCAAATCTGGTTGAAACCGCCAAAGGTTACATTAAACACGAACGCGAAACGCTTGAAGCCGTCACCAAAGCGCGCAACATCGCCTATGCCGCTTCACAGGCCGCTGCCGCCAACCCCGGCGATTCCGGCGCGGTGAAAAATCTGGTTTCCGCCGAAAGCGGACTCGCTGGAACGTTGAGCCGCCTGATGATGGTTTCGGAACAATACCCGGATTTGAAGGCGAATCAAAACATGATGCAACTCACCGAGGAATTGACCTCGACCGAAAATAAAATTTCCTTCGCGCGACAGGCTTACAACGATTCCGTGATGGTTTACAACACCGACCGCGAAGTGTTCCCCAGCAATCTCATCGCCAGTATTTTCAATTTTCAATCAGCGGAATTGTTTGTGATTGACAAGCCGGAACAAAAAGATGCGCCGAAAGTTTCGTTTTCATAAATTTTGTGCGCCATGACACAAGAAGAAATCAACAAAAGCGAATGGAACAATCCTGACAATTGGTCTGGTGGTCTTTATTTCAGCAAGAAAGACAGTCGCGTCTGGGTTCCAAAGCAAATTCGGAGCATGGGTTGGACGATTAATCTCGGGCAGAAAAAAGGAGCGGCTTGCATGATGTGGACATTTATAGGAGCCATCGTGTTTGTCGTCCTTATGAACGTTGTGGTTATCAATTTAGTCATTAAGAAATAACTGAATTCGGCTTTTAGATTGAATCGCTAAATCACAAAATACGATTCAACGAATGGATTTCTTCGCGCGACAAGAGCAGGCCAGAAAAAAAACTAAATGGCTGGTCATTTACTTCATCATGGCCGTTCTGGTGATGATTGCCGCCATTTACGCCGCTGCGCTGTTGATTTTTTCCGGCGTTCAGGCGCATCAATCTCGCTACCATGATTATTACAACAATGAATCACAGTCACAAATTTCATTCTGGAATCCCGAACTTTTTCTGGGCGTCGCGCTCGGCACGGTTTCAATCATATTGATTGGCAGCAGTTACAAAACCCTGTCGCTCGCCGGCGGTGGTAGCGTGGTTTCAGAAATGATGGGCGGACGACTCATCGCTTCAAACACAACCGATCCCGACGAACGGAAATTGCTCAACGTGGTCGAAGAAATGTCCATCGCGTCCGGCGTGCCGATGCCGAAAGTTTATGTGTTGGACGACGAAAAAGGCATCAACGCCTTCGCCGCCGGTCATAAATCCAGCGACGCGACCGTCACCGTCACGCGCGGTTGCATGAAACTTTTATCGCGCGACGAATTACAAGGCGTCATCGGCCACGAATTTAGCCATATCTTGAATGGCGATATGCGATTAAATCTGCGGCTCATGGGAATTATTTTTGGGATTCTTTGCCTCGCCATTATCGGTCGCGTGCTTTTGCAAACTGTGCGCGGTGGTGGGCGCGGGCGCGGGCAAAATCCCCTGCCGATTCTTGGATTGGTTTTGCTGCTCGTTGGTTACATCGGCGTTTTTTTCGGGCGTTTGATTCAGGCTGCCGTCAGCCGCCAGCGCGAATTTCTGGCCGATGCGTCGTCCGTTCAATTTACCCGCAATCCCACCGGCATCACCGGCGCGCTGAAAAAAATTGGCGGCCTCGGCGAAAACGGCTCGCGTGTCAGCCATGCACATTCCGAGGAATTGTCCCACATGTTTTTCGGCAACGGCATTTCCGAACCTTTCATTGGACTTCTTGAAACGCATCCACCGCTCGTTGACCGCATCCGCGCCTTTGAGCCGGATTTCGACGGGAAATTTCCATTTATCCGTTACGACGGTGGCGAATCGCCGCTTCAAGAAATTTCCCAACCGAAGCGCGCGCCGTTGCCAAATCTTTTCGGCACGGTCGTTGGCGGCGCAATTCTCGCGTCCGGCGACACGGATAAACCGCCCGTCATCAAATCCCATTCCGTTTTGCCGAACGTTGGCAATCCTACGCCGCTGCATTTGAAATACGCCGAATCCTTGCGCGAATCGCTGCCGACACAAATCAAAATGGCCGCGCGCGAACCGCTCGATGCCGCCGCGTTGATCCTCGCGTTGATTTTGAGCGCGAATGAAAATGAACGCGCCGCGCAAATCGCCGAAATCGCCAAACGCTTTTCGCCGTCCGTTTCCGAAAAAACCGTCGCGCTGTTTCCCGACATTTCCACCACCGCCCAACACGCGCGCCTGCCGATGGTCAATCTTGCCATCGGCGCGCTGCGGAATTTGAGCGCGGAGCAATTCGAGCAATTCTCGCAAACGCTGCAATGGCTGGTTCAAAGCGACGGCAAAGTTGAATTGTTTGAATTTGCCCTGAAAAAAATCGTGTTGCGGCATTTGGATTCTCAATTTCATGGTGCGCGCAAGCCGGTCGTCCAATTCTATTCCATCAAGCCGCTTGCGCCCGACTGCGCCGTTTTGCTTTCCGCGCTTGCTGATGCCGGCAGCGATGACGCGAATGAAATTCAAAAAGCGTTCGCCGCCGGCGCGCCGTATTTGCGTGCGCCCGACGATTCGGAATTACCATTGCTCACGGGCGAACAATGTGGCGTGACTCAAATTGACGCCGCGCTCAATCGTCTCGCGCAAGCCGTTCCGCAAATCAAAAAGAATTTGCTCGAAGCCTGCGTCCGCGTCGTCGGCGCGGATGGCATCGTTCAGGAAAATGAAGCGGAATTGCTCCGCGCCATTGCCGACACGCTGGATTGCCCGATGCCGCCTTTTGTGACAACGGAATAAAAGAATCCGTCGTTCACAAACCATTTGATAATTCCCTCTACCCGCACGAACGGGGATAGGGTCAGGGTGAGGGGTGAATTCAATACACTCGTTTGCCAAAAACACCATCCTGTCGAATAATTTTATGCGGAACAAAATATGAATTCAAAACCACAACGCAGCCTGCGCGCCCGCATCCGCAAATGGCTTCATCTGGAAGACGTGCCATCTCCGGTCCGGCGCACAATTGTCGGCATCATCGGCGGCACGATTTTGCTCATCGGTCTGGCGATGACCGTTTTGCCCGGTCCGGCCATCGTGGTCATTCCCGTCGGACTCGCGGTGTTGGCCACGGAATTTGTCTGGGCGCGACGCTGGCTGCGCAAAGTGCGCAAACTTCTCCACAAAGCCAGGGAAACCGTCATCCACACCGCGAAGAAAAACGACTCACCGGATGACCGCCGATAATTTTTCCTTCAAACTGGCAACCGTTTTTTCGTGCGCGGCATTCACTTCCGCGTCCGTCAACGTTTTTTCCGCTGAACGATAAGTGAAGGCATACGCCAAACTTTTTTGGCCGTCAGGAACATTTTTTCCGCGAAACACATCAAACAACTCAATGGATTCGAGATTTTCCGGCTTGGCCTGTTTCAGGGTCTGCAAAACGGATTCGTGCGTGACAGCTTCCGGCACAAGCATCGCCACATCGCGACGGCTGGACGGAAATTGCGGCAACGGTTTGAACGATTTCGCTGGATTACGTTTCGATAACAGCAAATCCAGATTGAATTCCGCGAGAAAAACGGCATCACGCAAATCGTATTTTTTTGCCAGTACCGGCTGCAACTGGCCAATTTCACCCAGCGGCAATTTTCCGCCCAAAGTCACGCCAGCCGATTCGAGAAACAAATTTGAGCTTTCCGTGCGCCGCGCAAAAGCAATTCCGCGCAAACCAAACTGCTCCAAAAACTCTTCGACGACACCTTTCAAATCGAACGCAGCGAACTTCGCGTCGCGCTCGTCGCCGCTCCAAAAACTTGGATTGCGCTGGCCGGTCAAAGCGATGGCGACACGACGTTCCTCTTTCGTCGCGCCATTTTGCTGACCAAAAACGCGACCGATTTCAAACAGCGCCACATCATAATTTTTCCGGCTGACATTGTGCCGCAGCGAATGAATCAATCCGGGCAACAAACTTGGCCGCAAAACATCCATGTCGCTGCTCAACGGATTCGCCAACGCGACAATCTCTTCTGATTTTTGACTTCTGGCTTCTGGCTTCGCAATCAAAGTTTGCCCCTGCGCTTCGTTCAATCCGAGTCCGGTCAAAATCCTTCGCGCTTCGGAAATTTGGTCATAGATGGAATCAAATTCGTTCGCGCCGTGTGCGCCGCGTGGCGGTGTGGCGGGAATTTTTTCCACGCCGTAAAGCCGTCCAATTTCTTCAATCAAATCCACTTCCCGCTTCAAATCCACGCGCCACGTCGGAATTTTGAACGTGCAAATGCCGGGACTTTGTTCGGCCAATTCCAAGCCGAGCTTCGTCAAAAATGAAATCTGTTCCGCGTGCGAAATCGTGACGCCGAGCAGTGCCGTCGTTTTTTGAAAATGCAAAGTGATTTGCTTTGGTTCAACCGGCTTGGAATAAATGTCCACGACGCCAGCGGCCAATTCGCCGCCTGCCGTTTCCAAAATCAATTGCGCCGCGCGCCGGCTCGCCCAATCGCAGATACCTATGTCCGCACCACGTTCGAAACGATAACTCGATTCACTGCGCAAGCCGATTTGCTTGCTCGTGCGACGAATGTTTGTTGGCGTAAAATACGCGCTCTCAATTAAAACATCTTTGGTCGAATCGTTGATTTCCGTGTTCGCGCCGCCCATGATGCCGGCGAGCGCGATGCCTTTTTGTTCGTCGGCAATCAGCAACATTTCGTTCGTCAACGTGCGTTCCTGATTATCGAGCGTTTTGAATTTCTCATTCGCAGCTGCACGACGAATCACAATCGTCGGTTTGCCACCGGCGTTTTTGGCAATCAAATGATAATCGAACGCGTGCAGCGGCTGGCCGATTTCGAGCATAACGTAATTCGTCACGTCCACGACGTTATTGATGCTGCGGATGCCGATTTTTTCCAAAGTGGAACGCAGCCAATCTGGACTTGGACCGATTTTGATATTTTTGATGAGGCGGGCGGTGTAACGCGGGCATAGTTCGGAATCTTCAATGCGAATAGAAACGAAGTCGCTGCAAAGTAGCGCAGGCATCTTGTCTGCGCCGGGCAGGCTGGAAGCCTGCCCTACTTTAATTTCTGGAATTTTCAGTGGATTTCCCGTAAGTGCGGCGATTTCGCGCGCGATGCCAATAACGTTGTTCAAATCCGGTCGGTTCGGCGTGACTTCCAAATCATAAACCACGTCGCGGCCGCTGCGACCGAGAAATTCGGCGAACGGCTGGCCGACCTTCGCGTCGGCGGGCAAAATCAAAAGTCCATCCACTTGGTCCGGCAAGCCGAGTTCCTGCGGCGAACACATCATGCCCTGACTGGTGATGCCGAACACTTTTCGTTCCTTGATGACGAACGGTTCTTTGTCACCGGGTTTCAGCGGCAGCGCAAAATTCGGCAGGATGAGCGGCACTTTATCGCCGGGCTTGTGATTTTGCGCGCCGCAAATGATGGTGCGTTCGCCGGAGCCGTCGTTCACCTTGCAGACGGATAATTTGTCCGAGCCGGACACTTTGTCCTTCGTCAAAATTTGCGCGACGACGACGCCGGCAAACTCGCCGCCGAGCTTTTGGACACCTTCGACTTCGAGGCCGAGCATCGTGAGTCGCTCGGTCAATTCTTCGGGCGACCAGTTGAAATCAACGTATTGTTTGAGCCAGTTAAGTGTGACTTTCATTTAGTGTCGTTATCAAAAAATTTCACTTGGCCGGTTTTCAAATCATACATGCCGCCGACCAAACCGATTTCGCCTTTGTCGAGCATCGCGCGCAGAATCGGACTGCGTTCGGGAATTTCTTTTAACACTAACCGCACGTTGGCCTCGGCGACTTCATCCACAAATTTGTAATTCTTGGAAGTGCGCGGCTGGTCGGTGGCCGGCACGGCGTTCAACGCGGGTTTAACCTTGGTGAGCAAGCCCGTAAGGTTACCGAGTTGAACGTCGTCAATCGCGCCTTTAATCGCGCCACAATTGGAATGGCCGATGACGGCGATGAGTTTCGCGCCGGACGCTTTGCAGGCAAATTCCATGCTGCCAAGAATGTCGTCGTTCAGCACATTGCCCGCGACACGCGCGCTGAAAATATCGCCGATGCCTTGATCGAGAACAATTTCAATCGGCTGGCGCGAGTCGAGGCAGCTTAACACAATAGCGAACGGATATTGACCGGACGCAGTGGCTTTGACATCCGCCGGAAAATCGCGATGCAATGGCGTGCCCGCAACAAATCGCGCGTTGCCGGCTTTCAATTCCGCGAGCGCTTGCGCGGGCGTCATTGCAGACTGAATTTCTTTCGTCGGTGGCGCGGCCACGGCAGTCGCCGATTTATGCGTCGGGCATTGGCAACCTGCGACGAGCAACGCGGCGACAATAAAACCGGCAAATAGAGCGAGACGATTTGTTCGAGTTTTCACAGGTTTGATTTTTAGAATTGTTTCAAAAACCGCACGTCGTTTTCGTAAAAAAGTCGAATGTCGTTGATGCCATAGCGAAGCATGGCGATGCGTTCGATGCCAAAGCCGAACGCCCAGCCGGTCCACACGGCGGAATCGTAGCCGACATTTTCAAACACTTGCGGATGCACCATGCCGCAGCCGGCGATTTCCAGCCAGTCTTTGCCCATTTTTTTCACGAGTGAATTCGTGAAATCAATTTCGTAGCTCGGCTCGGTGTAACTGAAATAATGCGGACGGAAACGGATTTTCACGTCGCTGCCCATGAGTTCTTTGAAAACGAATTCGACCGTGCCTTTCAAGTCGCCGACGGTGACGTTTTTGTCCACGTAAAGTCCTTCGATTTGCTGGAAGGTCGGATTGTGCGTGGCGTCGGCGTTGTCGCGGCGATAAACGCGTCCGGGCACGATGATGCGCACGGGCGGCGGCTGTTTTTCCATCACACGGATTTGCACGGAACTTGTGTGAGTTCGCAAAAGCAATTTTTGCGATGCGTTCAAATAAAATGTGTCCTGCGAATCGCGCGCGGGATGGTCGGCGGGCGTGTTGAGCGCGTCGAAGCAATGATATTCGTCCTCGATTTCCGGCCCGTCGGCGACGGCGAAACCGATTTTGCGGAAGGCGCGAACGATGTCGTCGGTGACTTGCGTGAGCGGATGCAATTTGCCCAGCGCGCGGCGGCGTCCGGGCAGTGTAAAATCGGTAGGATGCTTCGGCAAAGCGGCGGCTATTTCCAATTCTTCGCGGCGGGAAACGAGCGCGGCTTCAAGTTCGACTTTGGCGGCATTGATTAATTTTCCCGCAGCGGGTTTCTCTTCCTTCGAAAGTTTGCCCATCTGCTTCATCAGTGCAGTGAACTTGCCGTTCGGCCCAATCCATGCACCTTTAGATTGTTCCAGCGCGGCGAGGTCGGCGGCATTTTTCAGTTCGCCCAAAGCGGTTTGTTTGAGCGGTTCAATTTCGTCGAGAAATCCAGCCATAAAATTTTGGAAATAATGAGACACGATTAACAGGATTTACAGGATTATTTTTCCACAAATGAGGATGACCGTTCTAATCCGGTTAATCTTGTTAATCCTGTCTAAAAACCAAAACGGGCGAACCTTTTCAGGCCGCCCGTTTTTTGAATTCGATTTTGATTTTCGTTTTACGCTTTTGCCAGAGCCGCGCCGGGCTTGTTCTTGAGCGCGTTTTTGGCGACCTCAATCAATTGATTGAACGCGGCGGCATCCTGCGCGGCGATGTCCGCGAGAACTTTGCGGTCGAGCGCGCATTTGGCGGCTTTGAGTCCTTCCATGAAACGGCTGTAAGTCAGACCGGCGGAACGCACGGCTGCGTTGATACGGATTTGCCAGAGATAACGAAATTCACGTTTTTTGCGGCGGCGGTCGCGGTAGGCGTATTGGCGACCGTGATCAACGGCGTCGCTGGCGTAACGATACAATTTGCTGCGTTTGAGGCGAAAGCCCTTCGCAGCGGAAATCATCCGTTTGCGGCGTTTGCGGGAAGCGGGTGAATTGGTGACTCTCATTTCGTTAAATCGTTAAATTGTTAGATCGTTGAATCGGAAATCAGTGGTTGAACGGCAAACTTTGCGTGATGCGATAAGCGTCGGTCGGATCAACAACCGCCGATTTGCCAAGCCGGCGCAAACGATGGGCGTTTTTGGATTGCGCCAAGTGACGGCGACCGGCGCGCGGGCGCAGGACTTTGCCGGTGGCAGTGATCTTGAACCGCTTCGACACGGCTTTGTTCGTTTTGTTGCCTTTGGGACGTCGCATAAAATCAATTCAATTGCAAAAGGGCGCGCACTATACGCGACTTTTAGCGGTCGCGCAAGCACGTTTTTGGACCATTTCGGTCGGGTGAAGAATCTATTGGCTGCCGAGCGGCGAATTGTCGGCGGGTTTGGTCAAATCAATCGGCGCACCGGCATTCAATTGGCTCAGAACGGCGTCCGTCAAATCATTTTGGCCATCGGTATAAAGTATGGCGGGCGTTTGATTGGCGGTTTCCGCCGCGGAATCAATGACCATTGTGTAACCGCCGCTTTTGGCCTTGGCGGCCACCGCCGTTTGAATTTCCTTGATGATGTTACTGCGCATCCGCTGACTTTGCTCGGAAAGTTGAACTTGCGCCTGCCGTTCAAATTGGACAATGGTCTGCTGCGAGTCGGCGATTTGTTTTTGCTTGTCGTTCGCCGCCTGTTTGCGC
>DASZXH010000060.1:0-17302 GCA_035545995.1 Verrucomicrobiia bacterium
CTACGGCGTTTTCCGCGCGGCGGGGCTGGCCGACCATTTGCGCGCGCGTTACGGAATGTATTTGAACGGGCTGATTTTGGTTTCCGGCGTGCTGGACTTTGCGACCATCTGGAACAATCAGGGCAACGACTTGCCGTATCCACTTTATTTGCCGGCTTACACGGCGGCGGCGCATTTTCATAAAAAATTACCGACGGATTTGCAGAATGATTTGCCAAAAGCGCTGGCCGAAGCGCGCGTTTTTGCCAGAGGCGAATATACTTCCGCGCTGCAAAAAGGAGACTCGCTTTCCGCCGCCGACCGCAAAAAAATTATTGCTGAACTGGCGCGATTAACCGGCCTGAAACCACAAATCATCGAAGACAATAATCTGCGGATTGATGAAGGCGTTTTCCGCAAACAACTGTTGCATGACGAAGGCTTGATTCTCGGCGCTTACGATGCGCGCATCACCGGACGCGACGACGATCCCGCGTCACCGTCGCCTGATTTCGACCCGTCAGACGCGGCGGTGCTGGGGCCATTTGCCGCCGCCGCCAATGCCTACATTCGCAGCGAATTGAAGTTCGAGGATGATTTGCCTTATGAAATCATCGCCGGCGTGCAGCCATGGAATTACGGCACTCCCAATAATTACGCCAACGCCAGCAGCAAACTCGCGTCCGCGATGAATCAGAATCCTTACATGAAAATTTTGGTGTTCGGCGGGCGTTGCGATCTGGTCTGCCCGATTGACACCGTGCATTACGCGATTGACCACATGTCGCTCGCCGCCGCCTATCGCACCAACATCACCTACGCCGAATTTGACGCCGGCCACATGATGTATATCAACCAGCCGGATTTGGAGAAAATGCAGAAAAGTTTGAAAAAGTTTCTGACGCCTTGAAACCCAAATTCCCAACGACAATCAATAAGCGCTCCACCGCTGTCGAATCAATGCCTTGACGGAAGGCGTGAGCGGCGGAACTTTGTTTTGCTGCATGAAATTAAGGTCAAAAGCCCATTTGCGCGTGGGTGCGTTGTAATAGGTTCCTGTGGTTATCCAATGATTGGTTGCGAATTGACTTGGGAACATCACAACGATTGAACCGTTGTAGGTTAAAGTCGTGGAGCTGCCCCAATTTTCCAACAATCGTAAAAAATTTTCCACACCACCGCTATAGGCCGTGCTGGTGGATGGAACAATTCCCTCAAACGTAGCGGCATTGACTGTAGTGCTGACCGGGTTGCGATTGTTTAGCGCGTAACCATTGGTATATTTACTGTCATTCCAATTGGTCGAAAGAACGGTAAGGGCATCGCCCATCAACGCCGCCGGCGCGGTGTTGGCGGTGTTCGTTGTGCCGACGGCCGAACCTGTGGCATTATAGTTCCCCAACACATAAAGCGGATCCGGCGTAACTACCGTAAGGCCGGCGCTGGGCAAAACTGAGCCATTGACCATGCGAACGGACGGAAGTTTTGTGCTGGAAGCCGTGGCATTGTTGTAAACATAGATGGAATTAATCGTATGCCCTTTATCTGTGTTATTTATGTTATTTTTCTGGATTCCGGTGGCATTGTTCGTGAGCCATTTGTTCAAGGCGCTGACATCCACCTGCACGGCGCTCACGGTTTTTCCTTCGCGATAATCATAGAAGCTGACGTTGGTCACAAATGAGTAATTGTTGTAATTGGTCGTGATAGTTTTGCTGGAACCGGAACCATTGGTTGTATAAGTCGCCACATCGGGAGCGATGTAAGAAAGCGAACCGTCTTGATTCCGGTAATAATTCGAAATCACACCACTGGAAGAATTGGAAACCACCAAGTCCGCTGAATTGTAAAAATACTGCTGCCCCTGCAATGACGTGGCAACTATGTTGGTTGGCGGCAGGCCAAGCAAATCACGGACAGCCGTGGCGCTGGTATTAGTGCCGATGGGCATTGATAACGCATCTTGTCCGCCAAGCGGGGTGCCTCCATTAAAATGCGCGCCAGCGCTGTCACTCTTGTTTGTATCATAGGGATCTACTGTATTAGTGGTATAAACCTGATTAACCGCTTTTACCGAGGAATTGAAAGTCAGATTCCCAGTGCCCGCCCAAATGCCACCATTGGAAAATACCGGGCCGATGACACTCATCGTTGCACCGGGATCAATCTCCATGTTCAGGTTGTAAAAAATGGCAAATTGGAAAATGGGGATGGAAGCCAGTTGAAACTCTTCCTTGACGGTCGCCGGCACATTATAGAGTTGATTGGACGGGGTTGCCGTGGCGATCACCGTGCATTGCGCCACCGCCCCAAACAGTCCCTGATATTGATTGCCTAAAAATACGATGTTTGTGCTCCAATTCGCCGGGCTGGTGCTCACGCTGATCCGGTTCGCCGTGCCATTGGTGTCAGTGAAAGTGAACTGAATTGGCCAGCTCGTCTGACTGGGAAGATTGGTCGTATAAATAGAAGCATTGGTGTTGAGCGACTGGTTGTAAAAATCACGTTCCATGTAGGCGACCGCCGCTTCCGCCGCCGCTTCCGCCGCCGCCGAACTGGTGTTGAACATGTTATTTCGATGCGTCTGTTTGGCGTTGCTGTTGGCCCAACTCATGACGCTGACCAGAAGCAGCAACGTGATGCCAATGAACACCATCGTTATCAGCAATGCATAACCGCCCGGCTGAAATGATTTTTTCTTGGTTTGCATGAGGACCTCCAATGTTTTTTGCTGTTAAACCGTCAATATTGTGATCGGGGCGTTGCCCGTGTCTCTAATTGGTAAAAATCCTGCACGTTGGTCGGAACTGAATAATTCATGTTGGAAAACGACAGTGTCATGTGGATCGTATAATGTTCGCTGCCGGCCATAATGTTGCTGCCTTTGTAATCTTCAGCCTGAAACGGCTGGGAGTTGACCACCGAATGAGCAATGGACGTGGCAGGGTTGGTAAAGATTTTTTTGTAAAGGATGTTTGAACTCGTGTTCAAATAAAACGTGGTGTAGTCGCCTGCATTATTTGAGATTTGCAGCGCATTACCGATTTGCGCGCTGGTGCTGGCGACGGGTGTGAACTTACCGGTGCCGGTGTTGAAATTCCCAATCTGCACGGAATTGGTCGCGCCCCAAACCAGCCCGCGAATCTGGTCCAACGACTTGAGGCTGTCACCGGTAAATCTGGTTTTGGCCGTGGTTATGGAATTTACCCTCAAACCAAAAACCTGCAAGGAAATCATGGCGATCACGACCAAAGCAAAGACCGCCACGGTCACCATCATCTCCACCAGTGTGAACGCACAGGCCGGCCGACCGGAGCGTCCGCCTAAAAAATAGTTCGTTAGAAGTTTCATCCGTTTATGCGTCGGGCGCACGATAGGTAATCACCGTATTGGTGAACGATTGTCCCGTGCGTGGAAATTTCCACACACAATCAGCGCGGATTTGTCGCAATGGGGGATTCGCGAAGACCGAGGAAATCGTCACCGTCGTGATTACATTTGTCGTTTTGCCGGTTGATGGATTGATAATCATTGAATTTGTCCGCGTATAAACCTGCGGGCCAAGCTCGTCCGTATTTGTCGTGTGAACATCCCATTGCGCCGCGCGGGCCTGTTCGAGATTTTGAGACGCCAACGATTGTCCGGACAGGGACAATGAGCTCCACTCCGCCTGCCGGTTGGTCTGCACATACCCGTAAATCATGCCGGCCATCACCAAAGCCAGAACGGCAATCGCCACCACCACTTCCGCCAATGTGAACGCGGCGCGCGCGGCGGAATTTTTGCGTTCAACATTATTTTGCTCAAGGAAGACAATCATAAACCGCGATTCTCAAAACGCTTTCAAGTCAACTTTCACTAATCCGCGAAACTAAAAGCACTTGATATGCCATGAACGCCCGCATAAATCCGCCTTGCAATGAAAAGGAAATGCGTGATCTTTTACAAAATGTCCTGAAATTGGAAACCCAACTGGACACTTTCAATCCCAGAAGAAAGTCACGCCAGTTTGGCCGGTGAATGTCACACTGATTTCCCGTGCGCGGATGCTTTCACAAAATTCGTTTCCCGAAGGTAAATCGGCTCCAAAACGCCATCGTCGAAATTTGTTTTTTCCGCCGCCAATTTGGCCGTTGCCGCCGCGCCGGGGAAAATAGCCCGATAATTGGAAAATGGTTTTCCAGTTCCCGGGCCGATTAAAATTTCTCCCGCGTCAGCACGGGATTGAATTTCCGCCGCCGACACAATTTTCAACGGTTCGATTTCCCTCCATTTGCCCGTTAAAATTTCAAATGTCGCCAGATAAAATTCATTTCGTTGCGCGTCAATCACCACGCTCACGCGCCCGAAAATTTTTTCCGCGTGAGCTTGCGCCACAATTGCTTCAACGCTGCTGACGCCAATCAACTTGATTCCTCGCGCCAGTTGCCAACCTTGCGCAATTGAAACCGCCGCGCGGATTCCCGTGTAAGAACCCGGCCCCAACCCGACGGCAATCACAGAAATTTCTTCGCGCTCAATTTTTGCCCCCGTCAGAACTTTTTCAATCAACCCAAACGCATTTGTCCCGCGCGTTTCCGTCTGTTCGGATGCTTCGGCCAAAACATTTCCGTCGCGCGCCACCGCCACGCTTCGTCGAGATGAAGAAAATTCAAGCGCCAAAATCGTCATAAACAATTTCCCGTTCCGACTCGCTGATAATTTCAATCTTTATTTTTTTCAAATCCACAATCCACAATCCGCAATCCGCAATCCGCTCCGCCCATTCAATCACCGTCACGCCGTCCGGTTGCAAAAATTCTTCGATGCCCGCAGCCAAAATTTGCTCGCGCGTTTCGAGCCGATACAAATCCAGATGAAACAATTCCAATCGTCCGCCGCCGTATTCGTTGACCAACGTGAACGTCGGCGAATGAACACGTGCGGAAATTCCCAGCCCGCGCGCCAAACCTTTCACAAATTGCGTTTTACCCGCGCCTAATTCGCCGGACAATGCGAATACAAATCCGTTTCGCGCCGCGCGACCGAATTTTTCGCCGAGCGATTCTGTTCCCGCCGGACTATGCGAAGTGAACGTAGCCATGTGCGTCCAATCTGTGCAAACTGTTTTTGTCGCGAATTGTAATCCCGTCGCCCGTGACAATTTTTCCGATGCAACTCAATTTTAATTCGGGAAATTGTTTCTTCCATGCGTCGAGCAATTTCACCGCGTCCCTACCTGCGACGGTGAACAGCAATTCAAAATCTTCACCATCGGTCAACGCAGCGGTTAGCGCTGGTTTCGCGGAAGAATCTTCTTTGGCTCGCGATTTTGCCGCGCGCGAAATGGGAATCGCCGACTTCAACAATTCTGCGCCGACTCTGCTCGCGTTCAAGATGTGACGCAAATCGCCCGCCAGTCCGTCGCTCAAATCAATCATCGAATGGATTGAAAAATTTTCCGTCAGCCAGTTCGCTTCGTTAATTCGCGGCTCGAATTCCAGATGTTTTTCTAAAATGGAACCGCCCAATTCGCCGGTTACAAAAATGGCGTCGCCGATTTCCGCGCCGGAACGCAGAATTTGTTTCCCGCGCATAACCGTTCCAAGCAGCGCGATGGAAATCAAAATCCGTTCTGGATTTGTCGTCGTCTCGCCACCAACAACGGCAACGTTGAATTTTTCCGCCAATCCATTTATGCCGCCGTAGATTTTTTCGACGAAATTTACGTCAAAATCTTTTGGCAGCGCAAGGGTTGTGAGCGCGGCATTTGGAGTTCCGCCCATCGCCGCGATGTCGCTCAAGCAACGAGCGAGCGCCTTGCGTCCGATTTTTTCCGGCGGTGTTTCGCGCGTGAAATGAATTCCTTCGACGACGGCATCAGCTTTGAACAGAAATAATTTTTCCGGCAAACCGAAATCCAGCACGGCGCAGTCATCGCCCGCGCCGACGAGAACATTTTTGTTCGTCGGCAGATTTTTTGTCAGGCGGGCGATAAATTCAAATTCGTTCATGGCTGGATGGGAAATTTGTCGCCAAATTTTTCCGCCAAAATCAGCAGCGCCAGATTTCCGGCGTTGAACAAGGCGTGTGCAAAAACGGACGCCAATAAACAGTCCGTTTTCGCGTAAAGCCAGGTGAAGGCCAGCGCGAGCACGAAAAGCGGCACGAACGTCGCCGCATCATGATGAATGAGCGCGAACAAAAAGCTGACACCGAACCAGGCCAGTTTCGGCCAGCCCATCTCTTTGAAGAATGGAAACAGCATTCCGCGAAAGATAAATTCCTCGGCAACCGGGGCCAAAATGACGGCGAACAATCCAAAGTAAATGCGCATCCAAACGGATTTTTCGTCCAGAAACATTTGCACGGCTTCCTGATTTTCCGGTGGAAATCCTAATTGGGTCAGCAACGTGATGGAAAGTCGTTGCAACAACAAAACAATCGGCGACGCGAGCAGCAACACAACCAGCGCGAGCAGCAAGGATTTTTCTAGATTCGGATTTCGCAAGCCGAACGCGTCGCGCCAACCCGTTCCATGCAATCGCAGGAAAATAAAAATCAGAATCCACGCCACGCCCTGCACGCTCAAAGTGCCCAACAGCACGAAACCAAAATCATCCGGCTGCTTGAATCCGGTGACGCCCGCATTTCGCAACAGCATCGCGGCAATGATCGCGCCACCGAAGGACATGAACATCGCCGCGCAAAACAGGAGAACCAATTCCGGTTGCCACGGTTTTTTGGACAACATGATTTGAATTTATCCGGTCGGTGTAACGGAAACGATTCAATTTTTGGACGGAATTTGCAGGCTAAATAAAATTCTTTCGTGTCTAATCCGGCAAAATCCTGTTAATCCTGTCTTAAAATGAATCATCTCGCCAAAGAAAAATCGCCGTATCTTTTGCAGCACGCGCACAATCCGGTGGACTGGTTTGCCTGGCGCGACGAGGCGTTTGTAAAAGCACGCGCGGAAAACAAACCGGTTTTTTTGAGCATTGGTTATTCGACTTGCCACTGGTGCCATGTGATGGAACGCGAAAGTTTTGAAGACGAGCATGTCGGAAAATTTCTCAACGAACATTTTGTCAGCATCAAGGTGGACCGCGAGGAGCGTCCCGACGTGGATAAAATTTATATGACGTTCGTGCAATCCACGACCGGCAGCGGCGGCTGGCCGATGAGCGTGTTTCTCACGCCGGATTTGAAGCCGTTTTTCGGCGGCACGTATTTTCCGCCGGATAATCGCTATGGTCGCCCAAGTTTTTTGCAGGTGCTCCAGCAAATTGCCGAATTATGGCGGCAAAAGAAAAATGAAATCACCGCGTCCGCTGAAGAAATTCACGAGCGGCTGAAACTCGCGACGGGAAATTCCGGCGAAAACTATTTTATTTTGACCGAAGCCGCTTTAAAAAATGCCGCGGAACTTTTCAAAAAAATGTTCGACCCGGTTCACGGCGGATTTGGCAGCGCGCCGAAGTTTCCGCAGCCAGCCACGCCGCAATTTCTTTTACGCGCCGCAAAACGATTTCACGATGCCGAAGCCGCGCAAATGGTTTTGACGACTTGCGAAAAAATGGCCGCAGGTGGCATTCATGACCAACTCGGCGGCGGATTCGCGCGTTATTCCGTGGATGCCGAATGGCTCGTGCCGCATTTCGAGAAAATGCTCTACGACAACGCGCAGCTCGCGCAACTTTATCTCGACACATTTCTTATCAGCGGCGACGCGCGTCATGCGGAAGTTGTTCGCGACATTTTGGATTATGTCTTGCGCGACATGACAAATTCCAGCGGCGGATTTTTTTCCGCCGAAGACGCCGATAGCGAAGGTCACGAAGGCAAATTTTACTGCTGGACGCACGACGAACTTTCCAAATTGTTGACGGTCGAAGAATTCAACGTCACCGCCAAATTCTTTGGCATCACGCGCGAAGGCAATTTTGTTGACCACAGCCACTCAAATCCGTTGCGCGGACAAAATGTTTTGAGCGCAGCGAATCCAAATTTGTCGGTGGCAGATTTGCCGTTATTACAATCGGCCAAATCAAAAATGCTCGCCGCACGCGCAAAACGGATTCGTCCGCATTTGGACGACAAAATTCTCGCGTCATGGAACGGCCTGATGCTCGGCGCATTTGCTCGTGCGGGAATCGTTTTGAACGACAAAAAGTATTTGGCGGCGGCGGAAAAGAATTTGAAATTTATCCGCGAAAAATTGTGGGACGACAAATCCAAAACGCTTTTTCATCGCTGGCGCGACGGCGAGCGCAACGACGTGCAATTGCTCGAAGGTTACGCATTTTATCTTTCCGGCGTCATCGAACTTTACGAGGCGACGTTGAATCCGGCGCATCTGGATTTTGCGATTGAACTGGCGGACACAATGCTCGCAAGATTTTACGATTCTGAAAATGGCGGTTTTTGGCAAAGTCCGGCGGACGCGAACGATTTGATTTTGCGCGTGAAGGACGATTACGACGGCGCGGAGCCGAGCGGCAATTCCGTCGCCGTTTTGTCGTTGTTAAAACTCGGACAAATTTCCGGCGGGAAAAATTTCATCGAGGCCGCCGAAAAAACATTGCGATTGTTTTCCGAACGTCTGCAAAAATTTCCACAGGCGATGCCGTTCCTGCTGCACGCGCTGGATTTCTGGTTGCAAGAACCGAAACGCGCGGTGATTGTCGGCGACATGAATTCCGCGGATTTTCGCGAATTGTTGCGCGCGGCGCATTCCGTTTATCAGCCGAACAAAATTGTTCTTGGCAATTCCGGCGCAGTCGAGCCGTTTGCGAAAACATTGGCGGCAAAAAATGAAGCGACGGTTTTTGTCTGCATCGGGAATGCCTGCCAGTTGCCGACCAATGAAGCCGCCAAAATCAGGGAGTTGCTGCAATAATCCAATCGTCAGCCGTCAGCGCGGATTGGCTCGTCCGGTGTTTTGCGCGGCGGCTGGATTTTCCGCAGCGCGCGGCGCAGGGATTCGATTTCGTGTTCGTCGGCGGCTTTTTGATTTTCGGCCTGCTCGACCAATCGCAGCACTTCTTCCATTTGCTCCAGCGTTTGTTCGAGCGACTCGACGATTTGCCGGATTTCTTCGACGATTTTGCCGATGACGGGCGCAGCTTCAATTTTCTGTTCGGCGGCGTCCGGCACGGCGATGGATGAATCCGGCGGGGAAATTTGCGCCGGACGGCGGCGTCCGCGTCCGCCGCGATAACCGCGCCTTCGCCGTTTCGGATTTTGCGGCGCGGGAAGATTGGGTTCGGCTGATGGTTGTTCCTCGGACATTCCGCAGCGAGCATGACGCACCGCCCGACAAAAGCAATGGCGAAATGCGACTACTTTTTCACAAACAGCGCGAGCGAGGCGGTGTAGCTGTGCAAAAAACTTTTTTCGCCAACGGGGCCGATTTCACCGTTGCAGAAAAATCCGGTCAACCCGAGCGGTCCGAATTGTTTTTGGACAATTTCGGCGTCATGATTCGCGCGGCCAAAAAGGTTTTTGCCGCGGCCGTTGCAAGAACAAAGGCAACCGCCGTAAATCGTCGTGCTTTCAAGTTGCTTTTTTGTGCGCGCGAGCAATTCGCTCATGTCTTCATTCGCCGCGTCGGCGTCGCGGCGCTGGAATTGCATGGTTTGTCCCGCGCGCGGCAATGCGCCGACGGCGAGCACGCCGGAATTCGGGTCGCCGCCAATCAGATTGCGCACCAAAAAATCGCCGCGATGAAAATCTTCAAGATATTCGTTGACCACGAGGCCAATCAACAGATTGCCGCGCGCTTTTTGCTGCTCGGCGGGCGGCAATTTTTGAAATGTTTCCGACAGCACGGCATAAGCCGGACGATTGCCGATGTGATGGATCAGATTCTGCTCGACGCGCGTGAGCGTCCACGTTTCGCCGATGGGCGTGCAGCCCTGCGAAATGACGCCGGACAATTTCACGTCACCGCCGACGGCAATCGCCACGCCACCGTCCTCGAAAACGTCGCCGTTCAAATAAATTTGCGTCGTCTGGTCGGCGAAAATGCCGCTGGCCAAACCGCCAAACGTCGGCAGCGGCGCGTAGGCTTCGTTCCACGAGCGCAACCAGCTTTCCGCGTCGAGATGAAACGGGTCAATGAAGGCGAGCCAGCCGTTTGCGCGCTTCGGCTCGACGCCGGTTTCCAGATGCCAATACGCCGCGCCGTTCGCTTCCTCAACCTGCGATTGCGTGAAACGGAAACTTTTCAATTCCACGCCGGGCAGTGAATACAATCCGAGCACCAACCCGGACGCGTTTTCAATTTCCTGCTCGCCGCAAATCAACGTCGTGCTGGAACAGCCGACGAGCAACGGAATCCGCGCGTGAACCTGTAAAATTTCCAGCGTCTGTTTCGCGTGCGGAAAAAATTGCGGCGCCATGAAGACGAGGCCGAGTGAAACCTGCGGCGACAGCAATTGCCCGCGCAGATTCTCCACCCACTGGCGCAGGCCGTTCTCGTCAAACCCGCCCGGCCAATGCGCCGCCACTGAAAATTCCGTGCTTAACATTTCACTTTAACCATGCCACAACTTTTTCGTTTGACCAAATGTTTTCGACGGGCTGGCGCCCGCGCGCGATGGCGAATTTTTTGCCGTTCACCAGAATTTCCGCCGCCAGCGGCCGCGCGTTGTAATTCGACGCCATGACAAATCCATACGCGCCCGCGCTCAACAGCGCGAGAGAATCGCCCCCTTCAAATTTCGGCAACGGCCGGTCTTTGCAAAAGTAATCGCCGGATTCGCAAATGCCACCGACGACATCCGAAGAAATCAACGCGCCATCTTTTTTTGTCAGCGGAACGATTTCATGATACGAATCGTAAAACGCCGGACGAATCAAATCGTTCATCGCCGCGTCCACGATGATAAAATTCTTTTTGCCCGTGCGTTTGATGTATTCGACACGCGCCACCAGAATGCCCGCGTTGCCGACGATGAATCGTCCCGGCTCCACCAGAATCTTCAAGCCCAGCGGTTTCAGCAATGGCAGCAATCGCGCCGCATATTTTTCCGGCGTCAAAATCTTCTTGCCTGCGACAGTTTTCCACCAACTTTCCGAACCGCTGGCCAGCGCCGGTTGATAAACGATTCCGATTCCGCCGCCAACGCTGAAAAATTCCAATTTGTATTTCGCGGCCAATTTTTGAACCAGCGGCAAAACTTTTTTCACCGCCGCTTCAAATGGCGAAACCTGCGTCAGTTGCGAGCCGATGTGCATTTGCACGCCGCGCAGCCGCAGATTTTTCAATTTACTGGCGCGCGCATAAACACCTTCGACCTGCTCGAACGCGATGCCAAATTTATTTTCGTAAGTGCCGGTCGTGATTTTCGCGTGCGTGTGCGCTTCGACGTTCGGATTCACGCGCACGGCAATCGGCGCGATTTTTTTCAAGCGCGCCGCAATCTTGTTGATACGCTGCAATTCCGGTTCACTTTCGACGTTGAACGAATAAACATTTTGGCGCAACGCGAATTCAATTTCCGCCTCGGTTTTCGCGACCCCCGCAAAGACGCATTTGCGCGGGTCGCCGCCCGCCGCGATGACGCGACGTAATTCGCCCGCGCTCACGATGTCGAAGCCGCTGCCGAGATTGGCCAGCGCGCGCAACACAGAAAGATTTGAATTCGCCTTCATCGCGAAACAAATCAAGTGGTCGAGTGGCGCGAGTGCAGCGTCCAATTTTTGAAAATGTTGCGCGAGTGTGCGTTGCGAATAGATGTAAAGCGGCGTGCCGAATTTTTTGACGAGCATTTCAACCGCGACACCTTCGCAAAATAATTTTTTACCGACGTAACGAAAATCGTGCATGACAGCGTGAGTTTAGAGTCCGGCGTTCAAAATTCAATTCGCAATAAAAAACCCGCCGGCAAAAAACCGGCGGGAAATTGTCATCAGCCTTGATTTATTGCCGGCCAATGATGGCTTCGCGTTGCTTGAAATAATCCTGCGGCGAAATTTGATTGGCCATGTATTTGGCATTGAGCGCCTGCAATTGCGCCTGCTTGTCGGCGGAAATCGGCAGCGGCGGCGCGACAATCGGTGTGTAACCCGCGTTGCTTCCAACCGTGTGATTGGCCGGTGTTGTGATTGATACAGTCGTCGTCGGTTGCGTGGGCGTTTGTCCCTGACCCGATTCAGCCATTTTTTGTTGCAATGCGGCTTGTGCCGCCGCCTGCGCCTGCGGGTTGGGTGCGGTCGGTTCGACAGCTATGAACAAACCTGAACCGCTCGATGCTGGAGCGGACGTTACCACCGGCGCGGGAGTCGGTTGTGCCGCCGGAGCAGGTGCAGGTTGCGCCGGCACGACGGTCACGGAATTTGATTCCACTAAAATTGCGTTTGCCTGTGGTTGTTGTGCGTCCAGTGCGCGCATTTTTTCTTCCAACGCCGCGCGCGCGGCTGCCTGCGCCGGATTGTCCGCCGCATGGACGGAAATAAGGCCAACGCCCAGATTCATGGCGCAAAAAGTCAAAAACAACTTTGGGAATCGCATAATGTTTCCACTTCTTTACGCCAAATTCGCCTCCGATGCAACAGCTTTCCCGTGCTTTGGGAACAATTTGCGCCAGACGAACGGCAGGGGATAAGTCAGGCTTGAACTCAATAAAATCCAATAAACCTCGCCGCGCGAAACTTTTACCCGCGTGCGCAAGGCGTTCAAATCGGCCGCGCGCAATTTTGCGATGGTTTTTGCGCCAATCAAAATCGGCCACGCGCACGCCAGCCGCACGCGGACCTGCCAAAAAGGCAAAGTATTTGTGTAATGCCAGCCCGATTCCAAGCGCGCCTGTGCGTCATCCAGATACTTGCGGTAAAGCGACAGAAATTTCGATTCCGTCGCGGGTGAAAATAAAATCTCCGGCCACAAACCCACCGGTTCCAATTTTTCCAGCGGGAGATAACAACGGCCCTTTTTCAAGTCCGCCGGCAAATCCCGTAAAATGTTCACCAATTGCAAGCCTTTGCCGAACCGGATGCCGTCATTGATGAATTCCTCCACGTCCAATCGCTTTTTGGGAAACAGATGCGCGCGACACATTTTCGTCCAAAATTCGCCCACGCAACCTGCGACGCGATACGTATAATCATCCAACTCCGCCGCCGTTTGCAGCGCGACAATCTGTTCGGCGGATGCGTTCGCGAACCGGCGCAAATCCAATTCCTGCCCGCTGGTAATTGTCACAAGCACTTCGCGAATCCATTTCTGGTTTTCCGCGGAAAATTGTTGCAACGCGGCGAGACTGTCCTCAACTTTTTCCAACAATAATTTTTCCGCCGGCAAACCTTGTTGTTTGGCTAACTCGCCGAAATTCAACGGCGTGGTGTTTGAACCGAGAATCCGCCCGCGCAATTTGTGCAACGCCTCCAGCCGTTGTTCCAGCGGAATGATTTCCGTGTCGGCAATCGTGTCCGTTGTGCGCGCGAGCAGATACGCAAGACCGATTTGCGGACGAATCGCGCCCGGCAGTACGCGCAACGTCAGCCAAAACGAGCGCGACGTGGCGCGAAGCAATTCATTCAAGGCGATGGACATTTTAGACAGAATAAACAAAATTTTCAGAATTCATTGTCGGAGCATATACCACAAAGTTGCACTAACATCGGAATAAAGATGCGCGAGAATAATCGGCGCAATGCGATTGGTCTTTGCATAAAAAACAGCCCAAATCAAAAATGTCGCCCCATGAGCCAAAGCCACCGGCCCACTTTGATAAAGATGATAACTGGTTTGCAAGACCGTGCTAATGATAATTGCTTTTGTAGCGCTGTTCGTTAACTGTTTAATTTCCGTCATTAAATAAGCTCTTACAATCAATTCTTCAAAGAATGGATTTACGAATTGGAACATAAGCGTTGCGAACGAAACTCCGCTGCCAAATAAAATATTGTCAATATGGGCATGGGCAACTTTATGGCTGATTGAAGTCAAACCAGTGTAATAAATTGCATCATACACCGCATAAAATGCCAATGAGCCGCCGGCTCTTAAAATAATAGCCCAGCCCACATCTTTCCATGCCCAACTTAAACCCAAATCTGAAAAAGATTTTCCACGGCGCATCAAGATATACCAGAGTAATCCGAGAGCAGATGCTTCTCTTAATGTCCTGATTGTCCAATCCCATACAACCCAACTCGAATTGGGAGAGGAATCGAAATTGTTTCCCAAATAGGAATAGATTGAAGAAAGAATGCTGCCACCGAAAGCAATCGTGCAAATCAAGACGATCTCAAAAATTCGGATATTTTGTTCTGACCAAATTATTTTTGGCTTTGACGATGGAGTTACAGCAGGTTCAGGTTCTGTAATTTCTTTACTATCCTGATTGATTTCCGCTTTTCCACCCAAAAGAACTTCGTCGTCAATTAAACAACGCTCAACGTCATCAGAATACTCTTTGCCGCAGTAGGGACATTTTTTCATGCGCGCGAAGTTTGATTTTCATCGCGAAAGCTGTTTCCGCCATCTTGCCAATTGTTTCGCGACTTCTTTCGTTCCCGGTGCGCCCGCGAGATTGCGTTTGCTCATCGCGGTTTGCAAATTGAAAACGGACAGCGCGTCGCGGGCAAAAGTTTTGTTCACGGATTGCAATTCGGCGAGTGCGAGTTTGTTTAGCGCCTTGCCGGATTTTTCCGCGAGCGCGACGACCGCGCCGACGATGTGATGCGCTTGGCGAAACGGCATTCCTTTGCGCACGAGATAATCCGCCAAATCCGTCGCGAGCAGCGCGGGGTCGCTCGCGGCGCGGGCGCAATTTTCGCGATTGATCTTCGTGTGGTGCAACATCGCGGCCATGAGACGCGTCGTGGCGCGCACGGTGTCGGCGGTGTCGAACAGCTGTTCCTTGTCCTCCTGCAAATCGCGGTTGTAAGTCATCGGCAGACCTTTCAGCAGCGCGAGCAGCGCGACGAGATTGCCGATGACGCGGGCGGATTTACCGCGCGCGAGTTCGGCGATGTCGGGGTTTTTTTTCTGCGGCATGAGCGACGAGCCGGTGGTATAGGCGTCGGCGATTTTGATAAAATTGAATTCCGCGCTCGCCCACAAAATCAAATCTTCCGCGAGCCGCGAAAAATGCACGGCAAGCAACGCGGACGCGGCGGCAAATTCGACGACGAAATCGCGGTCGCTCACGGCGTCCATCGAATTTTGCGTGAGTTGAACTTTGCCGTTCGCGTCCACAAAGTCCAAAAGTTTCGCGACGAGCTCGCGTTTCAACGGCAAGGTGCTGCCGGCAATCGCGCCGCTGCCGAGCGGGCAGACGTTCACGCGTGAATGACAATCCCAAAGGCGTTCGCTGTCGCGTTCGAGCATCTCGACATATGCGAGCAAATGATGGGTGAGGTAAACGGGCTGCGCGCGTTGCAGATGCGTGTAGCCGGGAATCAGCACGTCGGAATTTTTCTCGCCGAGCAAAACGAGGACGCGCTGCAAATCGGCAATTTCCCTGAGGAGCGAAATAATTTCGTCACGCAACCAAAGTCGAACGTCGAGCGCGACTTGGTCGTTGCGGGAACGCGCGGTGTGCAGTTTTGCGCCGGCGGGAACGCGCCGCGTGAGTTCGGCCTCGATGTTCATGTGAACGTCTTCGAGCGCAGGATTCCATTTGAATTTTCCGGCGGCGATTTCTTTGCCGATTTGATCAAGGCCGCGAACGATGGCGGTTAGTTCATTTTTTTTGAGCACGCCGATTTTGTGGAGCATTTCGGCGTGCGCCATCGAGCCGAGAATGTCGTGCCGCCACAGCCGCCAGTCGAAGGAAATGGATTCGGTGAATTGCGCGACATCCGCACTGACACCGGCTGCAAAACGTCCGCTGCGTGAAACTGGAGATTTCTTTTTCATGTGCTCAATGAGCGAAATTTGCGCCGAATCGTCCCGAAAGTCACTGTCAAACATTGCGTTCGTCATATTTTGAATTGTGGCATGGGAATTTCTGTCTAAAAGGCATGACCACCGTTGGCGAAATCAAATTCGCGTGTCCGGTTTGCGACCAGCATATCGCGTGCAACCCGGCGCTGGGCGGGTTGCCGATGCAATGCCCGACATGCTTCCAACAAATCCTCATTCCCAAAGCACCCACCGGCGCGACAACCACGTTGATTCTACGGACGAGGCGCGCCACGCCATTGCCGTTCAAAACGCCGAAGCTCAAAATGAATTGAAGCCGTTGGTTTTCGCAAACGGTTTTGTTAATCTCTTCTGCGGTGAGCCGTAAATCCATTCACGCCGACGCCAAAAACGTCGCTGCTTCAATCGTGCATTTGTTGACGGCGCGAAAGCAAACATTAGCGCTGGCGGAATCCTGCACGGGCGGTTTCATCGCGAATCAAATCACAAATGTGCCGGGCGCATCGAAAATTTTCCTCGGCGGCGTGGTGAGTTACAGCAACGAGGCGAAGCAGAAATTTCTCGGCGTCCGTCGTGAAACCTTGAAAAATTTCGGCGCGGTCAGCGTGGCGACGGCGCGGGAAATGGGCGAAGGCGCACGGCGGAAATTCGGCGCGGATTTTGCTCTTGCTGTCACCGGAATCGCCGGCCCGACGGGTGGGACAAAAAGCAAACCGGTGGGAACGGTTTTTATTGCGCTGGCCGACGCATTTGAAATGGTCGTTGAACGAAAATTGAATCGGTTCACGCGCGGAAAATTCAAACGGGTGACGGCGCGGCAGGCGCTGGAATTGTTGCGGGCGCGTTTGCTTTCGGCTTGAGGGCATTGTTTTTTGAATTAGATTCAAGCGCCTTGAAAATTTTTCGCGCGCGTTATCGCATGAATTTTATTTGATGTTCAAATTTTAACCGGAGATTTTGACCATGAGCACAACGACTGAAAGTGACAGCACACGATTTCGCAAACGCCGCGGCACCTTGCTCATCGTGGACGATGAGGACGGCGCACGGCAATCGTTGCGGGTCATTTTCAAGGACGATTATGATTTGTTGATGGCTGAAGATGGGCCGACGGCCATTGAATTGGTCCAAAAAAATCACGTGGACGCGGCGGTGCTGGACATTCGCATGGCCGGCATGTCGGGCATCGAGGTGCTGGAACGCATCCGCTTCGTCAACCCGAACATCGAGGCCATCATGATTACGGCGTTTGAAACGACGGACACAATCCGGCAGGCGTTGCGGTTGCGCGCGTGCGATTATCTCAACAAACCTTTCGACCTGGCCACGATTCGCAGCGCGGTCAGTCAGGCGATGCAACGCCGGCTGGCCAGCAGTCAAATCAACAGCAGCACCGAAAAAATCCGGCGGTTGCTCGATGAATTGCAGGAGCAGCGCGCCGAAGAGCAAATCGCCAAAACGCGC
>DASZXH010000061.1:0-7268 GCA_035545995.1 Verrucomicrobiia bacterium
CCGCTGACTTTGCTCGGAAAGTTGAACTTGCGCCTGCCGTTCAAATTGGACAATGGTCTGCTGCGAGTCGGCGATTTGTTTTTGCTTGTCGTTCGCCGCCTGTTTGCGCTTCGCCCGCTCGTCGTCTGAAATCGCCGGATCATTTGCCGCGTCCAGCAATTTTTGGTAATCATCCTTGGATTTTTTCAAATCATCCAGAAAGCCGCGGTCCTCTTTTTCAAGTTCGGTCTTGCGGTCGTTGAGCGCGGCCTCGGCCTGTTTCTTTTTCCAATAGCCGTCAAAAAGTTTTTGCACGTCCACCGTGGCGATTTTTTGCTGCGCCAGCGCGGGGCTGCTTAAAAAAACCAACAGCAAGACTGTCGGAATAACGATTCGTAAAACATTTTTCATGGAAACAATAAAACAAAATTTCTGGTGAACGCCAACTGAAAACTGACGCGCTCAAATCATGGCGATGGTATTTTTAGAATATAAAATTGTTGAGGTGTGTTTGTCGGTGGCGTGTAGGTGAAAGTGAACTGGCCTTGGCTGCCGAACTGTAGATCAGCGTTAAGCTGTAATTCGGTCCATTGGCTAAAGGGAAGCGCCAGATTTGTTGAAGCATACACATCATAGTTGGCTTCACTTGTGCCGCCGATGCCAGTGATCACAAATCCTCCATTGGTGTTCATCGTAATGCCCGTGAAAGTCGGCACAGTCAGAACCGTCAGAACCGCCGGCGGCGAACTGGTGACCGAGCCGAGGCTGTTGGTCACGATGACGGTATAGCCTCCATCATCGGTCGTCTGCGCGTTGGCAATAGTGAGCGCCGCGTTGGTGGAACCGCTGATGATTGAACCGTCGGCGTTTGTCCCGTCGGTCAGATTCACTCCGTTGAACTGCCATTGGTAAACCAGGTTCGTCCTTCCGGCGGCACTGACGGTGAAGGTCTGGGTTGAGCCCAGCCCGACCGTTTGATTTGTCGGCGGCGTGACGATGGTTGGGAATAACACGATGGTCAGTGTCGCATTCGAGCTGGTCACGACGCCGGCCGGGTTTGTAATCACCAGCCAGTATGTACCGTCGTCATTCGTTTGAGGGTCAACAATAAATAACTCATTAGTCGTCGCCCCATAAATGTGGTCCGGATAGGCGGCGCCAGGAAGATTGGTGCCCCCATTGACCAAGTTCGTGCCATCTTTCACCCATTGGTAAGTTTCAGGAGAAGTGCCCTTCGTTTCGGAAATAGAGAAATATACATAACCCAAAGAACCTCCGCCAATTCCATTCGTTTGGCTGACCGGTTGCGTCGTGATTAACGGCAGGACATTCGTCACTGTCAGAACGGCGTTGGAACTGGTCACCGATCCAGCGCCATTTGAAACGATGACCGTATAATCGCCATTGTTGGTCGTTTGCGCGTTGAAGATGGTCAGCGTGCTATTGGTTGAAATCCCCATGCTGCTTGCCCCGCTAATGTAAGTTCCATTCGTTAAATTTGTCCCATTGAATTGCCACTGGAAACTCAACGGCGTTGTTCCGGTTGCAGTTACATTAAAGGTCGCAGTCGAGCCCGCCCCCAAATCCTGGTTCGTTGGCTGGGTTGTAATCTCTGGCAGCATTGGATTCAAAATGATTTCAGCGAGAAAAGCGTCATTGGTGCCGTGGCGGGAGTTTTGGGGAGCATTGGCCGTCGGAAAATTGGTCGAGAGCGTCTGGCCGACGATGTAGGCGTTATTCGACGAGTCCAACGCAATCCCGCAACCAAAATCGTCACTCCTGCCGCCCAGGTAGGCGGAATAAATCAGCGCCGTCGCATCGTTGGTGAAGGCGATCACAAAGACATCACTGGTGCCAAATTTGGCACCGGAATTCGTCGCCCGCAGGAAACCAAGCGTGTTGGTCGTCGGAAAATTGGTGGAAGTCGTCGAGCCGACGACAAACGCGTCGCCCGCCGCATCCACGGCAACGCCGTTGCCAACATCGCTGGCCTTGCCGCCAAAGAGCGCGGAATAAACCAACGCCGTGCCGTCAGAATTGATTTCCGCGAGAAAAGCGTTGGTAGCCAAAGTTGCCGTTTTGTTGGTGGCGACAAACGAGAAAAGTCCCGGAACATTTGTGGCCGTGTTGGGGAAATTCGTCGAGGTCGTCCAGCCGGTCACAAACGCATCGCCGTTGGTATCACAGGCAATGGAACGTCCCATGTCATTGTTCGTGCCGCCGAGATAGGTTGAATATGAATTTGGCAGGTTGGAGACGAAATAAGCCTGATCAGAGGCCGAGTAAATCCAGTTGGTGAACGGCGGAAGTTTGGTGACAAAGGCGTCGTAACGGGAATTGTTTTTGTTGGTCGAACCATTGAGCCATCGTCCGTTTGGTAAATTCGCCGGCGTGTTCCAGGTTGGAAAATTGGTCGAAGCCGTGTCGCCGGTCACATAAATGTAGCCGGCGTTGTCCACAGCGATGCCCTGCCCCTCATCAAAATTCGTGCCGCCGAAATAGGTGGAAAAAACCAGATTGGCGCCGCCGGCGGCGATTTCAGTCACAAACGCGTTGGCATTGACATCGAAAGAATTGGTGCAAGCCAGATGATTTTGAATCGCATTGGTCGCCGGAAAATTCGTCGAATAAGTAAAGCCGGTCACATAGGCGTTGCCTGCCGAATCCACTGCGATACCATAAGCCGCGTCGGGAGCTTCTCCGCCAAGATAAGTCGAGTAAATCAGGTTGGAGCCGCCGGGATCCAATTCCGAAACAAAAGCATCCGCCATATAAGCACCAAAACTACTGTAGTATGGTCCGCTGATATTCGGATAAATTGCGTTAGTGGTCGGGAAATTCGTCGAGACCGTGGCGCCGGTGATATAAGCGTCGCCTGCGCCGTCCACTGCCAAGCCATAAGCCGCATCATCACCACTGCCACCAAGATATGTCAAATAAGTCAAATTTTGGCCCGAGTTATCAAACTTGGCCACAAAAGCGTCACCCGCCTGCTTGCCACCGGCAAAATTGGTCTGAAACGCGCCGGGTGTGTAATAAAACTGTTTGGACAAGGTCTGGCCCGCAATGTAAATCGAGCCATCATTCGTGTTCACCGCGACCGCCCACGCCGTTTCACCCGCATTGCCGCCAAAATAAGTCGAATAACCTAAAACCGGATCAATCACCAATGGCAACGCGCGATCATATTTGCCAATCGAAAATGCCACCGTGCGCGCGTCCAAAATTTTATAGCCACCGACGATGGCTTTGCGCGCGTCGCCAATCGCTTGATAAATTACCGGCTTGGGCTGGCGGATTTCGCCGTCGCGCAAAGTCAAAATCAGTTCGCCCTGCGCGTTAAGCGAAATTTTTTCCGCGCCGTCGAAACGAACCGCAATCGCGTTCGGGTCCGCGCCCGGCGCAATCGTGAAATCGTATTCAATCTGTCGCTGGTTGCCGTAATAAACCAGATTGATGCCGGGGTAAATTTCTTCCACTCGGACTTTGGCAAAGGTGGGAATGCCCGAACGCCACTGCGCGGGATTGCTGCCAATGAGATAATTGATTTTGCCGGACAATTCGGAGTCACCGCGCATTTGCGCCGAAGGATTTGCGCCGACGAATTGCATTTGCACGGCGGCGATTTTTTCGGCGGCGGATTTGCGCAAAATTATTTGCGCCCCGCCCGGCGAAATTAAAAATTGGGAATCAGCCCCGCGCGCGATGAATTGCGCCGCGGCATTTGCCTGACCTTGATTGGCCTCGAAATAAAGCGGCAGATTATCCAGCGTCGCCGATGTTTGCGCCGCCGCCATCAACGCCGTCCAAGCAGCCGCGTAACCAATCAACTTCGCGAACAAGATTTTTTTTGCGTTGCGTTTCATCCTAAAATTCACGGGTGTAGCCGACGCCAAACTGGAACTTGCCGGAACTGCCATTGTTGGAATCATGGTGGATGGGAAAACCATAGTCCAGCCGCAACGGGCCGAGATGCGGGATGTTCAGGCGAAGACCAACGCCCCAGTCATCGTCAAACGGTCCGGAAAAAGAATAGGAATCCACCGCCACCGAGCCGGCGTCGTAAAACAGCGCAAAGCGCAAATCCATGCCGGATTCTTTTTGGATGATGGGCAGGCTATATTCAACCGAAGTGAACCAGTAGGTGTCGCCGCCAATCGGGTCCTGCACGACGCCCGGCGCTGTTGGATCAAACGCTTCGCGCGGGGCGACGTTGCGATATTTGAAACCGCGCAAGTCGTAAAGACCGCCAAGATAAAAACGGTCGTAAAACGGCACATCGCCGCCGCTCAAACTGCTGGCGACTCCCGTGCGTCCGTCAATCTCAATCACGTGCCCCTTGAACAATCCCGGAAAAAACCACGAAGTTTTGCCTTCCAATTTGTAAAAGGTGGTGTCGCCGACGCTAAATTGAGCGTCCACTTCCGAGCGTTGGCCGTGGTTCGGCAATTGATTGCTGTTGCGCGTGTCGTAGGCAAGACTCGCGCCGAAGCGGTTGAACAAATGATCGCCGGTTTGTTCAAGAATTGCGTTCGGCACATTGCGCGGCTTCGGAACCGGAAAACTGTTAATCGGCCCGTGAAAACCGCTGTTCAAATCAATGCCGACCTGCTCCAGTGTATAACTGATGCTGCCGATGAAAAAGTCGCTCCACAAGGCGCGGCGTAAACCCAAGCTCACGCCGGTGCGGGTTTCGTCGTAAATGTTGTTCGGACTTTCAAAGTCCAATTGGTGCCGGTAAAGGTCTGTGCTGAAGGCAAGCTTGCGGTTCAAAAACCACGGCTCGGTGAATTGAAGTTCGTAGTCCTGACGCTCCGTGCCGATCTGGATGAACAAACGCAATTTCTGGCCGCCACCGGTGAAATTGGGCGGATGAAACAAATCAAAGTTGGCCTGCGAAATGTCCGCAAATCCGACGAGCGACTCCACGGAATTGAATCCGGCCCCCAAGGTGATGTTGCCGGTGTTCTTTTCCGCGACGTCCACCACGAGGTCTTTGCGCCCGGCAATTGGCGGGTCCGTCGGCTCGGCCTGCGTGTCCACCTTGTCGAAAAAATTCAGTTGTTCAAGGCGTTGCTTGCTGATTTTGACGCGCACCATGTCAAACACTTCGCCGGGCGAAATGGCCAGTTCACGGCGGATGACTTTGTCCTTGGTTTTGATATTGCCGCGGATGTCAATCCGTTCAACATAGGATTTCTGCCCTTCATCAACCTGAAATTCCAAGTCCATCGTGCCGGTGTCCACGTTGGGAATGCGGACGATGCGCAGCGTTCTCCCCTGCTCCACGTCAATATAACCTTTGCTGCCGTAACAATCTTCAATGGCGGTCGCGTCCGCCCGCAAACCATCAGGCGTGAAGGTGTCGCCGACGTCCATCGGCAAATTGTTCGTGCCCAGCTTGGCGCGCGACTGTTCAAAATCGTGGACGTATTTCAATCCCTGACGAATTTGGTCATCGTTGAAAATTTTATTGCCGGTGAATTTTACCGAGCCGACCTTATATTGTTTGCCTTCATACACAAAAAATTTGAGCACCATGTTGTTGGTCTTTGGATAATCGAACTTCACGTCCTTGATCTCGAAATCCAAATAGCCGTGATTGCGATAGAATTCGGCCAACGCATCTTTGTCGTCATCAAAATCATCCTGCTTGAATACGCCACTGCCGGTGATCCACGAAAACATCCAGTGCCGGCGCGTCTTGAGTTGCCGGCGCAAGGTGCTTTGCGGAAACGCCGTCGCGCCGACAAATTCAACATCGCGGATTTTGATTTTGGTTCCTTCCTTGACTTCAAACGTCACCGTGCCGCGCCCGGCATTCTCGTCAATGTCCGTGACGTATTTGACTTTGGTTTCGGGATAACCGTATTTCTGGTAAAGCTTTTCCATTTCCTGCGCGTCGGTGAACAATTTCTGCTCGTCCAACGGCTGGCCGACCTTCACGGTGATTTTTTTCTTGAGCTTTGAATCGCTCACTTTTTTGTTTCCCACGATCTTAATTTCAGAAATGCGCGGACGCGCCTGCACAATGTAGGTCAAATTCACGCCGCCATCGTCGGCTTGATCCACCGAAACGCGGATGTTGTAAAACTGCCCGGTTTGATAAAGCGAATGGATATCGTCCTGCGTGGAGTTGGGCGTGTAAGTGCTGCCGGCTTTGAGACTGATGTTGGCGCGGATAAAACGTTCGCCGACCGTCTGCGGCCCGACGTATTTGATGTCCACACGGTCAATTTTCGGACCGACAGCCTGCGCCCATGCCATCGGCGCGCAACCGAGCAACAGCCAGATTCCGAGAAGGTGCAAAAAAAATTTCATCACATCTCAGCCTTCCGGCATATCTTCGTCACTGACTTTTGCTGCGCTTTCAAATCGTGTGTATGGTTTCAGGAACGTTAAATTCACATCGCCCGTCGGACCGTTGCGCTGCTTCGCAATCAACAGGTTGACCGGCACACCGTCCGCTTCTTCAACCGCGCCGTCTTCATCGTCGCCCGAACTCGGCTTGTAAAGCAAACCGACCAAATCAGCATCCTGTTCAATCGCGCCCGACTCACGCAAATCGCTCAAACGCGGCTTGCGGCTCTTGTCGCGCTCCAGTTCGCGGTTCAACTGGCTCAACACCAGCACCGGCACTTTCAATTCCTTGGCCAACGCCTTGATGCCGCTGGAAATATCAGCGATTTCCTGCTGCCGGTTTTCTTGCGAACGCCGCGCAGTAGAATGTAATAATTGCAAATAATCAACCACAAAAAGTTTAATATCATGCTGTTGCGCCAGCCGCCGCGCCCGCGCCCGCAATTGCAGAATCGAAAGCCCCGCCGTGTCGTCAATGAACAATTTTGCATTCGCCAATTTGCCCGCCGCCGTCGTCAACTTCGGAAAATCCGATTCGCTCATGAATCCATCACGGATGCTCCGCAGATTCACCCGCGCCAGTGAACACATCATGCGCAGCACCAGTGATTCCGCGCTCATTTCCAGACTGAACACCGCCACCGGCAATTTCTCCTCCAACGCCACGTGCTCAACGATATTCATCGCCAGTGACGTTTTACCCATCGAAGGCCGCGCCGCGATGACCACCATTTCGCCGCCGTGCAAGCCATCCGTCATTTTATCGAAATCCGCGAAACCCGTGCTCAATCCCGTGAGCGTTCCTTTGCGGCTGAAAAAATTCTCAATCGTCCCGATGGCGCGATTCACCAAATCTTTGGTCGTCAACACGCTGCTTTGCGCACGCGATTCGGAAATCCGCAACACATCCCGCTCGACTTCATCCAGCA
>DASZXH010000062.1:0-19590 GCA_035545995.1 Verrucomicrobiia bacterium
CCGTCGTCATTTTCATTCCGTTCAATTACTTGAAACGCAAATACACCGACAAACTCGCGGTCAGCAATTTTTTCGGCAACCTCGAATTTTATCTCGGCATGTTGGGCGGCATGATTCGTTTTGCGTGCATGGCGCTGTTCGCACTTGCCATGTTGAATGCGCCGTTTTACAGCCAGCAACAAATCATCAATCAGCAGAACTACGACAAAGCTAATTTCGGCGGCGGCACTTACGAAGGCAGTTATTTCCCGCATCTTTTTACGATTCAAGACGACGTTTTCGTGAAATCGTTCACCGGCCCGCAAATCAAAAATTTCCTGAACCCGCTGTTGATTACCACCATTGACACGGCGCAAACACAGCGCAAATCTGCTTCGACGAGTCCTTGACTCATGCAGTAAGCTGGGCGCATGGCTGGGTTTTCTCCCGCAACGCTCGAACGCATCCGCGCCGCCAGCGACATCGTGGACATCGTCGGCGGCTATTTGCCGTTGAAAAAAGCCGGCGCGAATTTCGTCGCGCTCTGTCCGTTTCACAAGGAAAAGACGCCCAGCTTCAACGTCAATCCGCACAAACAAATTTTTCATTGCTTCGGCTGCCACAAAGGCGGCGATGTTTTTACCTTCGTCAAGGAATACGAAAACATCGGTTTCGTGGACGCCGTGCGCCGCTTGGCCGACCGCGCCAAAATTCCGCTCGAATTTGAAAACAATCCCGCCGCCCAGGAATCGCGTCACCTCAAAGACCAATTACTCGAAATTCACGAAAAAATCACGCAACGCTGGCAAAATTGTTTGCTCAACGAATCCGCCGGAGAAATTGCGCGAAATTATTTGGCGAAACGCGGCGTTTCCGCCGACGCGATAAAATTATTTCGACTCGGCGCCGCGCCAGAAAATTGGGATGACACCGTCAATTGGGCGAAAAGCAAAAATTACGATTTGCCGCTCGTCGAAAAAGCCGGATTGATAATCCACAAAGAAGAAACCGGAAATTTCTATGACCGTTTTCGTGGACGGCTCATGTTTCCAATTTGCGACGAGCAGGGCAGGGTGATTGGTTTCAGCGGACGCATTTTGTCCGGCGATGAGAAAACCGCGAAATACGTCAATTCGCCGGAGACGCCGATTTTCACCAAAAGCAAAGTTTTCTTCGGCCTCGACAAATCCAAACGCGCGATTCTCGACGCTGGTTTCGCCATCATTTGCGAAGGTCAGTTGGATTTGATTGCCTGTTTCATGGCCGGCGTGCAAAACATCGTCGCGCCGCAAGGCACGGCATTTACCGAGCAGCACGCGCACATTTTGAAACGCTATGGCAACGAAGTCGTGCTCTGTTTTGATTCCGACAACGCCGGACAAAATGCCGCCATCCGCGCGCTCGACCATTTGCTGGCATCCGGTTTGGCCGTGCGCGTTGCAGTCGTGCCCGCGCCGCACGACCCGGACAGTTTCATCAAATCTTTTGGCGGCGAAAAATTCCGCGAACTCATCTCCAAAGCCGAAGGATTTTTCGATTATTACCTGAATCGTCTGTGCAAACAAAACGACGCGAACAGCGACAAAGGCCGGATTTCCATTTTGCGCGCGATGGCCGAAGCCGTTCACAAAACCGGCAGCGCAGTTTTGATTGACACTTACGCGCAAAAAACCGCGCTGCGACTCGGCGTTTCTACCGAATCCGTCCGCGCCGAATTTGCCAAAGTTCAGCGTTCGGGGTTAAGCGTTCAAAGTTCAGATGAACCGACCGTGAACCCTGAACCGGAAACTCCAAACCGGCCTTCTCTGTCCGAATTCCACTTGCTCAAATTGCTTTTGCTTCACGATGAATTAGCTTCATGGACGGCGTTGCATTTGGATTTGAATTGGATTCAAAATCCGCTCGCCCGCAAAATTATCGAATGCCGTTTGTCTGCGCAAAAAAATGGAACTTGGAAAAATCTGGCGGCATTTTTGGACGAATGCGATTCTGCAGAAATGAGAAGTCTTGCGACCGAAGTTGTTGCAGAAGAACGGAAAATTCCCAATCCCGAAATCCAATTGGCCGACGTGGTCTTGAAATTACGGAATCAATTTCTCGACCGACAAATCGCCGCGCTCACGCAAAAAGTCAGCCAGCCGCAAATTTCGGAAGCGGAGAAAATCGAATCGTTGCAGGAACAAATAAAATTGCGCGAACAAAAGCGTTTGCCGTTGTCCGCGCAATCTCCGTGATGAAATTTATTTCGCGCCCTGGTCAATCCACGCGCGGATTAAACCGATTTGTTCGTCGGTGAGCTTCGTTGCGCCTTTGCCTTTGGGCATGAAACTGTCCGGGTCGCCGACATGCGCGACGCTCAAGACTAGATCGCTGTGCGCGCTGTCGCCGGGTTTGATGACCGCGCCGTCGCGACTGCCTTTGAGCGCGCCCGCCAGCGTGTCGAGCGCGAGTTTGGCGGCGACTTTCGGCTTCGTGCTGTCATGACATTTCAGGCACGCGGCATCAAAAATCGGCTTGATATCCTTGTCAAAGGTTACGCCGGTTTTGGTCGAGACTGGCGGTAGTTTGGCATCGTCGGCGAAGACAACGGTGGCCATTCCCAAAACGGCGGTTAAAAGGATCGTGGATTTCAATTTCATGGTTTTCATTGATTTGGCTTGCTGCGAGATAAGACGCCTGAATCGTCAAAAAGTTTCAAGCAAATTCCGCAACTTGCGGGCGGCTGGCCGTTGCGCCAAGCTTGCCGCGTGAACGATGAAATTTTTTCCGACGCCGCGCTAATTGCTCTCGGCCACGGTACGGAATTGAATGAAAATTCCGCCGCGCCGGTTTTGCAACACGCGGCAGCATTGCGTCGCCGAAACATTTTCCGTGAAGTCCGCGAAGCATTTTGGAAACAGGAGCCGCAAATCAAAAAAGTGCTGGCCGAAGTTTTCGCGCCGCGCATTTTCATTACGCCGCTGTTCATCAGCGAAGGCTATTTCGCCGCCGACAAAATTCCAAAGGAACTCGGCTTTGACTTTCCTGAAAACTTGAAACTGAAAACTGAAAACTCGGAAATTTTTTATTGCCGACCAATCGGCTCACACGATTCCATGACCAAAGTCATTTTGTCGCGCGCTAAAGAAGTTGTTGAAAAATTTCCGTTTCCGCGCGCACCAAAAAACTCCGAAACCACTTTGTTCATCGCCGGTCACGGCACTGAAAAAAATGAAAACTCGCGCAAGCCGATTGACCGGCAGGTTGAACTGATTCGCGCACAGAAAATTTTTGCGGATGTTCACGCGATTTTTCTCGAGGAATCACCGCACATTGCTGATTGCTATTCGATCGCGCGCACGAAAAATTTGGTCGTCGTTCCATTTTTCATCAGCGACGGATTGCACACGCAGGAAGACATTCCGGTTTTGCTCGGCGCGCCAGAGCGGGTCGTAAAAGAACGGCTTGCCAACGGCCAACCGACATGGCGAAATCCCACGGAACACGACGGCAAACTCGTCTGGTATTCGCCCGCCGTCGGCAGCGCGCCGGGAATCGCTGACGTGATTTTGGAACGAGTGCGCGAAGCCGTCGGCATCAATTGAATTATGAGTAAAATACGATTTGGAATTTTAAGTACCGCAAACATTGCGCGGAAAAATTGGAAATCAATTCATTACAGCGGCAATTCCATTGTCACCGCCGTTGCGAGTCGCGATGTCAAAAAGGCGGAGCAATTCATCAAGGAACTTCAAGCTGAAGCGCCGTTTGAAAAATTGCCGGAAGCGCTCGGCAGTTACGAGGAATTGCTCGCGTCGCCAAACGTGGACGCGATTTACATTCCGCTGCCGACCGGCTTGCGCAAGGAATGGGTTTTGCGCGCGGCCAGTGCAGGCAAGCACGTCGTCTGCGAAAAACCGTGCGGCGTGAGCGCCGCCGACGTTCAGGAAATGATTTCTACCTGCAAAAAAAATCGCGTGCAATTCATGGACGGCGTGATGTTCATGCACAATCCGCGCATGGCACGCATCCGAAAATTTCTCGACGATGGCAAAAGCATTGGCCAAATCAAGCGCATCACGTCCAATTTCAGTTTTCACATGGCCGAAAATGTTTTTGGCTCGAATGTCCGCATCAATAGCGCGCTCGAACCCGCCGGCTGCCTCGGCGATTTGGGCTGGTATAACTTGCGTTTCGCGCTCTGGGCGATGAATTGGAAATTGCCGCGCGAAGTCCGCGCCACAATTTTGTCCGAACGCCGCGCGCGCAAAAATCTCGCGCCCGTGCCGGTGGATTTTTCTGCCGAATTGATTTTCGATGACCGGACTTCCGTGAGTTTTTACTGCTCGTTCATCGCGCAATATCAAAACTGGGCTCAAATCAGCGGCGACCGGGGCCAATTGCGCGTGGACGATTTCGTTCATTCCACCGGCGATCCCGAACCCGTTTTTCATCTCAATCAAAAGGAGATTCGGACGAAATATCCCCGCAATTTTCCGAAAGACTTGGCGCAAGCTACGGCCATGATTCGCAATTTTTCCAATCAAATCCATTCCGGTAAACTCAACGACGAGTGGCCGATGTGGGCGCTCAAAACGCAAAAAGTTTTGGACGCGTGCCTTAAAAGCGCGTTGAAACGCGAATCGTTGAATCGCTAAATCGGTTTCACGATTTAACAATTTAACAATTCAACGAATCACGCTATTCTGCGCCCGTGCAATTTCGGAAAATCACTATCATCGGCGTCGGCTTGCTCGGCGGCTCCATCGCGCTGGCCGCGCGGAAGAATCGCGTCGCCAAAGAAATTGCCGGATTTGTCCGCAGTAAAAAATCCGTCGCCGATTGCGAAAAATTTGCCGCGACCGATTTTGCCATAACCGATTTGCTTGCCGCCGTTTCCAATTCCGATTTGGTGATTCTCTGCACGCCGCTCGCGCAAATGCGCTCGCTTGCGCAACAATTTTTGCCTGCGCTCAAACGTGGTGCGATTGTCACCGATGTCGGCAGCGTGAAAGCGGATGTCGTGCACGAATTGGAAAATTTGGTCGCCAAATCCGGCGCGCATTTTGTCGGCGGTCATCCGATGGCCGGCGGCGAAAAAACCGGTGTTGCTGCCGCGCGCGCGGATTTGTTTCAAAATGCCGTTTGCGTTTTGACGCCGACAAAAAAATCCAACGCTGCTGCCGTTCGCAAATTAGAACAATTCTGGAAATTACTCGGCGCGCGTGTTTTGAAAATGGATGCCGCGCAGCACGATTTATTTGTCAGTCGCACGAGCCATTTGCCGCACGTTGTCGCGGCGATGCTGGCAAATCTGGTTTTGAGTCCGGCAAATCCGAAAACGCAATCACAATTGTGCGCGAACGGTTTTCGCGACACGACGCGCATCGCGTCCGGCTCGCCCGAAATGTGGCGCGACGTCGCGCTTTCCAATCGAAAAAATCTGGCGCGTTCGCTCGACGCTTTTATTTCCGAACTGCAAAAATTTCAGCGCGCATTGAAAAGTTCCGACGCGAAGGCGATTTCAAAATTTTTTGAAACGGCAAAATCGCGCCGCGATAATTGGAATACCAAATCAAATCCAATTTCTTCAGAATGAATTTCAGCCACAGATTGACACAGGTGAAACACAGATTTTTTAGACACGAATTTCACAAATTAACACGAATTCAATTTGTGAAAATTAGTGAAATTCGTGTCAAAGTTTTTCTGCATCTGTGTTCAATCTGTGTTTCATTTGTAGCTAAATAAAATGGCTTTACCCGATCTCATCGAAGTTGTCCCGCTTGCCGCGCCGGTGCGCGCGGAAATCACCGTGCCCGGCTCCAAGAGCATCACGAATCGCGCGCTGATTCTCGCCGCGCTCGCCGACGGCGAAGTCATGCTCACCGGCGCGTTGTGGAGTGAGGACACGCAAATCATGGTCGAGTGTTTACAGAAACTTGGTTTTGAAATCTGTGTGGAAAATGACCCGGACGAATTTTGCAATCGCACCATCACGGTCAATGGTCTCGGCGGAAAAATTCCGAACGGCGGCACGGCGGAAAAACCATTGGAATTGTTTGTCGGCAACGCGGGAACGGCGGCGCGATTTTTGGCGGCGTTCGTTTGTCTGGGAAATGGCGTTTACAGTTTGAGCGGCGTGCCGCGAATGCACGAACGTCCGCAGGCGGCGTTGTTTCAGGCTCTGCGTGAATTGGGTTATCGCGTCGAATCGGAAAAGGGAAATGATAAGTTGCCGGTGATTATTAGCCACAGAGTCACAGAGAGCACAGAGAAAAAATCTGACTCTGTGTCCTCTGGGTCTCTGTGGCAAAAAAAATGTAAGGTCAGTATTGAAGAGAGTTCACAATTTGCGTCGGCGTTGTTGTTGTGCGCGAAAGTTGGCGGATGGAAAATCGAAGTTGTTGGTGAAAATGCGGAAGAATCGCCGTATGTGGCGATGACTTCAAAAATGATTGAAGCGTTTCCGCATCACGGCGGAAAATTTCAAATTGAACCGGATGCTTCGAGTGCAAGCTATTTTTTTGGTGCTTCTGCTTTAATTGAAACTCAATTGGTTAATTCTATTTTGGATTTTAGCATTAAGGTAAAAGAAGTCGGAAAATCTTTATATCAAATTGACAGCGCCTTTCCGATGTTTCTTCCAATTCCAAATGTTGGTTCTCCAAAAACTATTTCCCGACAATATGATTTGGGGGATAGCATTATGACTGCTGTCGTTGTCGCGCCATTTTGTGAAAATTCAGTTCAATTTACAGATTTAAGCCGTTTGCGCCTTCAAGAAACTGAACGTGTGGTCGCATTGCGGACGGAATTGACCAAGTGCGGCGCGAAAGTGATTGAGGAAGGCGACACGCTGACGGTTTATCCGTCGCAGCTTCACGGTGCGGAGATTGAAACTTACAACGATCATCGCATGGCGATGTGTTTCGCGGTTTTGGGATTGAAAGTGTCGGGAATAAAAATTAAAAATCCGGCCTGCGTGAAAAAAACGTTTCCGAATTTTTTTCAAAAACTCGCCACGATGTCGCCGCACGGTTTGGGCGCGACAATTTTGGATGCGAAAACGGGACGGAAATTGAAACACGAAGATTTGTTCGCTGATTAGGTTTGACGCGAATTACGCTAATTTTCGCGAATTGAATTAGCGTTAATTCGTGAAATTCGCGTAAAAAAGTTTTTTGTTTTACTGGAGATTCACTTTGAAAAAACATCCGATTGTCATTGCGATTGATGGCACGAGCGCGAGCGGCAAAAGCACGAACGCGAAACTCGTGGCGAAGGCGCTGAATTTTGTCTATGTGGACACGGGCGCGATGTATCGCACGCTGGCGTGGTTTTGCCTGAAGCAGAAAGTGGACGTGGACGACGCGAAGGCCGTCGCCGCGTTGTGCCGCAAATGGAAGACGAAATTGGAGTGCGTCGAGAAAAATCATTTGCGCGCGGTGCATTTGCTCGTGGACGGTTATTATCCCGAAAAGGAAATCCGCACGTCGGAAACCAGCGCGGCGGTGTCGCACGTGGCGGCGGTTCCCAAGGTGCGCGAATGGATGAAAAAAACGCAGCGCGATTGCATTCAATTCGGCAATCTGGTGATGGAAGGCCGCGACATCGGCACGAATGTTTTTCCCGAAACGGATTTCAAATTTTACCTCGACGCGAAATTGGAGGAACGTTCCGCACGCCGCGCCGCCGACGGCGTGAACGAAAATTTGGCCGCGCGCGATTTGCGCGACAGCCAGCGCGCGACCGCGCCGCTGATGATTGCGCTCGGCGCAAAAGTGCTGGACAATTCCAAAATGACTTCCGAACAAACGAGCGGCTGGTTGTTGAACGAAATCCGCGCGCGCCTGCCCAAATGAATTTTCTCTACCGTTGCGGCTGGATTTTTTTTCGCGTGTCCTTTTGGACTTGGCTGCGCTGGCGGTTTTTCAATGTCGAGCGCGTGCCGCAAACCGGCGCGGTGATTCTGGCGTGCAATCACGCGAGCATTCTCGACCCGCCGGTCGTAGGGTCGGCGTTGAGCCGGCAAATCAATTATCTCGCGCGCGCGACGCTGTTCGACATTCCCGTCGTTGGCTGGCTGTTCCGGAAATGGAACGCGATTCCGATTGACCGCGACGGCGGCAACGCGGCGGGATTGAAAATTATCTTGAGTCGTTTGGCGGAAGGCAACGGCATCATTTTATTTCCTGAAGGCACGCGCACGCGCGACGGCCATTTGCAACCGGCGCGTTCCGGCGTGGGATTGATTGTGGCCAAATCCGGCGCGTCCGTAGTGCCGGTGCGGACGTTCGGGACGTTCGAGGCGATGGGGCGCAACCGGAAATTTCCGCTGCCGAAAAAAGTGTCCGTCAAATTCGGCCAGCCGATGAATTTTGAAACATTGCGCGCGGAAGCGAAAAATTGCGACAAAGCACGCCTGAAAGAAATTTATCAGGAAATCGCAGATGAGATTATGGCGGAAATTGCGAAGCTCGAACCGAAAGCGGATTAAATCCCCAGATTCGCCAGCAAATTGCTGATGTTATTGACGGCCTGCACCAGTTTGGGATGCGATTGTTCAAAACCTTCGACGGATGCGCGTAAATCCTCAACGGGACCTTTCAGCGAATCGAGATTTTGATTTTCACCCGCCGCGATTTCCGTTTTCAATTTCGCCAGCAGTTGCAGCAATTCTGTTTTGGATTTGGCGTCAATGGAATTCGCGCCGCGAATTTTCGCCTCAATCTCGCCGATGGTTTCCTGAATCATGTTGTCAATTTACTCCGTTGTTCCCGCGCCGCAAAATAAATTCACCAGCGTCCGATTTTCGGCAGAGCGGGCTGAACGTGTTCCCAAATCCTCGCGCAAACCGTTTCGACCGGGCCGGAAGCGTCCACAACGCGAATGCGCTTCGGCTCGGCGGCGGCAATCGCTTCGTAACCTTTGGCCACACGCGCGAAAAAATTCTGGTCGGCTTCCTCGATGCGGTCGCGGACAAAAGGCAGGGTGGATTGCCGCGAGCGCAGTCGTTCGGCGCTAATTTCCGGCGGCAATTGCAACAGCAACGTCAAATCGGGTTTGGTGTCGCCCACGGCGGTTTCAATCACCGCGCGGACCATTTTCAGATCCAACCCGCGCCCGTAACCTTGATACGCCGTGGTCGAATCGTAAAAACGGTCGGACACGACAATCTCGTCAGCAGCCAGAGCAGGGCGGATGATTTCGCGGACTAGTTGCGCGCGGCTGGCGTTCATCAACAGTAATTCCGCTTCGGCGGTCATAGCGTGATTATCCTTGCTGTGCTTGAGCGTGTGGCGGATTTCCTCGCCGATGGGCGTGCCGCCCGGTTCGCGCAACGTGCGGACGCTGTGACCCAGCGCGCGAAGTTGTTGCGCGAGCAATTCCACCTGCGTGGATTTGCCGCAACCTTCCGTGCCTTCAAACGAAATGAACAAGCCTTTGCTCACAATTTTTTCAGTTTTGGACCTTTTGGCGTGTCTTCAATCGTCCAGCCTTTCGCTTTTAATTCATCGCGAAGGGCGTCTGACTTTTTGAAATCTTTCGCTTTGCGCGCAGCTTGACGGGCTTCCAACAACGAATTGATTTCCGCTGGAATTTCCGTTTCCGATTTTGCGCCGACGCCGAGAACGGAATCAATTTTTTCCCACGCAGCCAAATTTGTCGCGGCGTCATTTGCGCTCAACGAATTTTCAGAAATCCGTTTGTTTGTTTCGCGCACCCATTCAAAAACTGCCGCCCACGCGCCGGAAATGTTTAAGTCATCGGAAAGAGCAGATGAAAAATCTTGGAGCAATTTTGATTCGCCCCTCACCCCGTTCCTCTCCCCGTTTGGCGGGGAGAGGGTGGCCGAAGGCCGGGTGAGGGGTTGATTTGCAATCTCGCGCAATTTGCCGACACATTCATCAATTCGCGCCAGCGCGGTCTTTGCGCCGGCCAAACCGTCGAGCGTGAAATTAAATGTCTCGCGATAATGCGCACTCAAAAGGAGAAAACGAATTTCGCGTCCGGTGAAATTTTTCGCCAGCAAATCGCGCAGCGTGAAAAAATTGCCGAGCGATTTGCTCATTTTTTTGCCTTCGACGAGCAGGTGCGCACCATGCAGCCAGAATTTCACGAACGGTTTGCCGGTCGCGCCTTCGCTCTGCGCGATTTCGTCTTCATGATGCGGGAATTTCAAATCCTCGCCGCCGAGATGCAAATCAAACGTTTCGCCGAGCGCGGTCATGCTCATCGCGGAACATTCGATGTGCCAGCCGGGCCGGCCTTCACCGAACGGACTCGGCCAAAAAACGTCGCCGTCCTCCGGCACGCGCGCTTTCCAGAGCGCAAAATCCGCGACGGATTCTTTTTCATATTCGTCGCTGGAAACGCGTTCGCCGACGCGCAGTTCATCGAAATTCAAATTCAAAAGCTGGCCGTATTTGCAGCCGCAGCCGCGATATTTTTCGATGGAAAAATAAACCGAGCCGTCGTTCGCTTTGTAAGCGACGCCGCGCGCGACGAGTTTTTCGATGAGCGCAATGATTTCGGCGATATGCTCGGTGGCGCGCGGTTTGACGTGTGGTTCGCGGCAGTTGAGCGTTTTCAAATCGTCGAAAAATGCGGCTTCAAATTTGCTGGTGAAGTCGCGGAGCGTGGTTTTTTGTTCGCGGACGCGTTTGATGATTTTGTCTTCCACGTCGGTGACGTTCATCACGTGCGTGACCTGAAGATTTTTGAATTCGAGGTAACGCCGGACGAGGTCGGCAAAAACGAACGTGCGCCAATTGCCGATATGTGCGAAATCATAGACCGTCGGCCCGCAGCAATACATGCCGACGCGCGGTGGCGCGAGCGGCGCGAATTCCTGAACGGAACGCGACAGTGTGTTGAACAGTTTTAAGCCCATTTGCGTCCGCGCAAGTTAAGGTGCGCTGCGCAAAAGAAAAGCCGAATTGTAATCGCCAAAAGTTGTAGACAGAGTTTTTGTCCGTCGTAATATCCCTGAAGAAGTCACCCGATTAATAGCATGATTCAGAAAGGAATATTATGGAACTCAAAGTTCTGTGCGACTGCGGCCAGAAATTCAAATTTGACGTGGAGCCAGTGAATGGACGAATGCCATTTGTAGTCAATTGCCCCGCGTGTAATGCTGATGGCACGGAAAAGGCCAATTTATTGATTGCTGAAAATCTTGCTGCAACCGCTCCCGCAATTGTTGCGCCCTCATCGGATGGATTGCGAATCAGCCGGCCAACACAAACTGCGCCACCACCAACATCAGCAACTGATGATTCTACACCGCCGCCGATTAGTCCGAGGCGCTCGCCTACAATGGTTGTGTCTCAAAGCGCGCCAAAAAAATCCAGTTTTGCGATGGGTCTGCTCGGCGGATTCATTGGAGCATTGGTCGGTTCCGCCATTTACTTTTTCATATACAAATTCACAGGATTGCATCTTAAATTGTTAGCTTTGGGTGTTGGAGGTTTGGCCGGATGGTTCACTGAACTGATGGGCAAGGGCGAGGGCAGTAAAGAATTAGGCGGCATCACGGCGGTCTTGGTTTTGGCCGGTGTGATTGGAGCACAATATTTCGTTGCGCTCGGCCTTTGGCACAAGATTGTTGATGAACAACTGAAATATGCGCAGTCAGCATACGCAAACGCTGTTGTGGAAGCAAAAGAAGCAATAAAAATGATTCCGACAGGTTCAGATGCGGAAATACGCCGGTATCTTGCAAAGCAATCTGATGAATCAGGTGTAAAAATCAATCCTGCTGACTTTGATGAAAATGATGTAAAAGAATTTCGTGAGAACCAACTGCCGGAATATCGAGAGCTTGCCAACGGTCAGATTACCAAGGAACAATATGAGTCAACCCACGAAATTAAAACGACGGAAACACAGGCTGATAAAGATACAAAAGAAGACACATTCAAAAGTGTTTTTCTTTTGTTGTTGATGAGCAAGACGAATATTTTCTCGCTAGTCGCTGCTGCTGCATTGGCATTCAAATTGAGCACCAATGCGTGATAAACTGGAGGGGATATGTCGTTCACAAGTCACCTGATAATCCTATCTCCTCACCCCGGCCCTCTCCTCGTTCAGCGAGGAGAGGGAGAATGAGTAACCGCGTTCGTCATTTGTTGGTCAAAAGCATAATCCCGAACTAATTTTATCGGTTTATTTGTCGCAGTTGATTTATAGAAATCGGTTAAATTCACGTTGAGCTTTCTCCTTTTTCCGGCGCGTTTTCTCAGGCACAATCCGCTGCATGGAGCCGTCGGTGGTGGCGATCTTGATTTTCGCGGGCGCGAGTTTCTTTTTCGCGCTGGCGGAAACGGCGCTGTTTTCGTTGAGTCAATGGCAGACACGTCAGTTGGCTGAACGGCATCCGTTTGCGGGCAAAACTGTGGCGCGTCTGCTGGAGCAACCGCAGGATTTGCTGGCGACGCTGGCGCTCGGCAACACGTTCGCCAACGCGGCGATGCTCGCGGTCGCCTTGCGGATGGTGTTCAACGCGCATTGGACGCTGGCGTTGACGATGTTCGCGCTGGCGGCGCTGGTGCTGATCGGTTGCGAGGTGCTACCTAAAACGCTGGCCGTGCGCGCGCCGGAACGCTGGGCGTTGCGCGTCGCGCTGCCACTTTCCCTTTTTCAGAAAATTTCCCGACCGCTGCACCGCGTAGCGCAGGGATTGAACGCGACAATTTTGAAAACCGCGCCGCCACCAAACCCGGGCGCGCTCACGGACGCGGAATATCAGGAATTGATTGAGATGGCTTACCGGCAAGGCACGCTCGCAGAATCGGAAAAGGAAATCATCCTGCAAATCATCGGTCTCGACCGTCACACCGCGCGTGACGTGATGCGTCCGCGCGCAGGCATGGCATGTGTTTCGGACGACGCAAGTGTTGAAGAAATGATTGCGGCGGCAAAAAAATCCAAACATCGCCGGTTGCCGATTTACGATGAAACACCGGACACCATCGTTGGGATTTTGAACACGCGCGCGCTGTTGCTCGACCCGAAAATTGATGTGTCGGAAGTGATTGAATTTCCGTCGTTCGTGCCGGAAACGATGAATCTGCTTCAGTTGTTCAAAAGTTTGCAGAAACAGCATCGCGGGCTGGCCATCGTACTGGATGAATTTGGCGGCGTCGCGGGTCTGGCGACGATGGAAGACATTTTGAGCCAGCTTGTCGGGAAAATCCGCGTGGAAAATCAACCGGAAGGTTTTGTGATGGAAAAACTCGCGCCGGGACGCTGGCGCGTGAACGGCACGATGCGACTGGAGGATTTTCGCCGCGAATTTCCCGCGCTCAGCGACGTGCCGGAAGTGGAAACAATGGGCGGTTTGCTCACGCATTTGCTCGGCGTCGTCCCGCAAACCGGCAATTCGGCGACGTTTCGGAATCTGAAATTGACCGCGCAAATCGCGGACGAGCGCCGCGTGCGCGAATTGCTCGTTCAGCGAATCAAATAAAATGGACGTGAATCTTGCCAACTGGATTGCACTGGGCATTTGCCTGCTGCTGTCCTTTTTATTGTCCGGCATGGAGGCGGGCGTGTTCGCGCTGAACCGGCTGCGTTTACGCCGATTGGCGCGCACGGGTCTGCCGTCGGCGAAATTGCTGAATGATTTTCTGGAAAAACCGGAAAAATTTTTATGGACGATTCTCGTCGGCAACACGCTGGCGAATTTTTTGGTGCTCGGTTTCGCGCTCGCCAAAATCCATGAATGGTTTTTGGGGCAGCGCGCACTAGAAATCACCATTTTTGCCGCAGTCGTGTTTTTGTTTTACACCTTTTTCGATTTGCTGCCGAAAATGTTGTTCCGCGCATTTCCCAATCCGTTATGCCTTTCGATGGCGCGCGTTTTCCGGGTGGTCAACGTTTTTTTGAGTCCGCTCGTGTTGATCGTCGAGGATTTTTCCCGAACGATGCTGCGCTGGACGGGTGGACACGCTTTCACGGGAAAGCTTTTCGGCAATCGCGAGGAAATGCGCGCGGTGATGCAGGAATCCGCGCAATCGCTCACCGGCGACGAGCGCGCGATGATCAACCGCGTGCTGGATTTGCAAAATTTCACCGTCGGGCAAATCGCCGCGCCGCTGGCGCAGGTCGTCGCGGTCGAGACGCGAACACCGCTGGCGGAAGCGTTGCGGCTCGCGCGCGAAAAAAAATTCTCGCGCCTGCCGGTCTGGGAAACCCGCGATGGTCGCAGGCGCATCGCCGGTCTTTTATTGCTCGGCCCGTTGCTGTTCCGCGACGATTTAGATTTGCAGAGTCCGGTTTCGGCGCATTTGACGCCGGCGTTGTTTTTGGGCGAGGACACACGTTTGGAAGTCGCGTTGCGCCGGATGCAGCGCGCGGGCGAACGCTTGGCCGTGGTGCTGGCGCGCGACGGTCACGAAATCGGCATCGTGACGCTGGAAGACATTTTGAAAGTCATGTTCGGTGAAGTGAAATTGTGAAATGAATTGGGCCGAAGCCATCTTGATTGCGTTCAAAGTGCTGGGCGTGTTCGCGCTCGTGCTGTTGAACGGCTTTTTTGTCGCCGCGGAATTCGCGCTGGTCCGCGTCCGCGAAACGCAATTGGACGCATTGGTTTTGCGGAAACAACGCGGCGCAAAAATGACGCGGCACATCGTTCGCAATCTCAATTCCTATTTGAGCGCGACGCAATTGGGCATCACAATGGCCAGCCTCGGATTGGGCTGGATTGGCGAGCCGATTTTCGCGTCGCTGTTCACGCCATTGTTTCATCTGCTCGGCATCGAGTCCGCGACGCTGTTACGCTCCATTTCCTTCGCCGTCGGCTTCACGGTGTTGACGTTTTTGAGCATCGTGATTGGCGAACTGGCGCCCAAATGGTTGACGATTCAAAAACCGTTGCCGGTGGCATTGTGGTCGGCGTATCCGTTGCAATGGTTTTATCTGGCACTTTATCCGTTCAACCGGCTGCTGAATTTTTCGGCGCGCTGGTTGTTGCGCCGGTTTGGAATTGACTCGGACGCGGAAACCAAGGCGGGTCATTCGGAGGAGGAATTGCGTCTCGTGCTCGCGTCGGCGCAAAGCACGTCGCAGCGGCGCAATCTGGTGTTGAACGCGTTGGATTTGCGTCATCGCGTCGCACGCGAAGTCATGCGCCCGCGCCATGAAATCACCGCGCTTGACACGGAAGCGACCATCGCCGATTGCATCGCGCTCGCCGAAAAAACGCGCTACTCACGCTTCCCGATTTGCGACGGCGGCGATTTGGACAAAACGCGCGGCGTCCTCCACATCAAAGACCTTTACGCGCTGCGCGAACAGGCGCGCACGGCGGCGGATTTATTGCCCGCCGCCAAAAAATTGATTTACGTTCCCGAAACCGCGCGGTTGGAAAAATTGTTGCAATTGTTTCTCGAACGCAAATCACACTTTGCCGTCGTCGTGGACGAATACGGCGGCACGGTCGGCATCATCACGCTCGAAAATGTGCTCGAAGCGCTCGTCGGGCAGATTCAGGACGAATTTGATTCGGAAAAATCCGAACTTGTCCGCCTCAATGAAAATATCTGGGAAGCTGCGGGCACATTGCCGTTGCACGAACTGGAAAAAATCACCGGCGAAGTTCCGCACGACGAAGCCATCACGACCGCCAACGGCTGGGTGACGCAAAAACTCGGCGGTTTTCCGAAAACCGGCGACGCGTTCATGTTTGGGAATTGCGAACTGCGCGTCGAAGAAATGGATGGATTGCGCGTAGCGCGTCTGAAAATCACCAGGCACGCAGAGCTGGAAGGCGCAACTACCATGTTGCGCCGCGAACCGCAAAAACCGTCGTGACCACGGCGACGCTGGCGTCAACGCCGACCGCCGGCCAGAATCCGTGAGCCGCACAACCTGCCGCAAAATAAGCAATCGCGCACAGCCAGATGCCCAACGGATAAAAATACGGTAATTTCTTCCGGCTCGGTTTTCGTTTGATCAGTGCCGGTGTGACGAACGCCAGAATCAACAACGTCAGCAGTCCCCAGACAAAAAAATTCAAGACCGGCGCGCCATACCACGCCACCGGCAGTTTCGTTGTCGTCCAAATCCAATAATGTTTCACGCGCGCCGCGAACGGTTCGAGCGCGAAATCAAACAACAGCACCAGCGCCGCTGTCAAACCTATCACCCAAAAACCGTAGATTTTAGTTTTGCGCCACGGACGCAAAATCAGCCGCGCCACGCTGCGCGAATTCAGGACGACGACAACCCAGAGCAAAGGAATCGCCCACGGCAACGTCTTGAAAATTTCCGGTCCCGTCTTGTCCGTGAAAGTGAGCGGGCCAAACGGGATTTCCATGATGGTATTCAGCGCGTGCGTTGCGCTGCCGATGAGCGCGATGACAACCGCCGCCAACAAAACGTTTTGCATCGGCAATTGCTGTGCCGCTGAAGTGAGGGTAATCAAGGTCGTCAAAATCAACAGCGTCGCTTCCAGCCAACCGGAGCCGCTGAGAAAATTCAACGGCGCAAAGAACGATACCACCGAAATGGCAAATGCCACGACGAACAAAAACGCAAACAACCAATGAAATCCCGCCGCGATTTTTTCACCGGAATTATCTTTGGATTGTTCTTGAGTCCGCGATTTCTGGGACATGATTAAGTGGCAACTTTAGCGGTTGTGTCAGGTGCGGGCGAGAAAAAGCGCGACTCGCCCGACGAAAATTTTGGATGCGTGTTCCACAAATGAACGCGAATTCATTTTGTAAAATTCGCGCGATTTGCGTCAAACTTTTACGGACATTGGTCGCTCAAATTGTTCAATCCTTCATGGTCAATTGTGAACGTGACCGACTTTTCATTTCCTGAATGGATGATTTTAATCAGAAAAATGGTGTCGTAATCCTCTTCCGGCCAGCCCGGAACCTGCGCTGCGTCGCCGCCATTATGTTTAACAAGATTTTTGGCGAGCTGGTCGAGAAACCCATGTTCCCACGCAATGAAAATCACGGCGTTTTCATATTTCGGTTTGCCTAATTCTTTTTCGAGACCTTTGATTTCTTCATCGCCGTATTCGGTGTTGACCGGCAACTTGCAACGGATGGCTGTCGGCTCGATGGTCGCCAGCGGACGGACGTAATAGTATTTGTTGCCGTCCACCTTTTGCGTCGGGTTGGGCGCGAAAATGAATTCTGGCGTGCCGTATTTTTTCAACAGCACATTCGGCAACGCCAGCGAACGGTTCAATCCACGGCAACTCAATTGTCCCAATCCACCGTGCGGTTTTTCTCCATGCCGGATGCAAACGAGCGTTTCCACGGTTTGAGTGCCATTTGTAACGACGGAATTAGTTTGTGCCTCGGCGCGAAAACAAATCGCAGCGGCAATTAAAAGAATGCTCAAGGTGGTTTTCATTTTCCGTGAAATTAAGTGAAAACTTTTTCTGACGCGAATTGTTTTTTGCAAATGTCGCGCGAAAGATTTTTAGCCACGGATTGAACACGGAGGAATTACGGCAACACACGTTTTTCCTGCGGCGCATTGACCAAAGCGATAATCTTTTTCCAAATCGCATCGTCGCCAGATAAAATAAGGCTGTAATTGTTTTTAATGTCGTGTGCGATCTTTTGAATTGGCTCTGCAAGTTTATTTAACGGAAACATACAACCAGCGTATCCACTTACATTTGAAAATAAATATCGGTCAATGAAATGATAGCTAACTTTGTCTTTGTCTCGGCAAAACATGGGTATCAATTCCATGTCGTAATAATCCACAACAATCTCGACTGGAGGTTTGGAATAAAGAAAATGAAATCCATCTTTGAATGAAATTCCCGTCGCGCGCTTTTGTTCGAGCAAAACGAAGCCTCGTTCAGCCAGAAATGCAAATTCAGTTTTTGCTAAATCGAAAAAACTCTGAACGTATTCAATTGTAATTGGATTTGCGTTCTTCATACGCGACCAAAATTATCAATCGCCCGCTCAATTCTCGCCAGTGATTTTTCTTTGCCCAAAACTTCGAGTAAATGATACAGACTCGGTCCGGCGGTGTTGCCGGTCAGGGTGAGGCGTGTCGGGTGAACCAAGACGCCAACTTTTACGCCGAGTTCTTTGGCGGTGGATTTGAGCGCGGTTTCCAAATTTGCGGCGGCGAAAGAATCGAGTTTGGCAAAGGTGTCGCGAAGTTTTTGCAGGCGCGGTTTGTTTTCGGGAACAAAATCTTTTTTTGCGGCTTCGGCGTCGTAAACGATTTCGTCGCGGAAATAAAATCCGGCATAGGCGGGCAATTCGCTGAAGGTTTTGAATTTGCCTTTGCAGGTGTCGAGCGCGGCTTTGACGTAGGGCAGGGGGAATTTGTTCGTGTCCATTCCGGCTTTGGCAAAAGCGTGAACGGCGAGTTCGTAAAAGCGGTCGTCGGAAATTTCGCGGGCGTATTCACCTTGCAGCCACAGCAGTTTTTCGTAATCGAAGCGCGCGTTGTGCCGGAGAATTTGCGGCAGGTCGAAGCGTTCAATGGTTTCGGCAAGCGACAATTTTTCGCGATTGTCTTTGGGCGACCAGCCGAGCAGGCAAAGATAATTCACGACGGCTTCGGGCAAAAACCCTTCGTTCATGTAATGCGTCAAAGACGCGCCTTTATCGCGTTTGCTCATTTTGCTGCCGTCGGAATTCAGGATGAGCGGGATGTGCGCGTAGTGCGGTGGCTTGACGCCAAAGGCATTGAAAAGTGCGATGTGCTTGGCGGTGTTGCTCAAATGGTCTTCGCCGCGGATGACGTGCGTGATGTCCATTTCTAAATCGTCAATGACATTGACGAGATGAAACACAGGCTGTCCGTCCGAACGCAGAATAACGAAATCGGGGTCAACTTCCTCGCGGTCGGTCAATTTGCGGACGACATCGCCGACGACCAAATCGTGAATGGTAATCGGTTCGCGCTGCATTTTGAATTTGATTGCGCCTTCGTGTTCGTAGGCGAGGCCGCGCGATAACAGCGCTTCGACGCGGCGTTGATAATTTTCTTTGCGTTGCGATTGAAAATACGGGCCGAAATCGCCTTTACTTGCGCCGGTCGCGTCGGGCGTGAGCGGGCCTTCGTCCCAATCGAGACCGAGCCAACGCAGGCCGTTCAAAATGACTTCGACGGCTTCCTGCGAATTGCGCGCGGCATCGGTGTCTTCGATGCGGAGAACGAACGTGCCGCCGGTGTGACGGGCGTAAAGCCAGTTGAATAGCGCGGTGCGCGCGCCGCCGATGTGCAAATAACCGGTGGGTGAGGGAGCGAATCGGACGCGAGGTTTCATTTTATTTCCGCAGATTACGCAGATTTTCGCAGATGAAAAATAAAAAAGGCGCTCCGACAATCGAAGCGCCCGATTGAGAACGGTAAAATTACTTTTTGCCGAGGATGGCTTCTTTCGCAGCTTTGGCGACGCGGAATTTCACGACGCGCTTGGCCGGAATCTGGATGGTTTCTCCAGTTTTCGGATTGCGACCGGTGCGGGCAGCGCGGTCTTTCAGAACGAGCTTGCCGATACCGGGCAGGGTGAAAGTATCTTTGGCGTGTTTGTAAGCGAGCGAAGCGATGTGCTCGAGAATTTCCGTCGCCTGCTTCTTGGAAATTTCAGCTTTTTCAGCAATTGCGGCGGCGAGTTGAGAT
>DASZXH010000063.1:0-29510 GCA_035545995.1 Verrucomicrobiia bacterium
CGAAGCCGGACGCGTCCGGCATCATCTGGCGAACAACGTCGGCGACGCGAAAAATCTGGTGCTGCTCATCGGCTATTGCGCCGAAGGCACGCTCGGCGCGCAACTCGCCGCGCACCAATCGCCCGTGAACATTTTCGGCGAACCGTTCAACGTGCGCGCGAAAGTCGTTTCGCTCGACACCTATTCCGGCCACGCGGACAAGAATGAATTGAAGGCTTACGTCCAGAAACTTACCGGCGACATCAAAAAAATCGTCTGCATCCATGGCGAAGAAACGCAATGCCTCGCGCACGTGGAAACCTTGCGCGGGATGAAACCGAAAGCGCAAGTCTTCGCGCCACAATACAAGCAGGTGGTGGAAGTTTAGTCGCGGAAATTCACAAACTGCACGGCGACGGGAAAATCTTTCGCGCGCACGGCGGCGATGACGGCTTGCAATTCGTCGCGGCTTTTGCCCTGCACGCGCACTTCGTCACCCTGAATTTGCGTCGTCACCTTGAACTTGCCGTCGCGGATGAAGCCGGTGATTTGTTTGGCGACACTCGCTTCAATCCCGTTTTTGATTTTGATGACCTGCCGCGCGTGGCCGAGCGGCGAAATGTCCGGCTCTTTTTGCTCGACGCTCTTCAAACTGATGCCGCGTTTGGCGAGTTTGCCGACAACCATTTCGTTGAGCGTGCGGACTTTGAAATCGTCCTCGGCGCTTAATTTGATTTCCGTTTTCTCCAAAACAATTTCGGCTTTGCTACCCTTGAAGTCAAAGCGGTTGGCCAGTTCTTTTTTGGCCTGATTGACGGCATTTTCGATTTCCATCGAGTTGACCTGCGAAACAATGTCGAAACTTGGCATGGCCGCAGCGTAGAAAAGCCGGCGCAAAAAGAAAAGTTTAAGTGTGGGTTTCGTTCCGGCCTGCCGGGCCGAAGAAAATGAAACGGAACAGGCTCGTGCCGATTCCTCTTGCCGCGAATGGCGGCCAATACCAGTAATTGAAAACGAGGCCGGCCAGCAACGGCCCCAAAACCAGCGCGCCCAATCCCAACGTCGTGAAGTGAACCAGCGCCAGCGACAACCCCAGACTTAAAACATTGGTCGCCACGGTAGGCCAGAGCAATGGTAGTCGGTTGCCACTGGCGATCAAAGTGCCCCACATTGTGAATTGCATGTTCAAAAAGGCGTATAATGTCAAAGTTAAAAGCCACAGCACGGGCAGCAATTCTTTGTTATTTACCCACCATCGCAGGAAGGTGGGGCCGCAAAAAATGATTCCGCTGGCCAGCATCAGAAACGTGATATTTTGTAGCCAGAAGCGCGGCCAAAGAACTCGCTGAATCGGGAGATATTCATGGCGAGACTGATATTGAGCGATGAGCGGCCAGCGCGTGCTCGTCCACACGGCGGCTAGGTCAGCGGCGATATTCATCAGTTGCACCGACAATCCGTATTTGGCGTTGGCTATGAGGCCGAAAGCGGCGAGGCAAATGGCGGTATTGGCGTTGACTGTCAGGTAACCGCTCATGAACTGGACGCCCAGCCGCCAACTGTTCGGCCACAAAACCCGGAGAGTTTCCCTGACGTCAACTGTTTCAGGACGGGATTTGCCTTTCAATAAGGCCATACATTTCACTCGCGCCAGACTCCGCCAGATCGCGCTGCCGATCAGATTGCCGATGGGGATGCTGGGAAGCCCCACGCCGCTCAACAATAAGACACCGGTCACCAGCAATCTGGTCAACACAGCCAGCAATCCGATGCGGGCGGTGCTCCGGACCTCGTTCATGCCGACGAGAAAGGTGTACCACCAGTTCCAGTAAATATCGAACACCGTGGCCGCCAGCGTGATTCCCCACGCCAGTCGCGTGATGAATGCGGAAGACGTCTCATCAATCTTCAACTCCACCACATAGGTACCCCAGATTCCCATGATGACGAAAACCCCGATGGCAATGTAGCGATACAATGTGCGGGTAGTCAGTAACAATTGCCAAAGCAAAGTATAATTGGGCGACGCCATAACTTCTGCTGATTTATGCACGCCCTGCGCCTGCAAGGTTTTGGCCCCGCCCATGGCGTAACCGATGAAGCGCCCGACCGTCGGCCCGAATCCGAAATCCATAATGGGAGCCAGCGCCGTTAGACTCAGCAAAACATAATACATCCCCAAATCCGCCCGCGACAACTCATGCAATACCAGCGGCAAAAGTAAAACACCGGACATTAAACGAACGGCATGGAAAATCCACGACCAGACGACGGCGGAATGGCGCAACCGGTGGTAAAGCGCGCCGGGATTGGGAACTGGCCAACGGATAATCATTCAGCGGGCGCAGTTTGATGCCAGGGCAAAGCATCGGTCAAGCATGAGCGTCGAGGGCTGTTTGAAGCGGCGGCCATCCTGTTTGTTTCACCGGACGCAAAACAGGTTAAGATAGCCCGCTGGATTCAAATGACTTTCCAGAGATTCAAACCGGTCAATCGCCGTTAAGCCGCCGTCAAATTGGATGACTTGCAGCCGGAACCGTTGTGAAATCAGTTCATCATAGATGACGCGTGGCGTGACGCCCGCCCCCTTTAGATTTTTCGGACAGTATTCGACGACCAATTTCAAATCGGGCAGACGCACGATGGTCTGCCGCATCCCGCGCAACACGCCCAGTTCGGCCCCTTCCACGTCAATCTTGATGACATCCACGTTGGGATTGCCACGCTGTTTCAAAAATTCATCCAGACTGACGCAGGGAACAGAGATGGACTCCGTGGACTGGGTTTTGTTCAGCAGACTGTTGCCGGTACCACTCGTGGAATTGAGGTGCAACAACGCGGGTTCTTGATTGTCCGAGACCGCGCATTGGGTCAGCTCCTTGTTGGCAAAGGAGCGCGTGTTGAATTCAAGAAATTGAAAGGTTAAAGGGTCAGGTTCGAAAGAATAGACCCGCCCGCTTTTGCCGGCCAATCGGCAAAATTGACGCGTGAGCAAGCCCACGTTTGCTCCGACATCCATCACCGTCATTCCCGGTTTCAAAAGTTGCGCGCAAAGATGTTGGATGTCCGGCTCCGCCTCTTTTGTCAAATAGGACAGTTTATCACGCAGGCTGAAATAAGGCGGAAACTTCAAACCGCGCCAAAGCAACAACCAGTTCACAATTGGCGTTGCTGTTTTTCTCAAAACACCTTTCGGAGTTGTTGTCGGGTAATTATATGTGCGCAACTGTTCTGAAGAACTCATAATACATTTGGCCGGTCTTTCAATCGTTTCATTATGTTATGATGACGCTTCTTCTACTGCAAGACTTCACGGATACACTATCCGTCAATTGGGGCAACCAAGGCTTAATCCTAGAAAGATGTAAGACAGGGTAAAGCCGGATGATTTTTATGACTTAAATGTTAATCCTTCAAATTTTGCCCTCACTACGTTAATTTTCTGGTGAATGAAGATCGTCCGCTTTTTGCAAGGTAGGATACACGCTTTCAAAATTGATCATGCACGGCGACAATTACGTCAGCAATATCGTGGCGTTGTAAATGAAATCACACGCGACCAATGGAGTGAGAGCCTGCAAGACCCAACTGCATTTTACATTCGCTGTTGTCACTACTTTGACAAATGTCTTCCAAGTGAACTCATAGCGCATCGTCATTATTTCAAGCGGCAACGGCGGGGGTTTGGCGAAGACGCTTTTCATGTCATGTGGTTTATTTTATTCCGGGAATTTCGCCCGATTAACTTTCTTGAAATTGGCGTGTTCCGGGGACAGACATTGAGCTTGGCCGCTATGTTAGCTCGTCAATTTGGTTTGAATTGTTTTGTTCAAGGCATTTCACCTTTTTCATCAGCGGGAGACACTGTTTCTCGTTATCGAGCAAGTGTTAATTATTATGACAATACATTAAAAAATTTTGCTCACTTCTCTTTGCCCGCTCCGACGTTGTTGAAAGCGTATTCGACTGACGTATTGGCGCGGGAATTGATTGCATCACGTTCATGGTCGGTAATTTATATTGATGGAAATCACGATTATGAAATCGCCAGACAAGACTGGAACATCTGCTCACAAAACTTGCAAAAAGGTGGAATTATTGTGCTGGATGATGCGGCACTCGTGACAGCTTATTGCCCGCCACTGTTTGCCTCTGGTGGTCATCCGGGACCATCGCGGTTGGCGCAAGAAATCAATCGGCAACAGTTCCATGAAATTTTACATGTGGGACATAATCGAGTCTTCCAAAAAGTCAGTTAAATGAAAATTGCTATTCTAACAACTGACAGCCGAGAGCATTTTGGGGACTATGCCAATCCGAAACCTTATTTTGGCGCTGCCCCAGAAGCCTTGCTGCAAGGATTTATCCTATTGCCGGAAATTAAAGTTCATGTTGTATCTTGCTTGCAACGACCGGCAAATTCACCAGAGAAACTGGCAGATAATATTTGGTTTCACAGTTTGCACGTTCCCAAAATCGGCTGGATGCGGACAGGATATCAAGGCTGTATCCGCGCCGTCCGCAAAAAATTGAAGGAAATCCAGCCGGACATCGTTCACGGTCAGGGCACGGAACGGGATTGCGCCATCAGCGCCGTGTTTTCCCGTTTTCCGAACATTGTCACCGTTCATGGAAAGATGGCTGAATTGGCGCGTCTTTTCCATGCGCGCGTCGGCACTTTCAGTTGGCTCGCCGGCAAGTTGGAAGATTTCACTTTAGCACAAACACAGGGCGTCATCTGCATTTCTGATTACGTGGAAAAACTGGTCAGGGATTATGGAGTTTCCACCTGGCTGGTTCCCAATGCCATTCAAAAAATGTTTTTTGATTATCCAAGAACCGGCCAACCGACTGGAACAAAACCTTTGCTCGTCAACGTGGGGGTCATTAGTGAAAGAAAGCGTCAACACAAATTGTTGCCCATGCTGGAATCACTTCGGGCGGAAGGACTGCAATTTGACACCTTGTTTATTGGCGTTGCCCCCGCCGGTTCCGCCTACGCCGTCGAATTTCTGGCAACGTTAGAACAGGCAAACCGAACGCATGGCGGGTTTGAGCATATCACAAGATTGGATGATGAGGCATTCTGCCAATTATATGACCGGGCTTCAGCCATGATTCATTTTTCGAGTGAAGAATCTTTTGGCCTCACTTTTGGCGAAGCGATTGCGCGGGGACTTTATTTATTTGCGTCGGACGTCGGCGCGGTTCGCGACATGGCCAGAGGAGTGGAACGCGCACAGATTTTCGATTTGAATGATTGGGATGGATTGAAAAAATCCATCCGCCAATGGCTGGTTTCGGGTGGAGACCGATTGCCGCGTCCGGCAAGTCCGCCGCTGGAATTTGTGCAACATTACCACCCGAAATCCGTCGCGCAGCGGCATCTGGAAATCTATCGTGAGGTGCTTAACACGCGTTCATAAATCGTCTTAAGCTGTTGAGCCACCTCAATCCAAGTCAGCGGTTTTTGCGAAGGCTTGAGGGACGGCGCGGCGGCATAGAATTTTTTCAGAACTTCAGCCGTATGTTCCGGCGCGGCGACAGGACAGTAATTTGCTTGTTTGCCAAATGTTTCACGCGCCCACGGCAAATCACTCAACAGCAGCGGGCAACCGCAGGCGGCGGCTTCCAGCGCGGACAGGCTCAAACTCTCCATCGTGCTCAATAAAACAAACCCGCGCGCTTCACGATAAATCTTTGCCAATTGTTTCCGGTCGCTGATTGAGCCTTCATAGCGGACAAACACCGGATTTTCTTTTGCAAAGCAGCAGAATTGTTGCCCATAAGGATCAGCATCGGCGTAAGGATGGCCGATGATCCAGACGGGGGTTTGGGCCAAAACCGCCGCCCGCGCCAGTTCCAGAACCCGTTTGCGTTCCGTGATGGTGGCGGCGCAGACGAGCCATTTCCCACGAACGGATTCAACCGGCTCAAAAAAAACTTCCTCGACTCCATTGGGGACGACGTGGATGCGCTCTTGGGGCGCGTTGAACAGATAATTCATGAGGCGCGCTTCCCACGCCGTTAGCGCGATGCAGGCGTCCGCCCATTGATAGGATTTCCAGTTGAACGCGGCGGAGAAATAGGACGGCGCGAATTTCGTCACGGCTTTGTTCAGATTTTTTTGCAGCCATAATTGCGACGGCGAACGCGAACCTTGCGCGGTGAGCAATTCCGCCATGACGACTTTCATACCTTTTTGCCGGACCATTTCGATTTGAACGGCGGGCATCCGGCCAAAAAAATGGAGCACGTCACCCGTTTGTTTTTCATCCCACCAGCGCAACCACTCCGCTGCGACGCCGATTTTTTCCAGCGCCAGCTTGGTCTGCTCGATTTGGGTTTGCAGTCCGCCGTGAGTGAAGCTGAAGGGCAGGTTGCAATGGATCAGGATTTTCATCAGCCGTTTTGCGGTCGGATGTTAAAAGCGCGGGGCGGTTGCACAAGAATAAAACTCGTTGCCAAATCCGGGTGATTGGCATTAAATAGGCTGAAGTTGTCACTTCGTCTGTTTGCATGCACAACGCCGCTTTAAGAACTTTGGCGATCTACGCCATCTGTGTTCCGCTGGCGTTGATTTTTGGTTATTTACTGGCCGGCCCGCTGGATTATTCCACGCTGGGATTTTTCGCGTTGCTGGCGTTCGTCCTCGCCTTTCCCATCCTGCTGAAATGGCATCATCCCTTGCTTTTGTTCGCCTGGAATTTTGCCGGCGTCCTTTTTTTCCTGCCGGGACAGCCTCCCTTTTGGATGGCTCTGGCGGGCGTCAGCCTGGTTTTCTCCATTTTACAGCGGGCGCTGGATAAAAATGTCCGCCTGCTCAATGTGCCGCAAGTCACGTGGCCGTTGTTGTGCCTTGTCGCGGTGGTGCTGGTAACCGCCAAATTTACCGGACTGGGATTGCGGGTGTTTGGGAATGACGTTTATGGTGGGAAAAAATACGTCCAATTGCTGGGGGCCGTTGTGGGATATTTTGCCCTGTCTGCAAGGCCGATTCCGCCCGACCGCCGGAAATTATACGTCGGCCTGTTCTTTCTCGCGGGGGTCTCATCGTTCATCGGAGACTTGATCTCCTTCGCGCCGTCTTCGCTGTATCCGGTTTTTTATCTCTTTCCGCCCAATATCGGATTTTTCACGACCAATTCTTTGGAGACAGACGCCACACGCTTCACCGGAACCGTGTTTGTGTCTTTGGCGCTGGTTTCATTCATGCTGGCCCGATATGGAATTCGCGGAATTTTTTTGTCCGGCAAACCGTGGCGCTGGGTCTTTTTGATTCTGGCGTCCCTTTATGGTCTTTTTGGAGGATTTCGCGGGCATCTGGTTTTTCTGGCGCTGATTTTCATCCTTCAATTCTTTTTGGAAGGTATGCACCGGACAAAGTTGCTGCCCGTTTTCACATTCATTTTGCTGGCGGGCGCGGTCGCCATCGTTCCGCTGGCATCGCGATTGCCCTACACGTTTCAACGCGCGATTTCATTTCTGCCCTTGAATGTCAGTCAGGCGGCAAAGGCGGACGCTCAAGACAGTTTGGATTGGCGGCTCAAGATGTGGGATGGCCTTTTGCCGCAGGTTCCTCAGTATTTATGGCTGGGCAAGGGTTACGTCATTTCGCCACAGGACTACAATTTCGTCATGGGCTGGGACGCCTCCGTCCGCGGCGGTTTTGCCGAAGATCAGTCTCTGGCTTTGTCGGACGATTTTCACAACGGCCCGCTGTCCGTCATCCTTCCTTTTGGCATTTGGGGCGTCATCGCGTTTGTCTGGTTCATCGCCGCCGGCATTTGGGTGCTTTATCGCAACTATCGCTACGGCGATCCAGCTTTGAAATTGATAAACACCTTTTTGCTGGCGGTCTTTGTGGCGCGTGTGATTTTCTTCCTGTTCGTTTTCGGAGGCTTGCAAAGCGATATGGCTTATTTCTGCGGCTGGCTGGGATTAAGCATCAGTTTGAACGGCGGCGTGTGCAAACGCGCCAAAGCGAAAGCCGCCGCCGCGAAACCGGAAACGCCCGGCAGGAGTTTTAGGGATTTTTCGCCGACGCCGGCTTTTCAACGCCAGCTTGGCTGAATCCTTTCTTTCAAATAATATTCCGTGTAGCTTGCGGGAATTTGAACGACCCGGCGCAGTGACAAAACCGGAAATAAACTGCAAATCAATTCGCCGGTTTTGCCGCTTTGATTTCCTGCGCCGTTTCCACCGTCATTTCCTTGATCTTTTCCATCATCGGCGTCATGTGTTGTTGCAACATGGTCATGGTGTTTTTCATCAACTCCGGCTGTTTGGCCACGAACGCCCTTCCAGTCGGCGATTTGTAGAAGGCGATCAAACCGTCAATTTCCTCCTGCGAAAACGTGTCGCGATAAACCTGCACAAACGAATCCTTCATCTTATCCCAACTCAATTCGTCCTTGATGATCGCAAGTGTTTTGGCCTGCTGTTTTTCCATGATCGCCTGCTGATCCGCCGTCAACGTTTCGCCTTTGGTGATCTGCTTCATGTTCGCTTTCATGAAGCCATCCATTTGATTGAACGCGGCGTCCATCATTTTGCCGGTTTGAGTCAATTCCAATAATTGTTCAATGGACGCATCCGTCGGCGGCGCGGCGTGCGTTGAAACGGCAAAGGCGAGAACGATGGCGGTTAGAATGATCGAGAGGGTTTTCATGAACGCGATTTTGCGCCTCTCAAACACCAAGTCAATCTTTTCCGCCCGGCCAAATCTTAACTCAAAACACTTTTCAAATAATGCCCTGTGTAACTGGCGGGAACGTGAATCACTTTTTCCGGCGGACCTTCGGCGATGATTTTGCCGCCGCCGCTGCCGCCTTCCGGCCCCAAATCAATCAGCCAATCCGCCGTTTTAATCACATCTAAATTGTGTTCGATGATGACGAGCGTGTTGCCCGTGTCGCGCAATTTGAACAGCACTTCGAGCAATTTCGCCACGTCGTGAAAATGCAAACCCGTCGTCGGCTCATCCAAAATGTAAAGCGTGCGCCCGGTCGCTTTGCGCGCCAGTTCCGTCGCCAATTTGACGCGCTGCGCTTCGCCACCGCTCAACGTCGTCGCCTGTTGGCCGAGCCGGATGTAACCGAGACCGACTTCCGCCAGCGTCGCCAGCGGGTCGTAAATTTTCGGCACGGCGCGAAAAAAATCCACGCCTTCGTCCACCGTCAGGTCCAAAACGTCCGCGATATTTTTGCCTTTGTAAGCGATTTCGAGCGTCTCGCGATTGTAGCGTTTTCCGCCGCACGCTTCGCACGTCACATAAACGGCGGGTAAAAAATTCATTTCGATTTTTAACACGCCGTCGCCTTCGCATTTTTCGCAACGCCCGCCTTTGACGTTGAAACTGAATCGCCCCGGCTCGTAGCCGCGCACTTTCGCGGCGGGCAATTTCGCGAACAAATCGCGGATGTGATTGAACATGCCCGTGTAAGTCGCCGGATTGCTGCGCGGCGTCCGGCCAATCGGCGTCTGGTCAATCACGATGACTTTGTCGAGCGACTCAAAACCTTTGAGCGCACGATGCGCGCCGGGAATTTCCTTCGAGCCGTAAAATTTACGGAACAGCGCGCGCTGCAAAATGTCGTTGACCAGCGTGCTTTTGCCCGAACCGCTCACGCCGGTGACGCACGTCAATGTGCCGAGCGGAATCCGCACGTCAATGTTCTGCAAATTATTTTCACGGCAGCCGAGCACTTCCAGCCAGCCTTTTTCCTCGCTCGGCGCATTGCGCTTTTTGGGAACGGCAATGTTCAATTCGCCCGTCAGATATTTTGCCGTGAGCGAATTTTTACTCGCGAGAATTTCCGGCAACGCGCCCGCCGCAACCAATTCGCCGCCGTGAACGCCCGCGCCCGGCCCCAAATCCAAAACGTAATCCGCCGCGCGAATCGTGTCCGCGTCGTGCTCCACGACCAAAACCGTGTTACCCAAATCGCGCAAGCCTTTCAGCGTGGCGAGCAGGCGGTCATTGTCGCGTTGATGCAAACCGATGCTCGGCTCGTCCAAAACGTAAAGCACGCCGACGAGCGCCGCGCCGATTTGGGTGGCGAGACGAATTCGTTGCGCTTCACCGCCGCTCAACGTTCCGCTTTCACGGTCGAGTGTGAGATAACCGAGACCGACGTTTTTCAAAAATCCGAGTCGCGCGCGAATTTCTTTGATGATTTCGGCGGCGATTTTTTGTTGAAATTCCGTGAGTTTGAGATTGGCAAAAAATTCGTCCGCTTTTTCCACCGACAAATCACAAACGTCCATGATGGACAAACCGGGAATTTTGATTTTCGTTTTTTTATTTTTGAATTGCGATGAAAACTCGTCGCCGCCCAAAGTGACCGCCAAAATTTCCGGCTTCAACCGCTTACCGTTGCACGCGTCGCACAGTTGCGGACTCATGTATTGCTTGAGCCGATTGCGGATGAATTCGCTTTCGCTTTCCGTCGCGTGCCGCTCCAGATTCGGCAGCACGCCCTCGAATGGGCGGTCAATCGTGTTGACTTTGCCCGCGCGCCAAAATTTGAATTCCACATTTTCCTCGCCCGTGCCGTTGAGCAAAACATTTTTGAAATCTTCCGGCAAATCACGCCACGGCGTTTGCAAATCAATGTCAAAATGCGCGGCGACGGAACGCAACAACGCTTTGTAATAAATGTTCATCCGCTTGCCCGCGCGCCGCCACGGTTGAATTGCACTTTCGAGCGGCTCGTCGGGATTTGGCACGACAAAATGTTCGTCGAAAACCATTTTTTGTCCGAGGCCGTGACAAACCGGACACGCTCCGGCGGGCGCGTTGAACGAAAAATGTTTCGGCGTCGGCGGGTCAAAACTTTTGCCGGTCGCGGGCGAACACATTTTGTTGGAGTGCAGGGTTTCAATCCAAGAATCCGATTGAGCACCCCTCACCCCGTCCCTCTCCCCGCTGGGCGGGGAGAGGGTGGCCGAAGGCCGGGTGAGGGGTTTTGAATTTTCTTCCGGCAACTGATGTAACGTGAACATCACGCCTTCACCCCAGCGCAGCGCGGTTTCGACGGAATCCGTCAGGCGCACGCGGATTTTGTCGTCAATCACCAGCCGGTCAACGACGGCTTCGATGTTGTGGAATTTCTTTTTGTCCAGTTTGGCGCGCGCGACGTTTTCGCCGAGTTCAATCAATTCGCCGTCCACGCGGGCGCGGACAAATCCTTCGCGCGCGAGCCGTTCAAACACGTCGCGAAATTCGCCTTTTTGCCGGCGCACGACGGGCGCGAGCAGCATGACTTTCGTTTTCGGCGGCAGCGCGAGAATTTTGTCCACGATGTCGCTCGTGCTTTGCGTGGAAATCGGCACGCCGGTGTCGGGACAATGCGCTTGACCGATGTGCGCGTAGAGCAGACGCAGATGGTCGTAAATTTCCGTCGTGGTGGCGATGATGGAGCGCGGGCTGGAACCGGAACTGCGTTGCTCAATCGCAATCGCGGGCGACAGGCCTTCGATGTAATCCACGTCCGGCTTTTGCATCTGATCGAGGAACTGGCGCGCGTAGGCGGAAAGGCTCTCGACATATTTGCGCTGGCCTTCGGCGTATATCGTGTCGAACGCCAGCGACGACTTGCCGCTGCCGCTCAAGCCGGTGACGACGACCAATTTGTCGCGCGGGATTTGCAGCGTGAGGTTTTTTAAGTTGTGCTCGCGCGCGCCGCCGATGCGGATGAATTCCTTGCTCACAGATACAAAATTTTTCGTTAAACCGAACCGGCAAGATTACTGTAAAAGTTCCGTGAAAGCAAAAAAAGAGACGCCGTTAAGAGAAAATTTCGGAATGAATGCCGATGAATTGACGAGCCATTAAAATTATTCCGCCATCGCCTGAGCCAGCCGCTGCAAATCTTCCGCCGCCGTCGGGCTGCCGGCGTCAGCAGCGCGCTGCAGATATATCCGCGCTTTGGCTGAATCCTTCGCTACGCCGTCGCCGCTTAAATAACGTTCGCCCATGCGCAACAGGCCGAAAGTATCGCCCGCCATCGCCAGTTTTTCTTCCTGTTGCAACGCCTTGGCCGCCGCTTTTTGCGAGGCGTCGTCCGCCAATTGCTTTTGAATTTTCTGCGAAATCGCATTGTCATCCGCCATTTTCTGCGCCGCCCGGTTCCATTTCGCCAGTTGCGCCGCCGAAACCTGCAACGTGTTTGTTCCCGCGTATTCAACGCCCGTCACTTGCGCTTCCGCTTCCTCCGCCACCACCAACAAAGACTGCGCCACCGCCGTCGCGGAATTGATGCCGATGATTTTTTCCAATTGATTCATGTCCGGCATGATTTGGACGACAGGATGTTTTCCCGCGCCGGCCAATTCACCGCCGCCCGCCTCGCGATAAGGTTGCCCGATTTCAACCCATGATTCGCGCGCGCGCCGGCTGATTTGTCCCGCGCCCGGCGTGCTGTCGAAATACAATACTTTGCCACCGGTGGTCGGGAAACCGGCGCAGGCGTGGCCGGTCGCCTGCCCGTCGAACAGAATGCCCACCATTTCCGCCGGAATGCCTTTGGCCCGAGCCTGCGCCACGAGGTCTTCGGCGAATTCCACGCATTCAAATTTTTCCGCGCCGGTTTTTTTTGCCGCCGTTTCGCTGGTGTAAGGAATGGCCGGCGGACGATATTGTTTGATGAAATTCCGGATGTCCGTTTCGCCGGCGGCGTGGCGCATCTCGTTCAACAATTCCGGCGTCACCGCGAAATCGTTCAACGGCCACGTCGTCATCGCTTCGGACAATTGCTTGTCCGTCAATTGCCCGCTGGAAACCTGACGCAGCGTCAACACGCGGCGAAACACCTCGTCGCTCTGCCGCCGAATGGCGTTTTCCGTCGCGGTAACGGTATTGTCCTGATTGGTCGTGAGCGTCCAGCTACCGGGAAAATTCCGCTGATTGAAGATTTGCGTTCTTTCGGCGGACACCAATTCCGCGCGCAGACAATTCGCCGCCAACATCAACGCCGCGATGCAGACGGAACATTTCATAAATAAACACTTCCTCCGTCACGGCAGTTCAATCACCTGAAAGAACGCGCTGGCCGCGCCGGTGGTCAGCGCGCCGGTGTCGAGCGTGAACACACTGTTGCTGACACCCAACGTCAACGGCGGGCTGTTGAGATTGGTTAATATCTGCCAGCTCGCCGTGGGCAATGCCAGATTCGTTGTCCACAGAACTTCGTAATTGTAATTCGTCGAGCCAGTCCATTGGATTTGAAAACCGCCCGTCGGCAACGCTTCAATACCATTGACCACAAATGACGGCGGAACCGCCACGCCCGGCGGATACGCGATGAGCCGGTAAAACTTGATTGGCCCAAATCCGCCCGTCAACGAGCCGTCGTCGAAGAATTGAAAAATGCCGTTCGTCGGCGTGAGCGCCACCGGCGACAATAATAGACCGGGAATGGTTGTCCACGAAATCGGCGCGGGCGAAAGGCTCGTCGTCCATTGCACCTGAAATTGATAATTGGACGGCGCATACCATGTGAGCAGGATGCCGTTCGTGCCGCCGATGTTTGTGAAGGTAATGCCGGAAACCGGCCAATTCGTGATTGGCACAGTCGGCAGCAAATCGAACGTCACCTGCACCGAGTAATTCGTTATGGCGAAGGCGTTCGTGTTTTGCACCGCGAGATAATACGTTCCGCCGGGCACAATGTTGGTCGGCGTGGAAGTCGTGCTCAACACCGTGAAATTGTTCGTGCTGGTGGTGAACAGCAGGGAATCGCCAGGCGCGCCCGTGCCGCTTGGCAACGTGGTCTGGTTGAACCAGAAATTCAGCGGGCCGCTGGTCGTGAACAAAAAGTTCGTGGCCAAATCGGCATTGGTCGGCACATGCACCAGATAATAATCAATGCTGTTGGGCGGAATCGAATTGGTGATGGGCGTGCCATTGGTGATGGCGCCGACCGCCGTGGTGAAATTAAACCGCAATTGCCAGCTTGCGAGCGTGTTGGTGAGACCGGCTCCCGCGCGATCATCCTGAATTTCCAGCGTCCAATTGCCCTGTGAGTTTTCGCCATCAAGCGCGTCGAGCGACTGTTCAGGCAAATAAAATAAATCGCCTGACGGGATGCCCAATGAAAAGCCATCCAGGAAAACACCGCTTGCGCCGGGCGTGTTGGTGGATTGAATTTGTAAAAGTGTTGAAGTGGAAGTCGCCGTGAACGAATAGGCGGCGGTCTGCCAATCAAGATTGGCCCAACTGTTGGTGTAGGTTGTTGCCAAAGTCGCCAAAAGATTGCCTCCCATCAAAACATTGATCATGGGAACCACGTTTGCGGCGACCGTATCGGGGTTTCGGGTGTATCCAAAATTCAACACATATGTTGTTCCCGGAACGGTGGCGATGTTTGTGGAGATTGCGCCGGGGATGGTGCCGTTTATGTCCAACAAATAATCGCCTTCATAAGCCGGGCCGGCATCAAAATCATCATAACGGAAGTCCTCCACGTTACCGGAATCAACACGCCATCCTCCACTGAAGAAACTTCCGGCGTTAATCGGATTGGCCAACGTGTTGCCTTCAAAACCATTTTGCCATACGATTGAATTTGACCCGGGCACAAACGGCGGCACGGCGAATTTAATCGGCGTCGTGGTTTTGTTCGTGTCTTCTGTGAAGACAAGATACGAATAATTCGTGCTGTTCAAATCTACGGACATCCCGCCCGCGCCGTTGGTGTCCGCACCGCCGCGATTTTCCATCAACAACGTGCGCGTGCCATCGGGGGCGATGAGGTGAAACATCAAGTCTGAAATGCGCGGATGCTCCACCACGATGCCCACTTCCAGCGACGAAATGACCTTATTGACCGGCACGGAAATGGTGGCCGTCGAAACCGCATCATCCAAAATCGGCGTCGAGCCGTTGGAAGTAAAATCCACTTCCGCCGGAACAAATGCAAATTGCAGCGTGGCACTGACCGATATGTCCTGCGGCACGGCGCCGGGATTGAAGACGCCGATGAAATAGCGTCCGGCGGTGAGCTGCGGTAAGCCGATGGAAATCGTGCCGGTAAAGTTGGTGTCGCCGGGCGGAATGGGGGTGTCAATGTTCGTCATCTCATCAAAGTTAGTCGTCGTCGGCAAATCACCGAAGCGGACATACAATCCGAGATTGGTCACCGTTCCCGTCAGATTGGTCACGGTGATGTTGAGATTGGTCGCACCGTCCGGCACGTCAATGAAGGCGTAAATCCATCCGCCCGCCGTCACGGTGGCAAAAAATGTGTCGTTTGGCTGCTTGAGTTTATGAGCAGGGGTGATGGCCAGAGTGAAATTCTGGATGCTGCCGGTTTGTGTCAGCGCATCGTCCGTTTCCGTTAACATCCATTCGCCAAAACTTTGTTGACCGACAAAATCGCTCAAACTGCCGGGGCCATCCGCTGGTTGTGAACCTAGAGTTTGTCCACTGTCATCGTAAACGAACAATTGGTCCACCAGCGGACTGTCGAATGATTCGTGATTATTGAGCACGATGCTTGAGGAACCATTGCCCTGATTTTCGCTGTGCGAAAGAGAACCGATAAGGTCGCCGAAATTCTGGTGTGAGATGACATTGCTGACAACAACGAGCCCTACATTCCTGAAATCGAGCGAAAGCCCCATGACATTTGTCGTTCCCGGATGCGCCGTGCTGCCATCGGGAATGTTCACCGGCAGCAATTGGCCGTTGACGATTTCAATTCCGTTCTGGTTTTGGCTGAACGGCGTCGCCGTGAAAATGGGCAGAAAGGCATATTCAGACGCCATTTGGTCCTCTGACTTTACGCCGACATAATAAACTTCGTTCGGTTGCGAATTGGTGTCCACCACGACCTCCGAGCCGCCACGTCCCAAAGAGGCGTTGGCAAAATTGAGGCCGACCGAAGCGCCCACTTGTGTGCCGGAGATGACGCAATTGGAAATCACATTGGGATCAAGATTCGTCAGGCCGGGGTCAGTGCTGACGTAAAGGTCAATATCCGCTTCCGGTCGTGTGGCGTTGGCCTGCGAATCGGCAAAAACGCCTTCGCGCGGAATCGAAAGCGTATCCGGCTCAAACGTGGCGAACGCGGCATTGGTATTGGTGAAAGCACCGGTCGTTGAAGCGACATTGGTAATCACATAAAAATGCCATTGATTCGTCTGGCCGATGGTCACCTGCCAGTTCGCTCCAAAATTCTCCGGAGCCGTGGCCGTGAACAAAAGCGCGTTCGTGCTCAATAACGGCGCATTTGCACCCACCAGTTGATTGAGCACCGGCCCACTGTTTGGTGTCACAAAAGTGACCTGCTGATCGCCGGTGGGATTGGAAGCAACGACTGGATTGGTGGCCATTACAACCATCGCGTTTGAAACCACACCATCGCCGCAGGAAATGACCAACGCATAATCCTGCACGATGTTGTTCGTCTGCGCGGTAACGGCGTTGACGTTGACACGATTGCCGATGACCGTGACCGAGTAATTCGTGCCGAGCAGCGGCGAAAGATAGACATTCTCGACATTGTTGATGGAATCGAAATTCGGCGTGGAATTGGTGGCGTGCGGCGTATTGAACACGCTGCCGCCGGCAATATCGTTGCCGTAATAAACAACGGAATTGTTGTCGAGATTGGTCACGACGAGGTTCAAGTCGTTGACCAGTTTCGTGGCGGCGACCGGATTGCCCGGCGGGTCCGTCCAGGCGAGTGTCACGCGCAACGGTTGCGCCTGCGCATTGACATTGGTGATGGTGACGTAAAACGTTTGGCTGTCGCCGGTGGCCAAGGCATTGGTCGGACTTTGGTCGAGAACGAAACTGGAACACGGCGCGCCGAATTGATTGGTGATTCCCAGCGGCAGCGCATTGGTCAGGTTGACCATGCCCCAGCCTTGAAAATTAATTGAGTTCGCGACTTGAAAATCATAATTCCCCGTTGCCCGCGAGCCGTTGATGAGCATCGCCTTCAACAGCGCCGGGCTTGGCACGGTGTGCCATTGATTGGTGAAAAAGTCCTGCATCAAGGCCAGCATGCCGGATACGGACGGCGCGGCCATGCTCGTGCCGGATTCAAAACGATAATATGGCCCCATGGAATCGTTCAGCCCCTGCAACACCTGATAATAATTTCCAGAATCATTGGTTGTGAACACATCCACCACCAAATCATAGATGAGAAGCCGCGACGTCGTGTTGCTCGCTGCAACCGACCAATTGACGCCAACCGGATTAAGCGCCAAAGCGGGTGGAATGGAGACCGAATTGGTCCCGACCAAAACCGGCGCGGTGGAATTGGGATCAGTCCCCGGCCAGACATAAATTGGCAAATCCGGCAACGGCGTTTCTGAAAATTCGTTTGGTTCCGCGTTGATGGTGATTGATACCGTATTGCTTGGCACCAAAAATTGAAGTGGCAACGGGCTGGATGAATTCGGTTCGATCAAATCAATGGTTGCCGTCTCATTGTCATTCGTCGGGTTGTAATACGCGTTGGTGTCCCATTCGGTCGAACGCGTGGAAACGACGAACGTTCCCGGCGCGACTACGTCCGGCTTGTAGCGGCCAAAAGCGCCTTCCGTTCCGATGCCGACGTTGCCGCGACTGGAAAAACCGGCCACTTGAAATCCCGAATCCGTCATACCCTCCCACGGCGTGCTCACAGAGCCATCCATGTTGGTGACCACATTGGTGATGTTGCGGAATTGTTCGGTTGCACCGACAGTGATGACGTTCTTGGCCGTCGCCGGCGACGAAATGGTGTCCGCATCGCCGCCACCGCCATCATCGTCACCATTGCCGTTGTTGCCGGCGGCAAAGACAAACAGCACCGGCTGCGAGCCGGTCACCGTCGGCAACGCATCGCGCACTGCCGCGTCATAACTGGCCGCCGCCAAATCATAAGCATCGTCGCCGACAAATTCCCAACTGTTGTTGGAAATCAGGGCGTTCGTTCGCGCCGGCATCTCCTGCAAATAGCTGTCGCTGACATCCGGGTCTGAACCCAAAAAGCCAACGGAAAACAGCGTCGCGTTCGTCGCCTTGCCGCCGAAATAAGCATTGCTTACCGAGCCGAAATTTTGCGCCGCCAATACCGCGCCGACATTTATAGGGCTTAAGCTCATGCTGCCGTTGCCCGCGATGATGCCCGCGACGTGCGTTCCGTGTCCGTCGGTGTCAGTCAAGCTTTGTGGCGCGTCACCAAGAACCCGTCCCGTCGCAAAATCAGGATGCGTCGCGTCAATACCCGTATCGTTGACTTCCACGGTCACATTTTTGCCGCTCAAATTCATATAGCTTGCCGCCGTCGTCGTGTTGGTGGCCACACCCAACGTCACGCGCGCGAGATCATTTGCCGCCGCGCGCTTGTGGGATAATTCGACGACTTCCGCGCCAGCCAATGTGCCAAGCGCCGTCCAATTCTCCGGCGGCACCACACGCACAATCGTTCCGTGCGGCGATGTGTCCGTGCCGACAATCCGTCCGCCGAGTTTTTCAATCTGCTGGATGGTCGCCGCCACGTTGTTGGGGAACAATTCCACATTCAACAGCGCGTCCATGGGCAAAGGTTTTTGGTCAACCGCCCAATCCGGCAACGGCCCTTGAAATTTGTAATATGGCGCGTAAGGCACAACCGCCTGTGTCATCGGGTCGCCAGCGATGGTTTGTGCGCCACCGGACGTGACATTCACGAGATACGCATTGTTCGGAATGTAAGAGACAATTGTCGCGCCCGCCGCCGCCAGCATCGCGCGAAAAGCGTTGTTCAATGGTTGTCGCGATTGAACGATGTAAGCACCGGGATCGCCCGTCGGTTGCAGATTCTTGGGAATGGAAAAATTCAACGGATTGCGTGTGTCAATCAGCGCATTTGCCAGCAGGATTGCCTTGTCGTCCTGAATTAATTCATCGAGGGATTTGTTCGTGTTATGCAGGCGATTGGCAAATTTATCCTTTTTGGCCGGCCCGGTTGCACTCTTGACCGGGTTCGTGGTCGTGTTCGATGCGGTCAGGAATTTGGGAGCGGTTGAAACCGGATGAACCGTGTGAACCGGCTCGCGGGAGATAAAAGGTCTTGCCGCCGGCCGATGACCGGCCTGTTGCCAAATCAACCACGCGCCCGCCACACACAGCAGGCACAACAAAATCCAGAGTAATGCACGCGTTTTCACAAGTATCAGATTATCTCACACTTTTTATCTCATGGCCAAGACCGAACACGAAAAGCTGGTGGCGGCAAATGACCGCGCCCTCTCTCATTTTCCGTTTTTTCTGTCTTCGCCCTTAAATCAAAAATCAATTCGGCGGCAACACGTTGAAACTTTCAATCACCGCCGTGTTGTTGCTGATGGCCGGAATGTTCGTCCAGACCAACGTTCCAGCGATCACACCATTTGTTAAAAAGGTGTTTTCAACGTGTGTGCTGTTGAAACGCACGACAGCGCGCGTGGCGACTTCCGACACGACCTGATAATTCGTGCACATCCCGAAAAACGTTCCGCTCGTGACGATGGAATTCGGCGCGGGCTTGAGCGTCTGGCCGTAACAATAAATCGCATAGCGCATCGGCGATTCCGGTGTGCCACCCGCGCGCAACAGCGACATCATCTGCTGCGGCAGCCACTCATACATTTCATCGCTGACGCCGTTATGCTGTTGTGCAACGTCATTCCAATTCAAGAACGGCGACTCTTCGGTCAATTGCGGTGTGCTTAAAATATCTCCTTCGTGCTCGAAGACGCCGACCAGACCATCATTGTTGGTGAAGTTGGCGCGCGCAGTGTTGATGCCGACAACCAATTGTCCCAGCGCGGAATTAGTGCCGTTCGAGCCGGCGGGATTGATGATGTTCCATGTATAATTGGTCAATGAACCGTTGTGCTGTGGCAAGGCAATGTTGCCATCCTCCGCGTTATTGGAAAGCACAACCATGCCGCTAAACAAAGCCGACCACGCCGCCAGATTGATGTTGTTGTTCGCGCCGACGTTCACCGAAAGTTGCCCGCGCGTCGCATTGTCGTTGAACGCCGTGGTGAAAATGTCGAACAATTTGCGGTCTTGCACTGGTCCGGCGCTAATGGCATCTACCGGGTTGAGATTACCTGTCCAAGCTCCCCACGTATTAATACCATTTGCTTCGTTCAAAATGTTGGCTGCCTTCAAATAAACTGTTTGCCACGGCGTGCCGCGATGCACCCGCCCCAGCCAGCCGACACCCGGCATCTTATTGGTTGGGAAATCCCAGTCGTCTGATGAATAAACCAGCGAATCCTTGAATGCGGTGTTGTAGCCACTTGAATCAGTGTTGGGAATCGACATGGCCTGGCTCCACGGCTTGTAACGTTCATTTAGAGTCAGGTTAATCAACGGCATTGAGATTTGGTTTTGAACATTTGTGTCTTGAGCAAAATCATTCAAATCGGAAGTCAGATAATGAACGAGTGGATCATTTGCCTGCCACGTCGTTTTTAGAACTCTCGTTCTTGTAATTGTCCATCCCTGGATCTTGTTACCCAGACTTGAATTTGTGATCGTTGTCAATTTACTTCCATCTAGATAAGGCGCCGTAGATGCAGTGCTAAAAAACAATTTGAATTTCGCCTGCTCTTCAGCCGTGGGACCGACACCTGTGTCAGTATCTGAAGCGCCAAAAGTTGTTGGGTTGCCGGAAGCTAAAAGCTGTTGATTGATTCCATACGACAAACCTCCTGACATGAGATTTGTATTCCACAAACCATTGGCTTCGGTGCTATCAGGGCCAAAGATTTCCGCATTCAAATCACGGCTATTATCCATTCCACCAAGTTCGACATAATCTATAATTCTACCATTTGCCAAACCACCAGAGTAATCAATCATTATCAACTGCAGGCGATTCGTCGTTTGCAATCCGAAATGCGGCAGATTGGCGGTGACACTTGAATCCAAGAAGTTACTGGGGTCTAAATAGGCCGGAATGAAACATGGGGCGGTAAAAGCTTGCCCATTAGTTGCTGTGTAAGATCCGGGCCCAAAATAATAAACACTGTTCGTGAGTGTCACGCTGGCCGAGTTCACAGGAAACGGAAGTATAAATGAGTTAGTAATTTGTGCCTGATAACCCGGCCAGAGACTGATTGAGTTGGTAATAGAATACAGGGTATTATTTGACACTGTTTGAGCGCCTATCGCATCGTTGGTTAAATATTGATTAACAGAATAATGCGCGATGATGTCTATGGGACCGGTTCCAACTCGCGGATAATTGTTGGTATAGGAATTCCAACACTCGACGCCAAAAAGATTGCTTACGCTCAAAATATACATCTGATTCGTTCCAAACGGCCCGCCAATGTTGGTGCGAGTGACTTGAATCTTGCGCGTCAATTGTGCGGCGGTCTGAATGGTAACTTGGTTAAAATTCGGAAAACCTTTCTTTGCGCCAATAATCCAGGGAACACCATAAACATTTAGATTGGTAAAAATGCCAAAACCAAAATCAGGAGCCACAAAGGTAGTCTCAATTGGTGTGGTTAATCGAAAATCATTGTCGCCTGAGATGGCGCCAACTAATTGATAGCTGTTGATATAAACATTTGTGTAGCCGTTCTCCAAAACGACATAGAAGTTTGGGCGAAAAACATCCGGATAATCCGGCAAGATTCCGATGCTGGTGTTTGTCGTTGCGTCGCAGATGTTCGCCGCGAGCTGCAACACGCGGTTGATGGCGGAGGAATAAACGAACTTGTTGCTGATCATCACGGGAATGTTCGTGAGGCTGAAGACGTTGGTGAAATTGTAGCTCGCCACGTAATTCGACGGGTCGCGCGCCAGCCAGTCCTGCGAATACATCCGCAGCATCCGGTCGGCGGCGATGGTGAAAAATTGTAGCGGTTGCCACGACATGAGGTTCGTCTCCGCGTTCGGGTAATAAGTGATATTGGTCAGGACACCGTTGGCGTCAAAAAATGCCGCCGCATTGGAATAATTGATGTTAATTTTGCCCTGCTCCGGCGTGGATTCCACGCCGAGTTGTCCCGCCAGCCGGTAAAATGTGTAACGGTCGTAAGTGGAAACGCCATTCCCGGCAGAAAGTAGGCGACCGCTGACATAATTACCGGCATTGAAATTAGCTATTGAAACACCATTGGTGGTTTTGGTCGGGTCGAACAAATCCTGCAAGTCAAAGAAGTGATTCGTATTGTCCGCGCCAGCCCAAGGTAAACCGGTGACGTCTTGATTGGCCGTAATACTTTCATCAATGTTTGAAGTAGTGATCTGCAAAGGCCCATCACTATATTCATCAATGTTATCTTTTTGAAGCGATGGGCTGTTCGCGAACAATAAATCCGCGTTTTGCAAATTACCGAAATCATTTGCATAACGATAGGCAAGCAATGCGCGGGCGTCATCAAAGGCGCGGCCAGGATTATTATTGAATGGCTCGTTGTAAGCGTAGTAAAGGTTGGCAGGAGGAATCACTGGCAACCATTGATTCGTATTTAAGTCGGCCAGAAAGGCGGCTAAATTGATTTCCCACGAACCAACACCCTGATTTCGCATAAAGGTGTCGTTAACCGTCGTAGAATTCACTGGACCGGATGATTCATCGGAGCGTGCTTGATTGTGAATGTAATTCAAGTCCATCGTGTTTCCGCTCATCGGCACGGCGAAGAAGGCGTAGCGCGCAATGAAAGGATTGTTCGGTCCGTAAGGTTGGTCAGGATGATTCAAAATGCCAATCCATTCCGGGTCGCCTACTTGCAGGTTCGTGGAAGGATTTCCGTTCACAAAAATCACGTTGCCGAGATTATCCAGATTGGTCACCCAGCCATTCGTTTCAAATTGGCCGTTGCGATTGAGGTCAAGATAAAAGCGAAAATCAAGCGGTTTGGTGGTGTCGGTGTTGGTCGAGACAAATACCGGCGTGCGCGGGAAGGCGTATAAGTTCGTCAAATCCACCGGCACATTGGTGAAGAAACTCACATTGGTGGAGACCAGCAGACCGAAGCTGTAAGGATTGGTTGTGGCGAGAACGTTGGCGAGGATTTGCGCCTCGGCGCTGGCGAGCGCAGCATCGGCGGCAAGCCGCGCGTTGGCGGTGTCAGTGGTGGTCGTGACCGCGCCGCGTTCGCGCCGGCTGTTGGCCAGAAACGCCACGGCCATCACCGTCACCACTGCGAGCAGGATAAGCGTGATGACCAGCGCAACGCCGCTCGTCGTTTTCTTTTCACTTTTCAATCGCCACATATCACTTATTGATAAGCTGTCGGGTCAACATTACGGATCGGAACGCGTTGCCGGAACAAATGAATCTGGCCGGCTTGCTGTGTCAGATAATTATTTTGCGCCGTGGACGCACCATTCAAACTTTCGGCGTGCTGCAACGCTCGGTCTTCCAACACGCCCAATTCGATCTCGACGGACGCGGGAACCATATTGCTGAACATATAAAATCCGGTTTCACCGAATTGCGGCGTGTAGGTGAAATAAAGAACATTGTTGGTGGCGACCTGTCCGTTCTGCCAATTCGGCAGGTTCATCCACACACCGTTGGTGTCAAACGCGCGCACGCGCAAATGCACGACGCCATCCATCAAATGACTCCAAAAAGTTGAATTGGTCAGTGCAATCGAGGTGAAATTATTGTAAAGCGAGGCGGGCGTGCCGGTGATGATGTTGGTCGTCTCGTAAAAACGATAAAGCGAATACCATCCGCCGTCCGGCGAATTGGTCACTGTGTAACCTGTGCCGACCCAGCTTTGACTTCCTTTGATATTGTCGCGGCTCAGAATAAAAAACTTTTCCAATATATTTGTGCGCTGCTGACTGCTGCCGGCCAGATTTTGAAAGAGCGGCGACAGCGGTGACGAATTGGTCGTAACGATCACATAAAAATTGATGTTGTTGGAAATAAAACCCGACGAAATGGCATTACTGGGCATATACGACGGCGTCATTGTCTCCAAATCGCCGCGCATCAAATCCATCGCCACGCGGCCGGATTCCAGCACGTCGGTCTGCGTCAATCCGGCGCGGAACGCCTTTTGCGTGCCATTGAACACGGCCATCAACGCGACCACAATGAACGAGAGGATCGCCATCACTACGAGGATTTCGACGAGCGAAAACGCCCGCCGCGCGCGCGCCGTTGCCAAATCAGGATGGAACGAAATGAATTTCAAGACGCTGGAACGTTGGTAAAGATTTGCGGTTGGAAAAAATAGTTTATCACCCCATTGTCGTTGGTGGAAATTATTTGCCCGCTGACCATTGTGCGAAAGGGCTGCCGTCCCGCACCGGTGTTGCCGCTGGGCAACAACGGCCAGAGAAAGGTCAACCGCAATTCATGTAGGTTGGCGGTCAGATTGGTCGTGTAAAGCGAGGGATTGTTTGTATCTATCGCCACCGGCGTGTTTTGGAGAAAGACTTTGTAACTAAAAGAATCCTTTTGAAGAATTGGATTGTTCTGCGGCGGCTTTTCCACTGCTGATCCACTGATGGAGCGAACATAAGCGACAACGTGATTACTGATGCCGCCATTGAAGAGATTCATTAGTGGTTCACCAATCACATCGTTGGCAGTGTATTCCGGCGTGCTTAAAAGCCCGACGACGCGTTCGTTGTTGGTCAGGTAAGAATTATCGTAACCTTTCGGAGGCATTGTTGTCGGACTAGGGTTAAATGACGTTGGAAAATTTGTGATGGCGTAAACGTAATTCGTCAAATCCGACCCAAACGGGCTTCTGGCTCCGCTGCGGATGGCTTCCATGAGCACGGTCGCGTCCTGATTGATGATGGTTTCTTCGCGATTGTCCTTCTGCACATTCATGCCGATGGGCAGCACGCCGATGATGGCCACCAGCGCGATGCCGATGACCGCCAGCGAAATGGCAATCTCCACCATCGTGAAGGCCGATTGCGAAGAATTAAAATTATTACGTTGAAACGTCATTGTTTTTAATTTGCCAGCCGGAAAAACAGACTGCCCGTCGGCACTGTGATCGTGAGGTTGTTTGTGCCATTCGTCGTTGTGATAGTGCCACCATAGTTGACCCAATTGGTCGTCGTCAGGTCGCTATTGGTTTGCAGCGTGTAATTGCCCGCGTTTGGCCAGGAAACAATCACGGTGTCAGGAGCCGTAAATCCAACCGTGAGATTTGGCGCCGCCGGAAGCAAGCCCATCCGGATTGTGCTGTTTTCAGTGTCTGCCACATAGAGACTGCCGGCGCGATCAACCGTGATGCCATAGGGAAAACTGAACAAGGCGTTAGTCCCGCTCCCGTCAGCGCTGTCAGCATTGCCGGCAATTCCGGCAATCGTGCTGACCACCCAATTTGTTCCACTCGGCGCAACCTTGCGGATAACATCATTATCGGTATCCGCCACATAAATATTTCCTAGACCATCCACTGAAACACCGGATGGAAAATTGAACAAGGCGGTTTTATTTGTGCCGTCTCTGGAACCGCTGCTTTGCGCTGTCCCAGCAATCGTGCTGACGGTCCAATTTGTTCCGGTCAATGCGAGTTTGCGGATGATATTGTTATCGGCATCCGCCACATAAAGGTTGCCAACGCTATCCAATGCAACACTAGACGGTCCATCAAATGAGGCATTCGTCCCGACACCATCGGCGCTTCCATAATTTTCCGCGATGCCGGCAATCGTGGTGACCACACAGTTTGTCCCGACTGGCGTGATTTCGCGGATTGTGCTGTTCTGGAGATCCGCCACATATAAATTGCCGGAATTGTCCACTGCGATGCCCGTGGGGTTATAGAACAAAGCCGTGTCGTTCGTTCCGTCATCATTGCCCGGATTTTCCGCCGATCCGGCAATCGTGGTGACTATCCAATTCGTTCCCACGGGTGTCAGTTCGCGAATGGTATCGTTACCAGAATCAGCCACAAAAAGATTTCCCGAACCATCTATCGCAATACCCGAAGGACTATTGAATAAAGCCGTGCTATTTGTCCCGTCGGCGGAACCGGGGTTCCCTGCGGCTCCAGCAATGGTCGTGACCACCCAATTCGTTCCCACTAGTGTCAGTTTACGAATCGTGTTGTTGAAAGTGTCTGCCACATAAAGATTGCTGACGCTGCCCGCGACAATGGCTTCCGGCCAAAAGAACCGCGCGCCATTGTTCGTCCCATCGTTGCTGCCAAAATTACCATCCGCCACTCCGGCAATGGTCGCAAAAGTATATGGTGTCGAATAAATGGATTGTCCTTTGGACATGGTCAAAAAACCGGTCACAATCCCACCAACCAGCAATGTCCGCAGTATTTTCTTCATGATTACCTCACTTCATTTTATTTTATGGTACTCCAACGTTGCGCGTCCGGTCAGCCGGTCAATATGAATAATATTGTATGAAATATCGGCGCTGTTGCCGGGCGGCCTCTCTAAAACAGATGGAAAACTATTGTTCGCGATGGTAAATGTTTTTGTTGTCGGATCCATCGCCGGCAATACGCTGCCGCGCGCCAGTGGAATATACTCGTCGCGATTGGCCAGATTTTGTCCATCAAACGTGAGTTGCCCAAGATAATTAAAGGCGATATAGGGAAGATAAATGATTTGGGCGGTATTTGTCTCCAATGGAAATGGAATTATGTTCGTTATGGCAAAACCATAAATTGGAACCGGTGGATTATGGTTATAGTCTTCATCCCATTGTTGGATATAATTGTTGGTGGCAGGCGGAGCAAATTTTTGTTGAGCGATGAACGCGCCGTCCGGCAGGTTTTGCCATGAAGCAAGATATCGCGCTTTGCCTCGCCCCGGCTGATCACCCACGGAACGCAGGCTGACAAACGTGTAACCGGTCAATTGTTTGTCAGCCAAATTAGTTACGGCTTCTTCTCCGGCGGCGGATGTGGATATTTTATCCCACCACAGATTTGGAAAGTTCCCATTGTTTGGAGTTGTTCCGATAAATTGCCAGAAGTTCGTTCGTAAAAAAATCATATAGACAGTTGTATGCTCGCTGATGGCCAGTTGCCGCGCCCGCGCCACATCGTCAAGCAATTGGCGCGAAGCACTGACGGTCGCGTTGCCATTACCGACATTTTTAAGCGCGGGCACCAGCAGCCCCGCCAGAATGGCAATGATGCCAATGACGGTAAGCAGTTCAATCAGCGTGAATCCGGATTTGCAGCTAGAAACTTTCACAACGACAACATTTGCAATAATTACTGCCAGCTTAAAATATGATTTTTATTGGCCGGATCCGTGGCACTTTTAATGTCATTAAAGACTGACTTCCCGCCTACTGTCGGTCCCATGGACCAAACCATGACTTTACCATGATATTGAAAATCATCTCTGTTTGCTGGCGAGTAAGCTGGGTTTGCCAGCCCATTGAAACCTTGCGAACTGCCCGGCGAAACGGCGGATACATTCGCCAAAGAATAAAACGTATCCCGACATTGTTCGTCGTAATTCAAATCCATCGTGATGATATAAGGATTACCCCACGGATCGCGATAAACCAAGTCCGGCCCGACTCCCGGCCAGGTCGTTGTGTCACTCACCACTTTTGCATTTAAGAAAACGGTTTTTTGAGGATTTTTTTCAGAGTTGGTATTGATTGTTGGCGTGCCTGTTGTGGGATAGTTCGTGATGTTCATCAGGATGGCTATGACCTCAGAATTATTCGTCTCGTAATTAAGCGTGCCAATCCATTGAGAACCACTTGAGTTTGTGAATGATCCACCAAAGGTAATATCACCATTGTGGCTGGGCGAATTGGCATTATTGTTCGCTATGGCTTGAGCGGCATCAGAGACAGGAAATCGGCTGTAAGTGGAATCATAATTTTGAATCGCCGTGACGAGGTCCTGAATCTGAAGTTTTGCCTGCGTGATTTTTGCCTTGGTTTTGGCGGCGGAGATAACCGGCAGCAACATCGCCGCCAGAATGGCGATGATGGCGATGACTGTAAGCAACTCAACTATCGTAAACGCCCGGCGTCGGCCGGCGGAAGGAAGAATGGTTTTCATAAGTTTGAAATGGGGCATCAAATGGCGGTGTGTATGATGCAAGATGGAAGCGCGTCCGGGCAAATGTTTTATGAATACAGCCGAATGCGGTGTGTTCGGCGATTGCATCACGACGCGCGCCTGCCAGACGTGCTCCTGCCAATCAACGATCACGAGTTGGGCGCGTGACGAACGGTTTGATTCAGGACGCAAAGACATAAATCAAGGCAAAGGGTTGTTGATCTGCACCTGTTTTCTCCAGTTGCAGATAAGATTGGTTTTTCCGCCAATGACCAATTGAACCCATAAATCATAAGCTCCCGGGTTATTGGTGGGGCTATGTGAATTGTAACGCCAGGGATTTAGATCCTGCGCACCTAAAGGCTTGTAAGAAGCATCCGGTCCGCCAACAGAAGTCAGTAACACCGCGACAGGCGTAGTGCCGCCCGGCGACGGCGGATTAGTGACCCAGCCAAGTTGATTTGATTTCAGTTCGGGAAGAAAATTCTTCGCCGGACGGGCTGATTCATCCTCGTTGGCCCGGTTGCAATTGATAAAGCCGCTGATGCTTCCATTAAAGGCTTGGCTCACAATGTTCGTGTCGGCGTTGATACTGGCGCTGCCGTCGAGCGTCTGGTATGTGCCGCCATTGTTGGTTGTGCCAAGAAGCTCATAATACAACGGATTGACCAGCGCGTTGTTGGTATTATCCGGCGGATAAAAACCATAGGCGGATTTGTAACTTTCCAGCGCCGCTTCAATTTTCCCCATTTCAGTTTGGGCGCGCTGGATGAGAGCATGCTTTTTCACCGTGGCAAATGCCGGGAAAAGCAGTGCGGCCAAAACTCCAATTACTGCGATGACCGTCAATAATTCGATGAGTGTGAACGCCCATTGATTTGCCTTGTATGTCTCTCTGATTTGTTTTTTCATGCGATCGTTTTCATTTTTCGCTCAATTCTTCTTCCATCCGTTCACTCAACCATTGTTTGATCATGCTCTGATAATTCAGATATCGCGACCGCGCGAGCCGTTTGATGCGCGCCAACATCCGCGGGTCCATCCGCAACGTGATGGTCACGGATTCGGCGGCTTCCGCGTTTCCCGCCATCGCCGCTTCCATCAATCGCAGGTCGGGCCGGTTTTCCAGCCAGAAATCCGCCTCGGCCTTTTCATCGTCAAACAGCGGCACGTCTTCCCAACTGGCAAAAGTTCGTACGGCCATAAATTATCGTTTGTTCCTTCGGACCGATTATTGCAAAAGGTTTTGGTCAATCTTACGCTGATAAAAAAATCGTTCTTCCGGCTCAAAAACCCGTGCGCTCAAAACCCGAACCAGACGGCCGTTGGTCCGATAAACGCTAAAAATACCAACGCCGCCCGCCGACATTCCCAGATTAAAAAAACGCGCCTGCACGCTGAACCGGGACGAGTCGGGCAACAATCGAATTGCGAACGGGTCTTCAAAGGATTCTTCAATTTCCCGTTGAGTCAAAGAACCATCCGATTCAAAAGGCGGGTTATTCCAATCGAACTCCATAACGAGTTAGCTGTAAATAAAACGCCCATGCAATGTATTTACTTTG
>DASZXH010000064.1:0-4203 GCA_035545995.1 Verrucomicrobiia bacterium
ATTGATTTTCGGCATTTTAATCATCGAGGACATTTTGGGCATCGCGATGATTGCGCTGTTGTCCGGCATCGCGATGACCGGCACGTTGAGTGTCGGGCAAGTCGCTTTGACGTTGAGCAAACTCGGCGTTTTCATGGTCGTCGTGCTGGTGGTGGGATTGCTGATTGTGCCGCGCCTGATCGGTTACGTGGCGAAATTCAAGAGCAACGAAATGATGATTATCACCGTGCTTGGATTGTGTTTCGGCGTGTCGCTGCTGGCGGTGAAACTGGGTTACAGCATCGCGTTGGGCGCGTTCGTCATCGGCGCGGTCATCGCCGAAGCGCGCGAAATTCATCAGGTGGAAGAACTCATCGCGCCGGTGCGCGACATGTTCAGCGCGATTTTTTTCGTCGCCATCGGTTTGCTGATTGACCCAAAACTGCTCATCCAATACTGGCTGCCGGTTCTGGCCATCACGATTGCGGTTGTCATCGGCAAAGTCATCACCTGCTCGTTCGGCACATTCATCGCGGGCAACGACGCGCGCACGTCGTTGCGCGTCGGCATGGGATTGGCGCAAATCGGCGAATTTTCATTCATCATCGCCGCGCTCGGGTTGAATCTCGGCGTGACGAGCAATTTTCTTTATCCCATCGCCGTCATGGTTTCCGTCATCACGACCTTGCTGACGCCGTATCTCATCCGCAGTTCGGACAATGTCGTGTCAGTTTTTGACCGCTTCGCCCCGCGCTGGCTGGCCAATTCACTGCAACTCTACACGCACTGGCTCGGTCAGCGTGGTGAGGGCCACGCAAATCCGGCGGCGCGATTCATCCGCAAATGGAGTCTTCAAATCGCGTTGAACGTGACACTTGTCGCCGGCATTTTCATCAGCGTGGATTTCATCGCCCAACGACATCCCGCGTGGCTGAAAAACATCCCGTTGAATGAAGCCGGCATGAATGCCGCGTTATGGTTCGCCGCCATGTTCATTTCGCTGCCGCTGTTCATCGCCATTTACCGGAAATTGCAGGCGCTCGGTATGTTGCTCGCCGATTTGCGGGTGAAACAACTTCCCGCGGAGACGCGCGCGCGGGAAATCAAAGCCATCATTTCCACCACCGTGCCGCTCGCGGGCGCAATCGGATTGGGACTGCTCATCTTCACCTTGAGCGCGCCGCTGCTGCCGTCGGGAGAAATTTTGATCATGCTGCTCGCCATCATCACCGGCTTGACCTTTCTGCTCTGGCGCTCCTTTGTGAAAGTGTATTCCAAGGCGCAAATTGCCATTCAGGAAACATTGGCCTCGACTCCGTTGCCCAAAGCAATCGCCGCGCCTGCGCCGCTGCAAAATCTTTTGAAAGAAGCGAAATTGCAAACCCTGCTCATCGCCGAATCATCGCCCGCCAAAGGCCGGCTCATCCGCGAACTGGAATTACGCACTCGCACCGGCGCGAGCATCGTCGCCATTGAGCGCAATGGAACGACCATCGTCAATCCCGCCCCCGACGACGAACTTCAAGCAAACGACCAAATTTTGATTTTGGGAAATGAGGCGAACATCGGGAAAGCCCGGCAACTTTTGCTGGAAGAATCCCGTTGAACAAAACCAATCAATCTCACATCGTTTTGTCCGCAAGTTTGTTGAGCGCAATCACAGCCAATTCCAGATGTTTTTCGCGTATCTTCGATTTTGTTGTGACTGATGACGCGCAGACTTTGAACAAGCATCATCACGGTCGGAATTCCGACGGGCAATTCGGAAAGTTTTTTGGTGAATCACTCGCGCGCTTTCATCCACGTCGGCGTGAACGCGACACGTTGCGCATCATTTCCGTCACCGGTCTCTGTTGCACGATTTTTAGATAGGCGTTCGTCATATAGCTTGAGAATAAATGCAAGGTAGTATTAGAAATCTTTGACGAGAGATTGAAGTAAATTAATTCTTTTTCTGAAAAAATTTTCTCCCGGTTGGGAAAATGGCAAAATTTCTTGTTGACAAATTGGCGGAAGCAATTGTTAAATTTTTTCTCCTTAAAAAAAGAGGTAAATTACAACTGGACAGCGCAAATCTTCCATGAGGTGCCATCTGTGAGGTTTGTATTTTGACTCAATAACAAATGAAAAGCTCATGAAAATGAATGTTCAAAACGTGTGCTTCGCGCTGGCGATGCTGGTAACACTTGATTTGCCATCTGTAACCGCTCGCGCCCAAGCCGCAGCGTTTACTTATCAAGGCAGGCTTAACGACGGTGATGGTGTCGCCAATGGCAGTTATGATTTTGCATTTACGTTATATGACGCTCCAACCAATGGCACGGTGATTGGCGCGCTTACCAACAATGCCGTGGAGGTGACCAATGGCCTGTTCACGACGACGTTGGATTTTGGCGTCGCGTTTACCGGTTCGAATTACTGGCTGGAAATTGCCGTCGAGACGAATGGTGATTCCACTTTTGCCACGCTCGCGCCGCGACAGCCCATCACCTCCGTGCCGTATGCGCTCTATGCTCCAAACGCAGCAAATGCCGATTTTGCGGCGTCGGCGTCCGTTGCGGCAAATTCCCCGGCGGGTATTTTCGGCAGTGCGTCAACTAATAATACTGCGGACTTTGACACGGCGGGAGCGGCGCAAACAGCCATGGATAATTACGGACAATCTGTGCCCGCCAATATGACCAACAGCGCAAATTACTTTGCCGGGTCCGGTCTCGACATCAATGGAAATATCACCATCACCAATGGCGGTTTGATAATTGCCACCCCCGGCCTTTCCTCTCCAACGATGAAACTGCAACCGGATGGCGGGTTTATCACGACTGGCTACATCAGCTTGCAATTGGATGCGGCGTCGGACGTGTCACAATTATTCAATGGAATGTTCGGCATGGGTTGTGACGTTCCGGTCGGCCAATGGTGGTATGATGGCGAGCCGGCGCTGATAAATCTTTCGCGCGTGGGCGGCGGGCATGGAACAAACATCACTTGGCCAAACGGAGCGCAGAATTTCATCATCGGCAAGCATGGCCAATTGATACATTGGTATGATTACGACGAGATGGCGGCGGTTGATCCGTTCGAGAATGCGACGACAAACTGCTCGCAAGTTTTTGTTTCACGTCAGGATTTTTCCGCATATGGACAAGGCCCCGTTTGGGGGAATACGAACTATTTCGGCTGGTATAGTTCGCCTTCCACGGAGTCCATTTGGTTTGGATTGATTACCAATGCGGTGCTCGAAAAAACTTCGCCAACGCGGGATGCCAGTTCAACGAACACCGCCATTTCCTTTGTCAGCGGCTACCCGCGTCAGGATATTCTGATAAAAACGAACGGAAATGTTGTGATTCCCGGGTTGATTGACGTTCCGGCTGAACAATTGACTGGAACGTTGCCGCCGGAAGTTTTGCCTGATCACGTGACGATTTCTTCCGCCACATCCGGGACAGTGGCTGCCTCAAGTTCAAATCGGTCCGAGACCATTTATTTGAATAGTGATTCGACGATTCCATCCATCACGATTGCTCTGCCGACGTCAACGATTGCCGGGGTTCAGAAATTTTTCGTTCACAGTAAATCACCGGTTTCCTCGCTTTCGGTGACTGGTGGGTCATTCGATGATTCGCCGGTTAATTCATTATACGCCGGTCAGACAATTGGCTATCAAGCGGTGGATGAGTCTGGAACATATATCCGTATTCGATGAAAAGCCTTTTCGACTCGAACAATTTCAAAATTAAATTAACTGACGTCATTTTACTGTTCTGGTCATTCCTCGTTGAACATTTAGTAAGTATGGAGCAGTCAAAATCGCTTAATAAATAGGATACGGTTGCGTTTTGAAACATGAAAAATATCCCGCTGCCTCCGGCAAATCGCGCGGCAAGGGTTTGATGCCCGGTATCGAAATGGTAAAAGACCGCGTGACGAAAGTTCCCGCGAGCGCCGCCCATGTGCATCCATCAGGCCGACGCGGATTTTCTGCTCGCAGTTCTGGATGAATCTTTTTCAGCACTCGGTTGAAATACAGCGGATTTTCCGGCCTATTTTGAAGTAACATTTCGTCCGCCCTCACGTCTGAAAGTTCATGCAAAAGAAGTGGTTGTTCATGGTTTCGCTGCTGGCGCTGGCGAGTCCGTTGTTCGCGCGCGCGGCGGAAAATCTTCAACAAATGAATTTCATTGTGGACGGCGCGGCGCGCACCGCGCTCATTTACGTCCC
>DASZXH010000065.1:0-26079 GCA_035545995.1 Verrucomicrobiia bacterium
TCAGGCGCAGGTGCAATTTTCTTCCATCTCGGCGGCCAGCGCGGGGATTTTCGGGCGGCTGAATCCGACGAACGGCGCGCATTATGCCGTTTGGATTTATCCCGAAGATTCCACCGAACAATACTCGCCGGAAAATGGAACGGCGGTGCTGCTCCTGATCAAATACAAAAACTGGACGAATTATACTTTGATCGGCGGCACCGTTCCGTTGACGGGAATCGGAACCAACTGGCACACGCTGCGGCTGATGTTTCAGCAAAAAACGAACATCTTCGCCTATTTCGACGGCGCTTTGGTGGACAGCGCGACCGACAACGGCAAAATTGACGGCAAGGCGGCCTACACCGGCGGCGGCATCGGCTTGAATTTGTGGACGCTTGCAGGCCACCCTTACACCTTTTCCGTGAACAATCTGATCGTGTCCACTAACGCGTCCGTCGTGGCCAACGGCGACACTTACAACGCCACGAATGGAGAAACGCTGTCCGTGTCCGCGCCGGGAATTCTGGCCAACGACATCGGAAACGGCACAAATGGCGTGTTGAGCGCTCTGTTGGTGAACGGCCCGACCAATGGCAATCTGACACTGGCCGCCGACGGCAGTTTTACTTATCTGGCGACCAATAATTCTGCGACGAACGACAGCTTTACCTATCAAGCCACCGACGGCCAGACGATTTCGAGCGTGACGACGGTGACGTTCAACATAAACATTCCACCGCCCGCGCCGGTGATACTTTCATGCGGATTGACCAATCAGATTTTCACCATCGAATGGAGTTCGGTTTCCAACGCGACGTATGCGCTGCAATTTACTTCTGACCTGACCGGCGGCGTTTGGAGCAACATTTCGCCGAATCTGCTGGCTGCCGGCGCGACCATGACTGAAACCAACGCCATCGGTGATTCATCGCAGGGATTCTATCGCGTGGTGCTGCTGACAAATTGACACGGCGGAAAATGCCTTGATGGAAAATGAAAGCTTTGCTACGCTTTCAACAATTTTCAAAAGGTGAGTCATGAAACCTGTGAAATTCATGCTTCTAGCAATCGCTGTTCTTGGTGGTTGGTTGGCGATTTTTAATTCCACGTTTGCTCAAACTTGGGTGCAGACTTCGGCTCCGACCAATGATTTATATCCCGTTGTTTCATCAGTGGATGGATTAAAATTGGCAGCGATTGGAGATGATGCTATCTATACTTCAACAAATTCGGGAAATTCATGGATCTCGAACAACATCCCAAATTTAAACTGGACTGACATTGCATCTTCGGCGGACGGCAACAAACTGATAATCGTTTCCTATAATGGCTTTATTTACCTTTCGACGAATTCGGGGCAAGCGTGGAAATCACCTATGGGAATTAATCCTAATAAGAGCTGGTTCTCCGTTGCTTCGTCCGCAGATGGGACAAAATTAATGGCTTCATATCAAAATGGATTGGGTGGCGGCATTTACACTTCAACAAATTCAGGAAATTCATGGGTTTCGAACAGCGTGCCTAATCTATTTTTGCGTTCTGTTGCGTCGTCAGCTGATGGCGATAAATTGATAGCAGTGGGAGATAGCGTTATTTATACTTCCACAAATTCAGGAAACACATGGGTCTCAACGAGTGTGCCATTTGGTGTAAATCATTTGCTTTGTGTCGCCTCATCCGCTGACGGTAGTAAATTGCTGGCAACGGGACAAGGTGCTGTTTGTGTTTCCACAAATTCAGGAAATATATGGGTGACGAGTAATGTGCCTCGTTTGGATTGGGGTTCCGCCGCCATGTCAGCGGATGGTTCTAAATTGATAATAGGAGCGTCTGGTGACCTTAGTGATCAGGGTTATACAAATGGCGGTCCCATTTTTACCTCAACGGATTTAGGAAAGACATGGACATCGAACAATGTGCCTGATGAAACCTGGACTTCTATTGCTTCATCGGCGGATGGAAGTAAATTGGCAGCGTCAACGGAATTTAACGAAGGCTTTTGGATTGCACAAAGCACACCGACACCACAATTGAACATCGCGCCGACAAATTTGGATTTGAAATTTTCATGGCTCGTGCCTTCAACGAATTTTGTTCTGCAACAAAGTTCTGATTTGTCCAATTGGTCGGACGTGACGAATTCGCCCGCGCTCAATCTCATCAATCTGCAAGAAGAAGTCGTGCTTTCACCAACGAATGGCAGCGGGTTTTATCGGCTGGAAAGTCGCTAATTTATTTCGAGACCACGACCGCGAAATAATGGCGATGTTTTCTCCCTCTCCTCCAAAGAGGAGAGGGCCGGGGGTGAGGAGGCCAATGCTTTTCAGTTCAAATCCCCTCACCTTGACCCTCTCCCCGTTCGGCGGGGAGAGGGAATTAAGATTGTTTGTGAACGGGGTAATTCTCATTCATTTTCACAAGCCATTGAAAAAATTTTGACGTGGCGCAGCCGTAAATAAACTTGCGCGGACGAAGCGCGTTGTTACAGTCATCCCGCGATTTTTCCGCCGGTCGGCGGGTTTCCATTTAACCAAATTATTTTTACCCGTGAAAATTTTCAGCGGCACTGCAAATGAACCGTTGGCGCGAGCCATCGGCAAATCCATCGGCGTCGAACTCGGCAAATGCACCATCAAACCGTTTCCCGACGGCGAGACGTTCGTGAAAATCGAGGAGAACGTGCGCGGCGAAGAAGTGTTCGTCGTGCAGCCAACGTCGCCGCCGACGAATCATCATTTGATGGAATTGTTCATCATGATGGACGCGTTGCGTCGGGCGAGCGCGTCGCGCATCACGGCGGTCATGCCGTTTTACGGTTACGCGCGTCAGGACAGAAAAGATCAACCGCGTGTGCCGATTACGGCAAAATTGGTCGCGAATCTTTTGGTTGCGGCGGGCGCGAATCGGATTTTGACGATGGATTTGCACGCGCAACAGATTCAGGGATTTTTTGATATTCCGGTGGATCATCTTTATGCCGCGCCGGTGATGTATGATTATTTGAAGAAAAAGAAATTGGGAAATCTCGTCGTCGTCAGCCCGGACACGGGCGGTTTGAAAATGGCGCACGCATATTCGCAGGTGCTCGAAGCGGGATTGGCCATTGTCGCCAAACGGCGCAAAAGCGCGACGGACGTGGAAAGCATGGCGGTCATCGGCGAAATCAAGGGAAAGAACATTTTGCTCGTGGACGACTTGACGGAAACGGCGGGAACATTGACGGAAGCCGCGTCGTTATTGAAGAAAAAGGGTGCGAAACAGATTCTGGCCTGCGTTTCGCACGCAATTTTGGGCGAAACGGGCATCCAAAGATTGCGAAAATCGAGCATTGACGAATTGATTACAACTGATACAGTCCAACGCCCTGCGATTGACGGTGTGAAGATTACCACGCTGTCAGTGGCGGGATTGTTGGGCGAAGCTATCAAGCGAATCCATAACAATTCGTCGGTTAACTCGCTGTTTGAATTCAAAGGCGGCCGCACGAGTTGATAGCCGAACGCAAGAACAATTACGAAAATGAAATCAGTTCCGTTGAAAGCATTTCCGCGCACGCAAGTCCGTCGCGGTGAAGTCAAAAAATTGCGCGCGAGCGGTCGTGTGCCCGCCACCATTTACGGCCGTCAGGCCAAACCGCAAAATTTGGAAATCAACGCCAAGGAAATCGGGGATTTGATTCACCATTCCGTTTCAGAAAATTTGCTTGTGGATTTGTCCGTGGAGAATGATGCGCGCGCCAAACGCCTCGCGCTCGTGCAGGAAATCCAGCACCACCCGCTCGACGGAAAAGTGCTGCACGTGGATTTTCACGAAATTTCCGAAACGGAAAAAGTCACTGTGCAAGTGCCGGTCGAAACGACGGGTGAAGCGACTGGCGTGAAAAATGGCGGCGGCGTTTTGGAACACGTTTTGTTCAAATTGAGGGTTCGTTGTTTGCCGAAAGATTTGCCGGAGCAAATCACGATTGACGTGACGGCGCTGGAAATCGGCAAATCGGTTCATCTTGGTGAAGTCAAAGCGCCCGAAGGCGTGGAAATTTTGGGCGACAAATCGCTGGCAGTTGTCTCTGTCGCCGCGCCACGCGCGGAAGAAGAAGTTGCCGCGCCGACCGAAGCCAAAGCCGCCGGCGACGTCGAAATGACGAAGGAAAAGAAAGACGAAGAAGGCGCGGCTCCGGCGGCGAAGGGCGACGCAAAAGCGGCTGCTCCCGCCGGCGACAAAAAGGCCGAAGCCAAACCGGACGCGAAAGCGGCGGAGAAGAAGAAATAATTTGGGCGGCGCGAGCCGCTGTTCCCGCGCATGGAAAATGTTTTTCTCATCGTGGGTTTGGGCAATCCGGGCGCAGAATACGCGAAGACGCGCCACAACGCCGGTTTTTTGCTCGTCGAAAAATTGGCGGCAAAATGGAAATGCGATTGGGCGAACGAAAAGAAATTTCGCGCGCGAATCGCCAAGACCGAACGTGCTGGCAAACGGATTTTGCTCTGCGAGCCGCAGACGTTCATGAACTTGGGCGGCGAGACGGTCGGGGCGCTAGCAAATTTTTATCAGTTGCCGTTGGCGCAGATTTTGGTTGCGGCGGACGACGCGGATTTGCCGGTCGGCACGATTCGGTTGCGCGCGAGCGGCAGCAGCGGCGGGCATCATGGATTGGAATCCATCGAGCAGCATTTGGCGTCGCGGGAATTTGCGCGGCTGAAAATCGGCATCGGGCGCAAAGACAATTTGCGCGAGATTACAAATCATGTTCTCGGAAAATTCGATTCCGCCGAGAGCGAGTTGTTGGAAAAAGTTTTGGACCGGGCTTCAAAACAAATCGAAGTTTGGCTTGAAGCCGGAATTGAGAAAGCAATGCAATTGAATGGAAGCGTTGAAGATTTAGAAAAATGAAACGATACGAAGGTTTGTTTATTTTGAACACGGCGGGACGCGAAGACAGCGTCGGCGACGCACTCGACAAAATTTCGGCGGAGATTTCCGCCGCAGGTGGCAAAATCGAGACGGTGCAGAAAATGGAGCGCAAAAATTTCGCGCGCGTGGCCGACAAGAAGCACAACGCCGGATTTTATGCGAACGTGATTTTCAACGCGCCACAGGAAGCCATTGCGCAACTGAATTCCAAGTTCGCGCTGGACGACGAAGTGTTCCGCGTGCTGTTCACGGAATCGCCGGAGCCGAAAGCGGCAAAGTAAAACTTTCAACTATTAGCTTGTTATGGCCAGTTTCAACAAAGTCATCTTGGTGGGGAATCTGACGCGCGACCCGGAGTTGCGCTACACGCCCAAAGGGACGGCTGTGGCTAAAATCGGTCTGGCGGTCAATCGCGTCTGGACGAGCGAAAGCGGCGAAAAAAAAGAGGAAGTGACGTTTGTGGACGTGGATGTGTTTGGGCGCACGGCGGAAAACGTCGGCCAATACATGCGCAAGGGCCGCCCGATTTTGATTGAAGGCCGTTTGCGTCTTGAACAATGGGATGACAAACAGACCGGCCAGAAACGCCAACGTTTGAGTGTCGTGGCCGAAACGGTTCAATTTCTCGGCAGTCCGACCGGCGGCAGCGAAGGCGGCGCTCCCGCCGCGCGCGCGCCGCGTCCGGCGGCAAGTTCCGCTCCCGCGCCGGAATCCGGTGAAGCCGAGCCGCCGCAAGATGACGACGTTCCGTTTTGATTTCCAGCAATTCAACAAATTTTTCTATGGCAAAAACTGAAGTTATTCTCACGCACAACATCGTCGGCCTCGGCGGTGAATCCGACCAAGTCCGCGTCGCCGCCGGTTACGCGCGCAATTTTCTTTTTCCACAGCGATTCGCGATTCCGTTGACCTCCGCGAACAAGAAGCACATCGAAGCGCTCAAAAAACGCCGCGCCGAACGCGAAGCGCACGAGTTCAACACGATGACCGAACTGGCGAAAGGCATTACAAAACTGATTTGTGTCGTCAAAGTGAAGGCGGGCGACGACGGCAAGATGTTCGGCTCGGTGACGAACGGCATGATTGCCGACGAGTTGAAGCATCAATTTGATATTTCGCTCGACAAAAAGAAAATTCATCTGGAGCACGCGCTCAAAACTTTGGGCGAACACGAAATCGAATTGCATTTGCATCCTGAAGTCAAAAGCACTTTGAAAGTGCGCGTGGAAAGCTTGACGCCGATTGCCGTGACAGTTGAAGTTCCCGCTGAAACGAAAGCGGAAGAAACCAGAAAGCCCAAAACGGAAAAACGCGGAAAACGCGCTGAAATCGAAAAGGCTGAAAAAGCCGAAGCTGCCGAAGAAAAAAAACCGCGCGCGGCCAAAACAGAAAAACCCGCGAAATCCGCCAAAGCTCCGAAGGCGGAAAAGAAATCAAAGGCCGAATAATTTGACGAAAATGATTTTCGTCGAGCCGCGAAAGTTCTTCGCGGCTTTTTATTTGTAGTGGTTACGTCCGTTTCCATGATTTCACATAAAATCCTTTGACCATTTTTCGCCGCTCTGTTTTGCTTGCGCGCGGCGGAAATGATTCCCAATTACTTTTATCCGGTCACGGTTGCGCTGTGTTTGGTCGCGGTGACTGTCGTTTATTTCCTCAACAATCCGTTGAAGCACGGTCAGTGGTTTCTCGTCCGCCGTTTCATCAACTGGTTTCCGCTGGGCATGAGTTACGCATTTTTGTGCATGGCGCGTTACAATTTGAACGTCGCGCAAGGCGCGCTCGGTCCGCTGATGTCCAATCAGGATTTTGGAATCATTTTCGCCGCGGGCACGTGGACTTACGCGCTGTCGTTTCTCGTCAACGGCCCGCTCATTGACAAAAAAATCGGCGGCAAAAATGCGATGTTGATTGCCACATGCGGTTCGGCTTTGGCCAACATCGCGCTCGGAATTTTAACGTGGCTCATCATCGCCAAACAATTGAAGGTGAACGTCGTGGTCGCCTTTTCTCTGATTTATGCGGTCAATATGTATTTTCAAAGTTTTGGCGCGATGTCCATCATCAAGGTCAAGGCGTATTGGTTTCACGTGCGCGAGCGCGGCGTGTTCGGTGCGATTTTTGGCACGTTTATTTCCGCCGGCGCGTATTTTGCGTTTGATTGGAGCAGCGCGGTCGTGTCCGCGACCAATGCCAGCGCGCCGGACAATTTTTTGAAAAAGATTTTCACATCGGCTGGCATGAACGCGACGTGGGCGGTTTTTTTTGTGCCGGCCATCATTTTGATTTTTTGGCTGATTCTGGACGTGTGGCTGGTCAAAAATGCTCCTGAAGAAGCAAATTTTCCACATTTTGACACGGCGGATGCTTCCTCCGGCCAGATGCACGTGCAATTTTCCGCGCTTGATTTGCTGAGAAAATTTTTTACGAGCCGGCTGATGATTCTGGTCGCGTGCGTGGAATTTGCCGGCGGCGTTTTTCGTTATGCCATTTGGACGTGGTATAAACCGTTTTGCAATGCCGTGCCGCAAACCGGCGCGGAATTCATCGCCAACAACTGGGGCTGGTTTCTCTGTATTTTTGGAATCGCGGGCGGGCTTTCCGCCGGATTGATTTCCGATAAATGGTTTCACTCGCGGCGCGGGCCGCCGACGGCGTTTCTTTGCGGACTGGTTTTGTTTTTGTCCATTTTGGCGGCGACATTTCTTTCGTCGCCGCAAATTGTCGGCTGGTCGTCGCTGTTGATTGTCATGGCGTCCATTGGCGTCACGTCGTTGATGTCCGGCACGGCGGCGGCAGATTTCGGCGGACGCAAAGCGACGGCGACGTGCATGGGCATCATCAACGCCTTCGCGTATCTTGGCAGCGGCTTGCAATCGTTGTGTCTCGGTTTTCTCGTGCCGGATAAAAATTTGCCGCCGACCGGACAAGTTGTTCCGCATCTCGAATTCATCCCGCGAAACTGGCATTGGTGGCCGGTTTTCATCATTCCTTTCGCCATTATCGGCACGTGGATTTCCATCAAAATCTGGCATGAATTGCCCGCCGCCACGCGGAAATACATCGCCGAAGTTGAGAAAAACAAGGCTTGACGCGAACGGGAAATCCGTTAGGCTAAATGCACAATGTTGAAAAACATTTCACAAGTCGCTAATCTGGTCGTCGTTGTATTGAACGACGCCGTTGGCGCTTGTTGAGGTGAAATTTAACAAGAACCCGCGGCTGGAAACGGTCGCGGGTTTTTGTTTTAATCCGCGCTGTCCGCCGCACAACACAAAATCGTATGAGCAAAACCATTGCAATTGACAAATCCGCGACGAAAACAGCTTCGGCGCGACCAACAAAAACTTCCACGCGCCAGCGCGCCGAAGTCGGCCCCGCGATGTTCGGGCGCGACATTTTTGTCGAAGCCCTCGAACGCGAAGGCGTTGAAGTCATTTTTGCGTATCCCGGCGGCGCAAGCATGGAAATCCATCAGGCGCTCACCAAGTCGAAAATCCGCACGATTCTTCCGCGCCACGAGCAGGGTGGAAGTTTTGCCGCCGAAGGTTACGCGCGCGTCACCGGCAAAGCCGGCGTGTGTATGGGCACGAGCGGGCCGGGCGCGACGAATCTCGTCACTGCCATCGCCGATGCTTACATGGATTCCTGTCCGCTCATCGCGATTACCGGCCAAGTGAATCAAAACATGATTGGCCGCGGCGCGTTTCAGGAAACGGACATCATTGGCGTCACGTTGCCCATCGTGAAGCACAGCTATCTCGTGACGGACATCAACGACATTCCGCGCATCGTGAAAGAAGCGTTTTACATCGCTCAAACCGGTCGCCCCGGTCCGGTGGTGATTGATTTTCCGAAAAACATTCAACAGCAAAAAACGCAACCTGTCTGGCCGACGCTCGACGAAATCAAACGCGGTTTGCGCGGCTACACGCAGCCGGATTTGAAGGCGGACGACCTCGCGCTTAACGAAATCATCGGCCTCATTGAAAAGGCTGAACGTCCGGTGCTTTATTGCGGCGGCGGCATCATCACCAGCGGCGCGGCGGACGAATTACGCAAATTCGCCGAAGCCACGAACGTTCCCGTCACAACGACGCTCATGGGCATTGGCGCGTTTCCCGAAACAAATCCGCTCTCGTTGCGCTGGCTCGGAATGCACGGCGCGGCATTCGCGAATTGGGCGGTCAACGGCGAATACGAATACCGCAAAAACCCAAACGACCCGCTCGTGAAAATCAAGGACGGCGCGGATTTGTTGCTCGCGTTCGGCGTGCGGTTCGACGACCGCGTGACCGGCAAGTTCGAGGAATTTTGCAAGCACGGCACGATTGTCCACATTGACATTGACGCTTCGGAATTGAACAAAAATCGCAAGGCGCATTTGCCCGTCGTTGGCGACATCAAAGACGCGCTCACGCGGTTGAACAAAATGCTGGCGAAACGTCCGCTCAACAAAAAACATACCGCGTGGCTCGCGCAGATTGACGAATGGAAAAAGAAAGCGCCCTTCGCCTATCGCATCACGCCTGAAATCGCCAACAGCGACCACATGAAAGACCACATGCAAGGCAAGGAAAACGAAGTCATCTTGCAGCAAATGGTCATCGAGGAACTTTACAACCTCACCAAAGGCGAGGCTTATATCACGACCGGCGTCGGCCAGCACCAAATGTGGGCGGGGCAATGGTATAAATACAAATACCCGCGCCAGTTTGTGACCAGCGCCGGACTCGGCTCGATGGGTTACGGTTTTCCCGCCGCGCTCGGCATGAAAGTCGCCTTGCCCGACAAACAAGTGATTGACATTGACGGCGACGGCTCGTTCCTGATGAATATTCAGGAACTCGCCACCGCACACATCGAAAAAATCGCCGCGAAAGCCATCATCTTGAACAACCAGCATCTCGGCATGGTCGTGCAATGGGAAGATAATTTTTACGGCGGCAATCGCGGCCACACCTATCTCGGCGACCCGGAACATCGCCCGGAAATTTATCCCGACTACGTGAAAGTCTGCACGTCCTTCGGCGTGAAATGCGAGCGCGTGATGTTCAAAAAAGATTTGCGCGCCGCGCTCCAACGGATGCTTGACGCCAACGAACCTTACGTCCTCGATGTGATTACGCCTTACAGCACGCACGTCATTCCCTTCATTCCCGCCGGCAAAACCGTCGCGGACATGATTTGGAAATCGTGATTTGATTTGTCAAACGATTCGCGAACCGGACGCAAATTCTTGTCGTCCGGTTTCTTTTTTGCAAAGCTGCGTCATGCTCGAAAATTCCATTCGCCGGATGCCACGACCACAGGACGTCGCGCGCATGAACACAACGGAATTGCGCGATGCGTTTCTCGTTTCAAATCTTTTCACGCCTGACCAAATCAACGGAACATTCACCGATTTGGACCGGCTGGTTGTCGGCGGCGCGATGCCCGTGACAAAAACAATTGAATTGCAAAACCACCGCGAAACCGGGCGCACATTTTTTCTCGAACGCCGCGAACTCGGCGCCATCAACGTCGGCGGCGCGGGCAAAGTGATTGCGGATGGAAAATCTTTCGCGTTGGAGAAACTGGATTGCGCGTATTTGCCGATGGGAACGAAATCCATTTCGTTTGAAAGCGCAGACAAAAGCAATCCGGCGAAATTTTATTTTTTAAGCTGTCCCGCGCACGCAGCGTATCCGGCGGCGATGATGAAATCCAAAGACGCCTCGCCCGTCGCGCTTGGCTCGCAGGCCAACGCGAACAAACGGACGATTTACAAATTCATCCATCAGGGCGGAATCCAAAGCTGCCAGTTGGTCATGGGCTTCACCGCGCTGGACGAAGGCAGCGTTTGGAATTCATTTCCGCCGCACACGCATTGGCGGCGCACGGAAATTTATTTTTATTTTGATTTGGGTCAAAACGTGCTGACGCATTTTCTCAGCGAACCGCAGGCCACGTGCCATTTGTTTTTGCACAACGAAGAAGTCGCGTTGTCGCCGAATTGGTCAATTCACTGCGGCTGCGGCACGGGCAATTACAAATTCATCTGGGGCATGGCCGGCGAAAATCAGGTTTTCGACGACATGGACGCGGTGAAACCGCTGGATTTACGGTGACAGATTTACCACCAAGACACAAAGACACCAAGTTCGGAAAAATCTTTGTGTCTTGGTGACTTGATGGTTTGAAAATTATGCGTTTCAAAAATAAAGTTGCGGTTGTCACCGGCGCGAGTCGTGGAATTGGTCAGGCGATTTGCGTCGCGTTCGCGCGCGAAGGCGCAACGGTCGTCGGCGTGGCGCGCAGCGATTTGGCGAAAACGGAAAGCAAAGTCAAATCGGCGGGCGGCGAATTTGTCGCCGCCAATGCGGATTTGAGCAAAGGCACGCAACGCGAATCGGCGAATTTGATTTCACAAATTTTGCAACGCGCCGGACGCATTGACGCGCTGGTCAACAACGCGGGAATCATCCGCCGCGCGCCCGCGAAAGATTTTTCTGAAACGGATTGGAACGAAGTGCTCGCGACCAATTTGTCCGCGCCGTTTTTTCTGTCGCAAGCCGTCGGAAAATGGTGGATTGAAACCGGGCGCGCGCAATCGCCGGAAAATTATCGTCTGAAAATTGTCAACATGGCGTCGCTGTTGTCGTTTCAAGGCGGTATTCTCGTGCCGGCTTACACGGCCAGCAAGCATGGCGTCGCCGGAATCACCAAAGCGCTGGCGAATGAATGGGCGAAGGAACGCGTCAACGTCAATGCCATCGCGCCCGGCTACATCGCGACGGAAAACACGAAGACGTTGCGCGAAGACGCGGAGCGCAATCAGGCCATTTTGAGCCGTATTCCTGAAGGTCGTTGGGGAAATCCCGAAGACATTGCCGGCGGCTGCGTGTTTCTGGCGTCGGCGGATTCAGATTACTTGAACGGCGCGGTATTGAACATTGACGGCGGCTGGCTGGGACGGTGATTTTTGCAGAAGAAAACCAAGATAACGAAGGTTAAAATTTTGTTTGCTTCGTTGTCTTCTGTTAAAGAATCGGTTAATCAATTTGAATTCGCCAAATGAAAAAACATTTCTGCCAGCGCATCGGTTTTCTCGCCGTCATCATTTTCTGCGCGACGAATTTTCAAGTCCACGCACAAACTAACTTTTCCGCCGATTTCACGCCGAAAGCGATTTTGGACGTGATGCAGCGCGTCGCCGATTGGCAACTGACGAATCCGGCTGCCAAAATTGCGCCAACGGATTGGATTCAAGGCGCGGGCTACGCCGGTTTCATGGCGCTCGCGGGAATTTCCGGCGACGTCAAATACCGCGATGCGATGCTCGCCATGAGCGAAAAAAATCAATGGAAACCTGGCCCGCGCAAATACCACGCGGACGACCAATGCGTCGGACAGACTTACGCGGAACTTTACTTTCTCTATCGCGACCCGAAAATGCTTGCGCCGTTGCGCGAGCGCTTTGATGACATTCTGGCGCATCCATCTGACGCGCCGGATTTGAATTTCAAACAGCCCCATGGCAAAGCGTTGGAATTATGGTCATGGTGCGATTCACTGTTCATGGCACCGCCGACTTGGGTGTGTTTGTATCGCGCAACCGGTGACGAAAAATATCTCAACTTCGCGCTGACCAATTTCTGGCGCACGACGGATTATCTTTACGACACGAACGAGCATCTTTATTTCCGCGACAGCACCTATTTCGACAAGCGCGAGGCGAACGGACAGAAAGTTTTCTGGTCGCGTGGCAACGGCTGGGTGTTCGCGGGCATCGTCCGCATTTTGCAATACCTGCCGGCGAACCATCCCGACCGCGCGCGTTTTGAAAAATTGTTCAAAGACATGGCCGACAAAATTCTCGCCTGTCAGCAAAGCGACGGCTTGTGGCGCGCGAGTTTGCTCGACCCCGAAAGTTATCCGGCGCAGGAAACTAGCGGCTCCGGTTTTTTCACCTACGCGCTTGCGTGGGGCGTGAATCAAGGTTTGCTTGACCGCGCGAAATTTGAACCGGCGGTGCGCAAGGCATGGACGGCGCTCACTGGCTGTGTCGAGCCGGACGGAAAATTGATTCATGTTCAGCCGATTGGCGCCGACCCGAAACATTTCGACCCTGATTCCACCGAACCTTACGGCGTCGGCGCGTTTTTGCTCGCGGGAAGTGAAGTTTATCGGATGGCGGTTTTGGAAGAACCTCGCATTTTTCCTCAAACATTTTCTGTTCCGAATATGCAACTTCCATCAGGCCGTGTGTTGGTTAAAGTAACAAACCCTTCTTCATTTCACCGCGATTGCGAAACCGTCGAACTTTTATCTCAAGTCAATTTAGTGCCAGCACTTGGCGACAATTCATCTACGGGTAAGCACGCTGAAAAGTTAGCTGTGATGGACGGCGTTTCTTCGCGCATTTTAGACTCACAAATTTATATTGCTGACACAAACAATCCAATTTATACAGAAAAATTACTTTTCCAAGTTGACCTCGCGCCGCACGAAACGCGGACGTTTTACATTTTAGACGCTTCCGCTTTGACCGCGATTCCGCCGCCGATTGTCAAAACGTTCGCCTATTACGCGCCGGAGCGGCACGACGATTTTGCGTGGGAAAGCGACCGCATCGCGCATCGCGCCTTCGGCAAGGCGTTGGAAACGTGGAAGGCCGAGCCGCTCACCAGCAGCGGTTACGACGTTTGGATCAAACGCACGCGCGATTTGAAAGTCGCCGAATTGTATCGTCATCAAAATTTGTTGTTTAACCCCACCAATGAGGCGCAGGACGATTTCAAAGTCGGCAAAACGCGCGGCGACGGCGGTTTGGGCATTTGGCGCGACGGCAAACTTTACGTCTCCAAAAATTGGCGCAGTTACAAAATCATCACGACCGGCCCGATTCGTTCGGAATTTGAACTGACTTACGATGCGTGGGACGCGAACGGCAGAAAAATTTCCGAAACCAAACGCATCAGCATTGACGCCGGCTCAAATATGAGCCGCGTCGAAAGCACGTTCACCAGCGACGACAAATCGCCCGTGCAAATCGGCGTCGGGCTGGCGGAAAGGCCGGGGGAAAATGTAATCTTGCAAGAATATGCGATGATGACGAGGAATGTTGTGCCTGGTCAAATTGCTTCGTGGCAAACCAGCACAGATAAAGGTTTGGTCGTTCAAAATCCAGATGAAGGCTGGCAAACATATTGGCAACCGCAAGATTTCAACAAAGGCACGACGGCGACCGCGTTCATTTTGCCGAAAGACAGCATCGAATTATTCACGAACGACGTTCCCGATTTGCCCGACGAAAAATTTGCTGCGCCGACAAAAACAGTAACAGAAGGCCAGCCCGCGTTGCGAAATCTGCTCGCCGTCACAAAGCCGTTGCCGATTGACCAGCCGTTTGTTTATTACATCGGCGCGGGTTGGGACATGAGCGGCGATTTTCCCGACGCCAAATCATGGAACGATTACATCCGCCAATTTGCCTCCCGCCGCGACGAGCCGTTGCGGGTGACGATTGGAAATTGAAATTGTTTCTGCTAGTCTGCGCCGGAATGCGAACGATTGTTTTTTGGATTTATCTGGTTTTTGTCACTTCCGGTTTCAGCGCGGAAATCAAGATTGACTTCGGCAATTATTCCGCCGGACAAACGCCGACAAATTTTCATCCGGCTCTGGCTGGCGGCGGCAAGCCGGGCGATTGGAAAATTGTCATGGACGAAGTCGCGTCGGCTTTTGCGCCGTTGACGTCGCAAGTGGCGCAGGCGGCCACAACCCATAAACAAGCCGTGCTGGCGCAAACGAACATTGACCCGACGGACGAGCGGTTTCCGATGTTTGTTTATGACGGCGAAACGTTCCGCGATTTCAAACTGACGACGCAATTCAAAATCATCAATGGCGTGATGGAGCAGATGGCCGGCATGGTTTTCCGGTTTCAAAACGAATCGAATTTCTATGTCGTTCGCGCCAGTGCGTTGGGGCGCAACCTGCGTTTTTACAAGGTCGTTGATGGCATTCGTTCGGACCCGATTGGACCCGCGCTTGATATTTCCATCGGCGCATGGCATTCGCTCGCCATTCAATGTCAGGGCAACCAAATCACCTGCTGGCTGGACGACAAATTGGTGATGCCGCCGCTCAACGACAATACTTTCAGCGCAGGCAAAATCGGTTTTTGGACGAAATCCGACTCGTTGACTTATTTCGGTGACACGACCATCAACTACACGCCGCGCGTGCCGATGGCTCAATCGTTGGTAGACAATACGGTGAAAAAATATCCGCGCGTTCTGGGATTGCGGATTTATGCGCTGGACGACAAAGGCGAGCCGCGAGTCGTCGCCAGCAAATCGGAAAGCGAACTCGGTCAGTCGGGCGCTGATTCGGAGAAATCCGCCATCACAAAAAATCAAACGCTTTTCGGTCGGGGCGGCGGCAAAATTTCGCTGGTGTTGCCATTGTGCGACCGGAATGGCGATCCAATCGCCGCTGTCTGGATTCAATTGAAATCGTTCATCGGCGAAACACAAGATACGGCGATTACGCGCGGGAGAATGATCCTGAAATATATGCAATCGCAAATCGGTTCCGCCGCGGAATTGAGCCAGTGATTGCGCTCACGATTTCGCGGGCGCGGGCATTTCGTTCGGCGCTTTCACTGCCGGAATCGTTTCGGCTTTGACGCGTTTCACGCCGCCGACCACGATGATGTCGCCATTGTCATTCGCGCTCAATCGCGGGCGCGTGTTGACGTAATCATAGATTTCCGTCTCCAAAATTTCTCCATTGGGATTTACGACTGCATAAGTGAACACCGCGCCGCCGTTTTGCCAGAGCACGTGCAGGCTGGAAAGCCGGTCCAATTGCGCTTCCGGCCTGCCGAACGAGACCATTTTGCCCAGCGTCTCGACCTTGAACACGCGCGATTCTGAATCATCGCTGACCTGCACATACAATCGCAGTTGCGAGCGCAAGTAATTGGCCTGTTCCAGAGTGTATTTGCGGACTTCCGGCGGTTGGTTCGACGGCCCGCCCGGCACGCCAAACGTCTGCGACCACAATTTCGCGCCGTGAATGATGTCGAAACCGCACGGCGCACTCGTTATATCCGTGTTCCAATCCTTGATGTGAATGGTGGCGATGATGCGATAACGTCCCGATTGCGTCAGCACGAAATACGGCGCCAAATCCACGCGCTTGGTGGCGACTTCCGATGAACCCAAATCAAATTCGCCGATGACCGGCGGGTCGTCATGTCTGACAACGATAAAACCGTCCGCCGATTCCACGCCAAACGTCAGCCAATTGGCATCCGCGCCCAAATGCAGCGATTGGCCGGAACGATTGGTAATACGCACGGTGGCCGGCAACGATTCGCTCGGCAGAAATTGATCCTGATCGAGCGTGACTTCAACGGTCACTTGCGCTGGCGCATTGAAAAAGGTCAGCATCGCCAGGCAAAGCACGGCCAAAGAAAGTTTCATTTGCATTTGGACACTCTAAACGGTTGCGCGTTCGAGGCAACTGCAAATCGTTTTGATAAATTCCTGTGGAAAAAACCTTTTGCAAGAAGCGGAGTCAACTTATTCTAAATACTAAACCAAAACTTTAGAAGTTGATGTTCTTTTTGTTATGGAAAATCGTGATGCTGAATTTGAGATTCGTCGAAAACGAGTAATGGAAAAGAAATGGTGCCTCATGGTAGAACTTCCCGGTTATAAAGAATGGGCAGGCCAATATAAAAACCTTGACTGTATTATTCCCAATTTAGAAGGTTATCATATTCTCGTTCATCCTGAGGAATTTAGTCGTCCGCTTGCTTGGATTTTCGAGCGTGAGTATAAAAGTTGGCTGGCTGATTTCGCTGAACGTGGCGGTCCGCGTCGAGACTTAAATGAGTTCAAGAAAGACTAACGTGGAATTGAAACTATTGTTTTACTTCCAATAATTCCAATCCGCGTCGGGGAAAATGTTGTCGCGGGATTCGATTTGTTCCAGCCATTTTTCATCCACGCGCGTCGTCGTGAGTTGTTCGTGCAGTGCGATGAAATTGAGCAAATGTTCCTTGACGCGGCGGCGGGCGTATTCAGGACTGGTATTCGCACGCAGGATGAACGGCCAGTCGCTGGCCTGTGCGAGCAATAATTCGCGCATGGCTTGTTTCAAGGCGCGCGCCTTCAATCCTTTTGCTTTGGCGGATTTTTTGGCCAGCGCGGTCATGCGTTCCTGCGCGATTTGCAGGTGTGGATAAATCCATTCGTTCTGCTCGTTGAGCCACGCGCGCAAATAACCTTCCTCGCCCCAGCTCGACGCGCTCGGCACGGCGATTTGATTGGTCGGATGGCGGATGAGATATTCGCCGGGCGTGATCAATTCAATGACCTTCTGGTCGAAATAAAGTTTGCGCGCGAAGAAGTTCAAAAATTCCGGCCCTTCATACCACCAATGGCCGAACAATTCAGCGTCGTAAGGCGCGACGACCAACGGCGGACGATCCAATAGTCCGGCAACTTTTTGAATTTGCGCGATGCGCTCGTTCAGAAAATGCGCGGCGTGTTCGCTGGCGGCCTGCAACGCAGCACTGCGGTCGTAGATTTGCTTGTCGCCCGCGCCGCCGGTGATTTTGTAATATTTGACGCCGGTGAAACCGCGATTGTCCGGCGAGGGCAGATGCGGTTTGATGTAATCGAAATCGAGATCGAAACCGACATCGCGGTAAAAATCGCGGTAACGCGGGTCGCCGGGATAACCTTCATGTTTGCTCCAGACCTGACGTGACGAATCGAAATCGCGCCCGAACGCGGCGATGCCGTTGGGTGTGAAAATCGGCGCGAACGTGCCGTAACGCGGACGCGGTTGCGCATACAAAACGCCGTGCGTGTCGAGGATGAACCAGCGGATGTTGGCCTCCTGCAAAAATGTTTCAATGCCGGAAACATAGGCGCATTCCGGCAGCCAAATGCCACGTGGATCGCGCCCAAAACAACTGCGGTAGTGGTCGCGCGCGGTCAGGATTTGCGCGCGCAGAGACGGCGGATGATTGGCTAGAAACGGCAGCAACGCGTGCGTCGCGGCGGTAGTGACGATTTCAATCAATCCTTCGTCCTGAAATTTTTTGAACGCGTTGAGAAGTTGCCCGCCGTAAAAATTCCACGTTTCGCGCGCCAGTGAAAATTTGTAATGATACATCCACGCCAATTCACGGAACGCGCGGTCCCAATGTGTGCGATGAATTTCTTTTTCGCCTAGGTCAATCAGGCTTTGCAAATGGCGTTCGTATCGCCGTTGCAACAGCGGGTCGAGGAGCATCGCGCACAATGTCGGCGAGAGCGAAAGGGTTATCGGCGCACGGATACCGTCGCGTTGCCAGTTTTCCAAAATCTGGATGAGCGGAATGTAGGTTTCCGTGATGGCCTCGAACAGCCAGCTTTCTTCCAGAAACTTTTCGTGTTCCGGATGGCGCACAAACGGCAAGTGTGCGTGCAATACGATGGATAAATATCCTTGCATTTGCTGGCAATTGGATTGTTCGCGTGGTCAAAATTTCAACGCACCGGCAAGATTGGAATTGAACCCGCGCAGCCCGTCAAATGAAAACCGTGTTCATCAATCAAATTTGTCGGAAATCCATTGCGCGAGCGCTCTGGATTTGATCAATGCGGCGACGCCGAGCGCGGCGGGAATGGATTTCAATACACAGGGAAAAATTTTCATGGGCGTGTTGTAATGCTGGCATTCAACCCAATACAACGCCAGTTCAACGATACTGATGCTGATGAGCGCGGCGGCGACAAACCGGACGAGCATCAATGCTCCACGGTCGGGCGAATCCATAAATCAGGTATTTTCCGGCAATGGCGTTTTGAGCGCGGGGTCTTGCGGATGCGCGCCGACATCGCCGAGGTATTCGGTTTCGCGCGTGAATTTCAAATCTGCCGCGCGCGCGTCCGTACCGTCGGCGGAAACAGCAACGGCGGGCAAATCATATTTTCCGTCCGGCAACGCAAAGCGGAAACTGAATGTGCCGTCGGAGCGCAATTTGATTTCGTGTCCGCCGAGTGTGACTTTCGCGCCCGGCTCGGTCGCGCCATAAATGATGAGTTCGGCGTTGACGTTGAACCAGAAATTTTTCGGCAATTCGATGCCGCCGAACGGGCTGGAAAGACTGGAAATGCCGAGCGAAGAAATGTCATGCTGCAAACGGCGGCGAATCAGTTCCGTGATTTCGAGCGAACCCATCCAGACGCGGCGCGTTTCGTCAATGCTGATGACTTTGGCGAGCGCCTGTTCCTGTTGCGGCGTCCACGCGGAAATTGGCGAACCGTTGACGCGCGGCAAATCACGATGCCCACTGCGGCGCAATTCTTCAATCGCCTGCGCGAGGGGCAGGTTTTCGCGCACGGCGGCTTTAATCATTTCCATCAAACGCGCGAACGGAAATTCAAAAGGAATCGTGGCGAATTCGGCGTCGGCTTCCGTGGAAACGGCGTCCGGCGGCGTCACCGTGCCGCTGGAAACGGAAACGCGAATCCATTTGCCGATGGACGAATAGTAGCCAAGTTCGGCGGCGTAGGAATTTCCCGCGCGCTCGACGTGCGCGAACCAGTGATTCGATTCGGGATGGACATGGATTTCATAGGCGGGATGGCCTTCAATTTTGTTCGCGTAAATCCGCAGCACGAGATGGCCATCGGCGGATTTGGCGTTGAATTTCAATTGCTGCTCGCGCGTCAAATCCCAATGCGTGTAAAGCCAGTGCGGGTCGCGCGCGGTCAAAAATAATTTTTTCGTGCCGTAAGCTTCCGGCAATTCGGCCTCTGCGGAATCGAATTTTTGCGCCGGTGTCGTCGGGCCGAGCGCGTATTTTTCGCCGGGACCGCTGACGGGCGCAATCGCCGGCGCGTCGCCTTCGAGCAAAATCGCCGGCACTTCGATTTTTTTGCGGCGCGTGTGAGCACGGCGCACGGCAGTGGTGCCGCTTTTGGGTTTGGAAGCGCGAGTCGGTTTGGCGGGAGAGGTCAAGGTCTTGACGGTAGCAGCGGGCTTTTCCGGCGGAAGTTCGTCGGCAGTGCGTGGACGCGTAATGCGGGCGGAATTTTTTTTCTTGGCAGACACGGATACTGGTTTAGTTTTCATAACCGCGAATCCCTGTTTCAAGATGATGAACTCATCTCCTGTAATTAGCTTAAAGTGGACAATTGCCTTATGCAATGTTAATTTTAAGTAAATTTTCGCTGCGGGCGTCGCGTTTCATTAGCAAAACGAATGGTTTGCTGGAGTGAAGTGAATGTGAAATGATTTGTTCAGAACGGTTATGTCGGGCTTGAAGCAAACGAAAAATGACGGCGCGCCTCCCACAATTTTTGTGGTGGACGACGAAACGATGTTGCTGGAGCTGGCGACGGCGATTCTGCAATCCGCCGGTTACAACGCGCGCACTTTCAGCGACCCGCGCGCGGCGCTCGCCGCTTTCAGCGCCGCCAATCCGCGTCCGGCGGTTTTAGTGACGGATTACGCGATGGGTTCGATGAATGGCCTGGATTTGATCCGTGAATGTCGCCGGATTGAGCCGAGACAAAAAGTCATCATGTTAAGCGGTACGGTGGACGAAACGATTTATGCGGAATCATCCGTGAAACCCGACCGTTTTTTGGCTAAACCGTATGAAGTCGGCGATTTTCTTGAATTGATCCAATCGTTCACCTAAAGTTGAAAGGCAATCAAATGCGAAAAATTTTCTGGAGCGTCGTGATTATTCTGCTGGTGGTGGTTGTCGCCGTTGCCATCGTCGTGAGCCTGATGCTGGGGCCGGTCGTGAAAAAGGCTGTTGAAACGGTCGGCCCGCAAATGACCAAAACAACCGTGACTTTGGACGACATAAATCTCTCATTGCTGACTGGTTCGGCCATGATCAAAGGTTTTACCATTGGAAATCCGCAAGGCTACAAAGCTACCAATGCCATCAGCGTTGACGAGGTCAGCGTGGGTGTGAATCCGCTTACCGTTTTCTCCGAAAAAATTGTTTTGCGTTCAATCCATGTCAAATCACCCGAAATCACTTTTGAAGGTGACCCGTTCAGTGGAAATAATTTGACGCAGATTGACGACAATTTGAAGTCAGCGAGTAAAAATCAAAAATCAACACCCAGCCAAACCAATCAGGTGGTGCAATCTGCCAAGCCCGCCAAAAAATTTGAGGTGGATGATTTTCTGCTCACCGGCGCAAAAATTCACATCAATTACGCTGGACAGGAAATGGCCGTTGATTTACCGGATGTTCATTTGACCAATTTAGGCACCGAAAGCGATGGCCTGACGTCCGCTGAAGTATCCAAACGTGTGTTGGACGCCATTATTGCTGCGACGATCAAAGCCGTTTCCCACGAGATTCAATCCAAAAATCTTGGAAACGATTTGAATAAGGTTAAAAACTTGTTCAAACGCTGATTTTTCCGGCTAATTTTGACTCTTTTTGATTTTTGCGTTGCCAACGGCGCGGTTTGCTCCTAGAGTCGTGACGTAACCCGTCAGTCGAAGTTTATGTATTTCGGCGTTGACTATTATCCCGAGCAATGGGTCTTTCCTTACGGCGGCTCCGCCGAAAATCCTGAAGCCGCGTGGGAACGCGACGCCGCGCTCATGGCCAAAGCGGGCATCAACGTCGTCCGCATCGGCGAATTTTCCTGGGGGCTTTGCGAACCGGCGGAAGGCAAATACGATTTCCTCTGGTTGCGCCGCGTGATGGACATCATGGCGCAGCACAGCATCAAAGTCGTTCTCGGCACACCCACCGCCGCGCCGCCGATTTGGTTGACGTGCAAACATCCGGAAATCCTTCCGCTCGACGAACAGGGCAACGTCAAACATGAAGGCACGCGCCGCGCGATTTGTCTGGCGAGCGATGTGTTTTGGGATTATTCCAAACGCATCGTCACGGCAATGGCCGAGGCCTTGGGCGACCATCCACAACTCATCGCGTGGCAGATTGACAGCGGCATCGGCGGACATCAGACGGAATTTTCTTTCAACGAGGAATCGCGCAAGGAATGGCATTTGTGGCTGGAAGCCAAATACAAAACCATCGAGCGCCTCAACGATTTGCTCGGCTTGCGTTATTGGGGGCAAATCGTGCAATCGTGGAGCGATGTGCCGATGCCCATGCGCGCGCCGGCGGCGCACAATCCGGCGCTGCTGCTGGACTGGCATCGCTTTTGCAGCGACACGATTGTTCAATTTGTCAAAATGCAGGCGGACTTGCTGCACAAACTTTCGCCGAAACATCCCGTTACAGTCAATCTACGCGCGCTTACCCGGAAATTCGATCATTTCGACCTCGCCGATGTCGTGGATTTCGTTTCGATGGAAAGCAACACCGCCATCAAGTCCAAATCCGCCGAACTCGCGTGCGACATGGACATTTTGCGCTCGCTGAAAAAAACGGACATCAAAACGCCCGACGGCGATTGCGGATTTTGGATCATCGAACAAAAAGCCGGACAGGTCAATTGGCAGGACGTGAATTCGCTGGTGCGCCCCGGAATCATCCGGCTGTTCACTTATCAATTGGTTTCGCGCGGCGCGTGCGGCGTTTTATTTTATCACTGGCGACAGCCGCGCATCGGCAACGAAAAATTTTACGGCGCGGTTTTGCCGCATCATCTCGAAGGCAGCAATCGCGTGTATCAGGAAATCAGTCAAGTCGGCGAGGAATTGAAACTGCTCGCGCCCGCACTCAAGGACACCAAAATCGTCGCCGAAACCTGCATTCTTTACAGCCACGACAACGATTGGGCGTTGCAACAGCCGATGCAGCCAAATAAATTCTTCAATTTGCGCGAGCATATCCAGCTTATTTACAACGCGTTGCACGACCGCAATATCACGGTGGATTTTGCGCGGCCAACGGAAGATTTGTCCCAATACAAAATCGTTTTCGCGCCGTCACTGCATTTGCTCGCCGCAGGCGAAGCCGATCGTTTGAAACTTTACGTCCAAAACGGTGGCACGCTCGTCAGCACGTTCAACACCGGTCTCGTCAACGAATATCATATCGCGCCCGACACCGGTTATCCGAATGACATGACGGATTTGTTCGGATTGGAAGTTTTGGAGTTCGATCCCATTCCGCCCGGCGAAGAAAATCATCTGACGTTCAAGGGCGCGTTTCCCACGAGCCATTTGCATCCGGCCAAATTGTGGTGTGACATCATTGAGCCGAAGGGTTGTCAGGTTTTGGCCGTCTACGCGAAAGATTTTTACGCCAATCGTCCGGCCATCACGATGAACGCATTTGGTTTGGGCCGCGCGATTTACATCGGCACGATGAGCCATCATCATTTTTATCACGACCTCGTCGTCTGGTTGCGGCAGACCTGCAACCTGCATCCATTACTCAAAGTGCCGGAGAACGTCGAAGTCAGCATGAGAGAAAAAGCCGGCACGCGCGTTTATTTTCTGCTCAATCACCAGCACTCGCCCGTGCGTGTGCAATTCTACAAACCCATGCACGATTTTCTCACCGGCAATACTTTCTCCGGCAATTACGACATCCCGCCACACGGCGTGCTCGTGCTGGACGAGCATCCTGAAGCGAAAGCTGCCGCCGCGCCCGCCTGATTTTCGATTCGTCCGCCCGGTCAAAATTTCAATCTTGAACGTCCGTTCGCGCCGCATGAGAATTGCCAAAAGGATTGACGTATGTCCTTGCGCCACATCGAAGCGATTATTTTTTCCGTAAAAGCGGCCGTTGCTGCCGTCGTCTCTGTGCTTGGTTACGATTATTTTGGATTACCCGGCGCGGGCTGGGCGGCCATTTCCGCCGTGCTGGTCTTGCAACCGACGTTGCATTCATCGTTCAAATTGTCGCTGATTCGCGTCGTCGCCAATCTGGCCGGCGCGTTTGGCGGCGCGGCGTTGAGTGCCATGATTGGACAACCATTGCTGGCGCTGGCCATCGGTGTCATGCTCACTGGCCTGATTTGTTATTTTCTGAAAGCCGACGACGCCATGCGCCCGGCATTCGCAGCGGTCGTCATCGTCATTTCCACCGCCGATTCCGCCAAATGGTCAAGTTCGATTGACCGTGTCATCGCCGTTATCGTCGGCTGCATTTGCGCGCTGGCCGTTGGATTTTTGTTCGACAAAATCGCCGACGCGTTCAAACTGCTGCGCAAGGATGGCGAAAAGAAAAGTGGAGGTTCTGAATAATTTCCCGGCATGAAATCATCTTTGAAAAATAAATGGATTCTCATCACCGGTGCGTCCAGCGGCTTTGGCGCAGCAGCCGCGCGTACTTTTGGTGCGCGAGGTGCAAAATTGCTGCTCGGCGCTCGGCGAATTGGTCGTCTCGCTAAAGTTGCCGCTGAATCAAAAAAAATGGGCGCAACGATGGCGCAGTTTCACGAATTGGATGTCAGCCAAACCACGAGCGTTGAAAAATTCATCACGTGGGCGCGAAAACAAATCGGCGGTAAAAAACTTCAGGTGCTCATCAACAACGCCGGCGGCGCGCACGGATTGGACACGATTGCCAATGGCAAAGACGCCGATTGGGAGGCGATGATCCAATCAAACGTACTTGGTGTTTTGCGCATGACGCGCGCTGCGCTGCCGCTGATGGCGCAAGATGCGGGCGCGAATATCATCAACATCGGCTCGGTCGCCGGCCATGCCGTTTACGAAGGTGGCGCGGTTTATTGCGCGGCCAAAGCCGGTGAATTGCAAATCACCCGCGCATTGCGGCTGGAATTGCTCGGCACCGGCATTCGTGTCAGCACGCTTGACCCCGGTTTGGCGGAAACAGAATTTTCCCTCGTCCGCTTCAAAGGCGACGCGGCCAGCGCGAAAAAAATTTATGAAGGAATCCGTGCACTGACGGCGGAAGACATCGCGGAGATTTTGATGTGGATTGCGACCCGCCCGGCGCACGTCAACATTGACGAAATGATTGTCAAACCCGTGGATCAAGCCGCGATTGGCAAAGTGTTCCGTCGCGACAAGAAATGACTTTCAAATCCCGCGATTCGCACGCCACAATAAAACCGCGCCGACGGCTTGAAAGATGAAATTCGGAATCCAGAAAATCAGGTGCGGCGACCATTCAGGATGCGACGAAAGTGATTTGCCCACGAGCATGAAACTGAAATAAACCGCCGCCAGAATCAGCGCCATGGCGAATCCGACGTTGGTCTCGCGCCGATGCACGCGGATGCCCAGCGGAATCCCGACCAGCGCGAAGCCAAAACACGCAAACGACAACGCAATCCGCCAGTGCATTTCGATGCGAACCGGCTCGGTGGAATCCGTCTGCATTTTTTGCAGGGCCTTCGATTGCGCGCGTTTTTCCGCCGGGGAAGCCGCGTTATTCGTCAGCGGCAGGCTGAAATTGCCTTCCAATTCTTTCATTTCATTCTGCAATTGATTGAACGTCATGTCGCTGATTTTTGGTTTCGGCAGTTGCTTCGCTGACGAGTTTGTTGGATAAAGATTATCGGAGAGGAAATCACTCGTGGAAGTGATCCGGCCTTGAATGCTGACGCAGCGGGGTTCGATTAAATGAAGAAACATTTGCTTGTTTGTCTTGTCCAATTGCAAGTCTCCATTTGGTGCGGTGATGGTCATGGATACGTTCGCGGCTGGATTGGTCTTATTCTCAAGCACAAAAATGGTTATATCTTTCAAATCGCCCTTATGATTTTTCCCGACATAGACGATATAGCCCGGAAAATCGCGGATAAACCGGCCTTCGGGCAATTGTGCGCTCGCCAGATTGCCTTCGATATTGAACATCAAGTTTTTGAATGCCACGCGGCATTGCGGGCCGAGTTTCAGATTGATCCACGCGCTGAAGCCGCAGCAAACCAGACTCAAAATCAAAATCGGAGCGATGAGCGAAAGCAGGCTGACTCCGCTGGCGCGCGCCGCTGTCAATTCCTGATCCGCGCTGAACCGGCCAAATACCAGCAGTGTCGCTGTGAGCAAACCCATCGGCAACGCAAACACCATCATGAACGGCACCAACAATACGATGGCTTCGACGACGATTCCAAGTTTGACCTGTCCGTTGATCAGCAACCCAAGGATTTCTTTCAGCGCGTCGCCGAGCAGCAAAACGAAAGTGAACACCGCGACGGTCAGCAGCAATGAAGCCAGCATCTGCCGTGTTAAATATCTGTGCAGTATTTTCACGACTTA
>DASZXH010000066.1:0-20771 GCA_035545995.1 Verrucomicrobiia bacterium
AAAGTTCATGCAAAAGAAGTGGTTGTTCATGGTTTCGCTGCTGGCGCTGGCGAGTCCGTTGTTCGCGCGCGCGGCGGAAAATCTTCAACAAATGAATTTCATTGTGGACGGCGCGGCGCGCACCGCGCTCATTTACGTCCCGCCCGCGGCGAAAACGAACCTGACGCCGCTTGTGTTTGTATTTCATGGTCACGGCGGCAATTCGCGCAATGCTAACCGCAGTTTTCACATCGAGACCGAATGGTCGGAAGCCATCGTGGTTTATATGCAAGGTTTGCCGACGCGCGGACAACTCACCGACCCGAAGGGCGAACGCAATGGCTGGCAGGCGGCGGTGGGTGATTACGGCGACCGCGATTTGAAATTTTTCGACGCGGTATTGGTGAAACTGAAACAGGCCTACAAAATTGATACCAAACGCATCTACGCCACTGGCCATTCCAATGGCGGTGGTTTTACATATTTGCTGTGGCTGGCGCGCGGCGATGTTTTTGCCGCCGTCGCGCCATGTGCCGCCGTCGCGAAATACGCGAAGGAATTGAAACCCAAACCGGCAATGCACATCGCGGGCGAAGCGGATCCGCTGGTGAAATTTGCCTGGCAGAAAAGGATGATGGAAGCGATTCGCGCCGTGGACGGCTGCGACTCGACGGGACAATCCTGGGCCACGGATTGCACGATTTATCCGTCGAAAAACGGCACGCCAGTTGTGACGTTCATCCATCCGAGCGGACATGTCGTGCCGCCAACTGCACCAGCACTCATCGTGAAATTTTTTAAACAGCACCCCGCGACGTGAACATCACGTGCAGTGGCACGGAATCGCGCATCACGCTGACAAATGAAGTCAAACTGTCCGCGCTGGAAGGCGGATGATAGACTGGTGCTAGACGGGTTCAAGCATCATCAAGTGCATCATCATGAAAATGAATTTGCACGGGCCAAGCACCCGCTCGACTAGGAAAGACCCTTAATAAATTCTTGGCCAAGTTGCTTTAATTCCGCCGGCTAAATTTTGCGTTGCCGATATCCAGAGCGGCTTTTGATTTGATGTATCTTTTTGATGCTCAATTACGTCTGCATTTGGGCGAGTGGTGGGAGTGGAACAAAATTTTATGAAAATCAAAACGATTATTTGTGCTGGCACGGCATTTTTGGTCAGTTGTCTTGGCATCCATGCGGTGACTATCTTATCGGGGCCAACTTTTACTCCGGCGGCCAATGCTCCGCTCGCGGGACTTTTGTCAGTGACCACGGATGTGAAGTCAAGGGTTAGTGTTTTGATTGATAATGGAACAAGCGTATTAGAGAAGGATTTTTACGACTACGATACAACTCATGCGATGCCATTACTCGGGTTCAAACCGGGCCAAACTAATCAGATTCTGGTTACAGTTTACGACGCAGATCGCAGTGCATTCACTGCTTCACAATCGTTGACTTTTGTCACCACACCATTGCCTGTAAATTTTCCAACCTACACCGTCTTGAAAAATGAACCAGATCAAATGGAACCGGGATATATGTTGATGGTCATTGGACACGCTTATGCAATTGGCGGTAGCTATATTACCGTTATAGATAATAACGGGAATGTGGTCTGGTATAGTGCAGTACCGACGACTGGCACAGCTTATCAGGACGTGCGGCAGCTTGATAACGGCGATTTATTCCTTCAATTGGCGCCTCCGTCAAACGAGTTCATCGAAATAAACATGCTCGGACAAATCGTCAATACCTGGCAGCCGCCCGCGCAATATCCAATTAACCTTCATGAAGGCCTCGTAACCAGTCATGGCACGATCATGTATATCAGCGACGCCCGCGAAGTTGTGTCCAACTTCCCAACCAGTGATACGATTGCAAATCCTCCGTTGGTGACGACCAATGTTGACGACAATCCGATTGTCGAAATTTCATATACCAACTCAGCATTGATCAATGTCTGGTCTCCGCTAAACTTCTTAGATCCGACACGAGTCACCTATCTGACCTACGGAGAATATTCAGGTGGATCCTCCTACGGAGTCGACAACGAACATCTCAACGCGCTCTTCGACGATACCAATGATAATTCCATCATTTTTTCCTCTCGTGTCCAGAATGCGGTTTTCAAACTCTCCCGGTCAACCGGTGAACTGAAATGGATTCTTGGGCCACATGCGCTTTGGGGAACAGACTGGCAACAATATCTGCTCACGCCGGTTGGCGACTCATTCAACTGGAATTACGGCCAGCACGCGCCGGAAGTCACGCCTCAAGGCACGGTGCTGCTCTTCAACGACAATCCTTACCAAGCCAGCCCGTTCGACACTCAAGTCGCAGACCAAAACAATTATAGCAGCGCCGTCGAATACAGCATTGACGAGACCAACATGACGGTGTCCGAAGTGTGGAATTCCGCCTGGCAAACAAATCAAGACCGGCTTTATGCGCCAATCGTCGGTAGGGCGCAATGGCTTCCCCAAACGCGAAATGTTTTTGTCACCTACGGTTATGTCACCTATGTGAACGGCGCTCCTCCCAACTCTTACGCCCCTGGCGCGACCATGGTTCGGCTCATCGAATACACACACGATCCTGTGCCGCAAGTGGTGTATGATATTTCGTTTTTTGATTACGGCAACACCAGCCCGACCTACCTTGGATACACTTGTTATCGCGCTTACCAGATTCCCGACCTCTACGCCCATCCTCTTGAGTCGGTTGCCGACTTGACCGTGCGCGATGAAGATCAAATACCCGTTTTGGAGTTTTCGGCGGATCCGACCCACAACTATCTCATTCAAGCTTCAACCGATTTAATAAACTGGACAACCATTGGTTCGCCAGTGCAGGAAGGCGGCACTGGTGACTACGATTTTGAAGACTTGAATGCCAATCAATTCCAAACCCGTTTTTATCGCGTGGTTTCGCAATAATCTGTTGGTGACGCGATGCCATCACAACCATGAATTGATTTTTCACAGTTAATTGGTTAACGCGCACATTCCGCGCTCGTCTTCGAGCAACGGCGTGATACAATCAAATTTTAACTGTGGGGAAAATTGTCAACATCGCCGCTTACAAATTTGCCGCGCTGACGGAATTGCGTTCGCTTCGAGCGCGCCTGCTCGCTTTGTGCAAAAATTGGAATCTTAAGGGCACAATTCTGTTAAGCGTCGAAGGCATCAATCTGTTCGTCGCGGGTGAACGCGAAAAAATTGATCGGTTGCTCGCAGAATTGCGTACGATTCCCGGCCTCGGTGATTTGACGCCAAAATTCAGCGAGACGAATCATCAGCCGTTCACGCGGATGCTCGTGCGTTTGAAAAAGGAAATCATCGCGTTCGGTGTTGAAGGCATTGAACCTGCAAAACGCACGTCGCCGAAATTGTCCGCGTGTGAGTTGAAACAATGGCTCGATGAAGGCCGTCCGGTGACATTGCTCGACGCGCGCAACGATTACGAAGTGAAACTCGGCACGTTCAAAAACGCGCTGCCGATTGGCATTGACCATTTCCGTGATTTTCCCGCCGCCGTCGCCAAACTGCCGCCGCGGATGAAGGAGCAGCCCATCGTGATGTTTTGCACCGGCGGCATCCGCTGCGAAAAAGCCGGGCCGTTCATGGAACGCGAAGGGTTCAAACATATTTTTCAACTCGACGGCGGCATTTTGAAATACTTCGAGGAATGTGGTGGTGCGCATTACGACGGCGAATGTTTTGTGTTTGATCAGCGAGTCGGTCTTGACCCCAGTTTGCAGGAAACGGATTCCACGCAATGTTTCAAATGCCAGACGCCGTTGAGCGAAACAGATCAAAAGGATTCGCGTTACGTTCCCGGCCAGTCGTGTCCGTTCTGTTTCAAAACGCCCGCCGAACAAATGGCCGCGAACATCGTGCGTCGGCACGCGGAAATTGCGCGCGTCACGTCGCCGTTGCCCGGCAGCGCGCCTTACGACAATTTCAAGCCGATCAATGTGCCGGCGGATTGCGACAACCGCGCGTTGCTGACCGCGCTTTGCCGCGTCGTAAAAAATGTTTCGGCGGCGGAATGGGAAAAGGAATTTGCGCGCGGCCTCGTGTTGAATACCAAACACGAACCCGTGACGGCGACTCAAATCGTCCGCGCGGGCGAACAGTTTTTGCACAAATTTCCCGGCGTGACCGAACCGGACGTGAACGCGCGCGTGGAAATTTTGCACGAGGACGAAGCGTTGATCGTTTTGAACAAACCTGCGCCGTTGCCAATGCACGCGGGCGGACGCTTTTATCGCAACACGCTCCAGCACATTCTCAACGCCGTCTATCACCCGCAGAAACCGCATCCGGCGCATCGTTTGGACGCGAACACGACGGGCGTGGTTTTGGTGACGCGCACGCGGCATTTCGCCGGAAAATTGCAGCCGCAATTCACGCGCGGGCAGGTCGAAAAAATTTATCTTATGCGTGTGAAAGGTTCGCCGCCGGAAAAAGAATTTTTCTGCGCCGCGCCCATCAGCGCAGACGCGGGCGAACTCGGTTCGCGCCAGGTGGATTTGAACGGCGGTTTGAACGCGCGCACGGAATTTCGCGTGTTGAAACCTTTTACCGACGGCACAACGTTGCTCGAAGCGCGGCCTTTGACCGGGCGCACCAACCAGATTCGCATCCATCTCTGGCATTTGGGGTTGCCCATTTGCGGCGACCGCACGTATCTGCCCGGCGGCAAACTTGGCGACACACAGACGTTGGGCGTGGAGGAACCGCCCTTATGTCTGCACGCCTGGAAAATTGCTTTTAGCCATCCGTTCACGAAAAATAGGATGGAATTCACCGCGCCGCCGCCGAATTGGGCGATTTGATTTATTCCTTTTCCATTTTTTGCAACGTTCGTTCAATGCGGCGGTCAGGCACGAGCCAAAGCAAGGCGACGAAAACGTAAAGCGCGATTGAAATCCACGTATTCACAAAGGCGAGCAGAATCCCGGCAAGATAAAGCAGCGGTGAGGCTTTGCCCTTCCAGTCCCTGCCGACCGCTTTTCTCAAGAAAGAATTTTGCCCTTGTTGGCGGATGATCACCGTTTGCAAAATGAAATAGGCAATCGCAGCCATCAAGAGCACGAAACCATAGATGGCGACCGGCAACGATTCGTGATGATGTTCGTCAATCCATGCGGTGGCGAACGGAAATAATGACAGCCAAAACAACAGATGCAGATTCGCCCACAAAATGCCGCCGGTCACGCGTTTCGTGGCGTAAAACATGTGATGGTGGTTGTTCCAATAAATGCCGACGTAAATGAAACTCAAGACATAGCTCAAAAAGACCGGCAGCAATTCCAACAATTGATCCAGTGCAACGCTCGTTGGCGGCCGTAATTCCAAAACCATGATGGTGATAATGATGGCGATGACGCCGTCGCTGAACGCCTCGACCCGGTTCTTTTCCATGACACGAGATTAGCGGCGAACCGGATAACGTCAATTGCGCCGGCGAAAAAATCCGCTAGCTTGGCGGCATGAAAGAAGAATCTTCCATTCTGGCAATTGACCCGCGCGTCCGCATCGGCCACGTGCATCTGAAAGTGGCCGACCTCGACCGCGCGTTGAATTTTTATTGCGGCGTGCTTGGTTTTGAATTGCAGCAAAAATTTGGCGCGCAAGCCGCGTTCATTTCGGCGGGCGGCTATCATCATCATATCGGATTGAACACATGGGCAAGCAAAGGCGGTTCGCCGCCGTCGCCGCGCAGCACCGGACTTTATCATCTGGCCATTTTGTATCCGACGCGCGCTTTGCTCGCGGACGCGCTGCGACGCGTGCTCGCCGCTGGAATTAAATTGGAAGGCGTAGCCAATCACGGTGTTAGTGAGGCGATTTATTTGCACGACCCGGATGACAACGGTGTGGAATTATATTGGGACCGTCCGCGCGAACAATGGCCGCGCACGCCGGATGGCGATCTGGCCATGTTCACGCATCCGCTCGATTTGGATTCGTTGCTCGCTGAAAAATAACCGGAATCCGATAATTTTTGAAACCGCTTCTCAAATCAATTCACCTTGCATAAGCTGAAGCAAAATCAAATAAATCTTGAGCGCAACTTCAGATTAACCCAAAAAATCGTATGATGGATTTGTGCTATTCAATCGCCGATCAGAATGTCGCGACGACCAAATCCATCGGCATCTACAATCTTTCCATTCATCTGGCGCGAAGTCTTTCGGAACAGGCTCAAATTGGAAATCTGACTGTTTTGAGCAACCGCACGATTTCTCCCGAACTGCATTTGGCCGGCAACGCGCGATTGCTGGATTGCGATCAAGCGATTCGTAATAAAGCCGGCCGGATTTTTTGGGATCAATGGGGAGTTTATCGCAAAGCGAAGGCGACAGGACATCCGTGGCTTTTTTTGCCGAAGGGTTTCTGCTCATTCTCAACCCGACCGCCCATGAATGTGGCGGCTTACGTGCATGATGTCATGGGTGATTTTTACCGTCAGCGCTATCCGCATTATTGGCCGAAGCTGGAATCGTTTTATTTCACGCGAAGTCTGGCAGCGACCTTTCGCCGCGCGCGGGTGATTTTCACGAACACGGAATTTTCTAAAAGCGAGATGACTGTAACCGCCGCCCGGATGGGATTGCGCCCGCAAAAAATTGTCGTGGCCGGTTATGGATTTACCCCGCCAGCGACCTCATCCGTCAAAAAAGAAAATCGCGTGGTCTTTTTTGCCAGCAAATGGCCGCACAAGCGAATGGACATTGCTTTGGATTTTTTAAGTCACTGGCTGCACGAATCCCACTACGACGGCGTGATTGATTGCATCGGCATTTTTTCACCACAAATGAAAAAACCGGCGGAACCGAATTGGAATTGGATTGGCCGGGTGCCGCCCGCGCAGGGACGCGAGATGATGCGCCGCGCCCGTGCCATCGTTTATGTTTCGGAGTATGAAGGTTTTGGGATGCCGCCGGTGGAGGCAGTTATGGAAGGCACGTGTCCGGTATATTCGGATATTCCGCCGTTGCGCGAAGTGATGGCAGGAGCCGGATTTTCATTTTCCAACAACTCAAAGGAATCATTCGCCCGTGCGATGCAATCGGCATTGCTGACAACGCCTGAAACCATTGATCTCTGGTCAAAACAATTGCTCCAACGGCATAATTGGCAGAAGGTGACCGAAAAAATTCTGCCGGAAATTTCCTGATTTTTGCCTTTGCTTCCCGGTGATTTGTGATTTAGTTTCCGTAACTCACATCAAAAGTCTGCGTGAAAAGAAATAAGGTGTTAATCACCGGCGGAGCAGGATTCATCGGAGCCAACGCCGCGCGACGCTTTCTGGAAAACGATTGGGAAGTGACCGTGCTGGATAATTTATCCCGCCGCGGCGCGTTGCTTAATCTTCAATGGTTAAAGGATTTTCGTCCATTCCGGTTTGTTCAGATAGACCTTCGCAAAGAAAAAGACGTCGTGAATCATCTGCGACAAATGCGCTATGATTTGATTATTCATTGCGCCGGACAAGTGGCGGTCACCGCGTCGGTCCGTGATCCGCGCGATGATTTGGAGAATAATATCCTGGGCACGTTTAATCTGTTGGAAGCTGTTCGCATTTCCGGCCCGGATACTTTTTTAATTTATACCTCCACCAACAAGGTTTATGGCGGCATGGAAGAAACGAAAGTCATTGAACGCAATGGCCGCTATGAATACGCCGCGCTGTCTGCCGGCGTTTCCGAGAATCAACCGCTTGATTTCCATTCGCCTTACGGATGTTCCAAAGGCGCGGCGGACCAATATGTCCGTGACTATTCTAGAATTTACGGGCTGCCAACCGTCTGTTTCCGCCAATCGTGTATTTACGGATACAGACAATTTGGCGTGGAAGATCAGGGTTGGGTAGCCTGGTTCATCATTGCCCACGCTTTGAGGCGGCCGGTGACTATTTTTGGCGACGGCAAACAAACGCGCGACATCCTGTTTGTGGATGACCTGATTAACGCCTATTGTTTGGCGTGGCGAAAACGTGAAAAAACTTCCGGCCAAGTCTATAATATCGGCGGCGGTCCGCGGAACCAATTTTCCCTGCGCCAGCTTGTGCAAGCGCTCAAGGAAGAAAGCGGTCGTCCCGTGAAGCTCAGTTATGACCGTCCGCGTCCCGGCGATCAAAAAGTATTTGTCGCGGACATCCGAAAGGCGTTCAAAGATTTTGGCTGGCGTCCCACGCATTCGGTCCACGACGGCGTTCGTAAGCTCAATCGCTGGGTGAACGAAAACATAAAATTATTTGAAGTATTGTTTCAACCGGACGCTAAACCGCAAACCGGCCGCGCGCACAATTATCGCCTGAACATTTCGCGCCGTCAGGCGAGGTTGTAAATCTGCAATCACGGTTTGGAAACAAATGGATTACCTTTGATGTAAAAGCGCAAATGTCGCCTTGCCCAGTGTTTCGCGTAATCCACGCCGATGCGCGGACGTTTGACGATTGAAAACGATTCTGGCGATTTTCCTTCGGCGATAAAAAAATTGTCGCTCAAAAAATCATGGCCATTGAGCCGCTTGTCGACATTCATCGCGCGGCAGAGCAATCCCGGCCCGCATGTGCGGCCTTCGAGATTTTTCACCGGTTCCAGCGCACGCAACAAAACGGCGGACGCATGTCCCTCGCGCTCGGTCACGACGTTCATGCAAAAATACATGCCGTAAATGAAATAGACGTAAGCGTGGCCGGGCGGGCCGAACATGATTTTGGTGCGTTCGGTCAACCCACGCGACGAGTGCGCCGCCAAATCATGTGGGCCAAGGTAAGCTTCCACTTCCACAATTTTGCCAATGCGCTCGATTCCATCTGAAACGTGAATCAAAAATTTTCCAAGTAATTCTTTGGCGACGACAATTGTGTCACGGTCATAAAACGAGCGCGGCAATTTCTGCATGGCAAGATAATAACAGAAGTTGCAAAAATGAAAAAGTTCAGTGACGGACGCCGATGGCAGATGTGATTTGACAGCGCGCGAAATGTCCGCAAAATATAAAACCGCTCTCGGTTGCCAGAGTAGCTCAGGGGTAGAGCAGAGGACTCATAAGCCTTTGGTCGCAGGTTCAATTCCTGCCTCTGGCACCACCTCAACGGTAAAATTTTGGACAGAACGTCAAGGGTCGAGGTGATAGCGTCGTTCCATGTAAAGTTCATCTGCGACTTGGAAAATTGCTTCGGCATTTTTCTCGGCTTCCAAATCATCGGACGACGGTTGGGCATTCGGCTCGATGGTTGTAATTTTTGGATCGCCTTCGTAAAATTCGACACTCTTTTGCAAACCCAAAACGACCATGCGGCCATTGGCAAACACTCCGATGTCGCGGTTATGATTTAATAACGCGCGCGCGTTGTCAGCCGGTTCATGCAACAAATCTTGCCCGAAAAACATGGATTCATACGGACGGCCAATCAAACCAAGAATTGTCGGTGAAACATCCAACGAACCGCCCAGCGTGTGGATGCGTTCCGGTTTTTTTACGACGGATGGACCCAAAATCACAATCGGAATTTCGTAGGAAAAAATCGGGATGTCCTGGCTACCATAAACCCGCGCGCCGTGGTCGGCGACAACGATAAAAATCGTGTTTGTCCAGAACGGTTCTTTTTTGGCGGCTTGAAAAAACTGGCCCAGACTCCAATCGGTGTATTTCACCGCATCGTTCCGTTTGCCATTTGGATTTTCAGGAATCCGGCCTTTCGGATACGTGAACGGTTTATGATTGGAAACAGACAAAATTGTGGCGAAAAAAGGTTCGTTCGTTTGACTTAAAACATGCAATTGCTGGATGGAGTTCCGGTATAAATCTTCATCAGCCACGCCCCACACATTTGCGAATGATGGATTCTGAAAATCTTTTTCATCCACAATCCGATCGTAACCGTTGGCGTCTAGGTAAGGCTTCATGTTGTCGAAAGTGGCGTGTCCACCGTAAAGAAACATGGTGTGGTAACCGTCACGCTTGAGCACGCGAGCGATGGTTTCGACATTTTCAGAACGGTCACGGTGGACAATCGCGTCGCCGGGCAACGGCGGAAAACCGGACAACACGCCTTCCATGCCGCGCACCGTTCGGTTGCCGGAAGCGTAAATGTTATCGAACAGCAAACCTTCATTTGTGGCGAGCAGGTCCATTTGCGGTGTGAGCGTTTCACCTTTGCGCCCGAGGCTGCCCCAAAATTCCGAGCCGAGACTTTCTTCAAGCAAAATCACGACGTTCAATTTTGGTTTGGCCGGGTTGCCGGAAATTTTTCTGCGGATGTCGTCCGGGCCACCGGTAAAAGTTGCGTTGGTGGCGGAAAGCATTTTTTGAACACGCGCATAGGCTTCCTCACGTGGCAACGTCTTGTAGAAGGTCGGGTAATCCAGATTGCGCGTCCAGGCGGCGGCGAAAAATGAAACCGCGCCATTATTGGCAATCTCATTCAATGTGCGGTCGTCGCTGATTTGCGGCGGATGCAAATTGATCGTCCAGCTTAAACCGAAAAATGAAATCAAGGCTCCCGCGAACCAAAGAAATCGTGTGCCAATCCAAACGGGCTTTGTCCACATCGTCTTGAACAATCGTCCAGCCAGCCACATCCACAACGCGCCAAAAAACAGGCAGCCGCCGACAACGGCGGGCACCGGATAGGCATCCCAAATGTTGATGAAGACTTCGCGCGGATAAACCAGATAATCCACGGCCACCGGATTGAAGCGCGACTTGAATTCGTCGAAGAAAAAAAATTCCGCCGCGAGCAGAAAGATTTGCACAGCCCAGAACAGGGTCATAAACAGCCGAAACCAAAGCCGGTGGACAAGCGAAGCGAACCAACGGTTGCCGACAAGAAAGCACCAGAACAATAACGGCAACATGAGAAATACCGCGGCAATGATGTCGCGGTAAAATCCGGAGAGTGCGGCCAGCAACACATTCCACAAGGTCACTTGTTCGGTTTCAAATCGTGCAAAGAGGATGACGCGCAAAATAGTGAACGCGGCCAACAGTGAAAAAAAACAGAAGACGATGAACGCGTAACGTGAACACGATTTTTGCTGCGCGCGCACCGGTGGATTTTGATTCATTGAATTGGCGATGGGAATGGCCAGAGTTTAGCGGCGCCCAATTTTTTGTCCAAGCCGGTGTTTGTCGAAAATATACGCACGATGATTTACAACATACGATTCAAAACCACAAAGGCATCGTAAAAGAAGCAAGCGATCAGCCCCACAACAACCAGCGAAAGCGCCGTCCAAAAAGCATAGAAAACAAATCCACGCGACATCATCCAGCGACCACAATGCGGGCAGATTTTTTTCAGTGAAACCAATTGCCCGCCACAACTCGGACATTTAGTGGAATCGCTCATGCCATCAGCCTAATGCAGCCGACGATTTCCCGTCCAGAACCGATTTCAGGCGGTCGCCGGTTTCGTTGGTTGTGAAATTTTTCCCTTCGCCAAAAAGTAGGAGCCGACAACCAGAACCAAGGCGATTCCCTGCGCGGCCAACGTCTCGACTCGGGGATAAATCGAGAACCAAACGCCGGCCCAATCCGGAATTTTGTTTTCAAGCCAAGGAATAGTCGTCGTGCGAATCCAATTGGCCTGTTGCATTTCGTAAGCCTGCTCGCCGACCATGACCAGCAAAACCAATCCCAGCAAAACGCCGGTGAATATCAGCATTTTGCGATAGGGCAATCGTTTATGCGCCACAAAGGTCAACACTGCGACGATGCCTGTGAAGAAAAGTCCGAGCAACGCGCCGAACAAAACAATCTTTCCGCCCATTTGCAGGTAATAGGTTTGCAGAAAAAGCACGACTTCAAAGCCTTCGCGGTATAGCGACGCAAAGCCCAGCAGCACCAATCCCCACTTCAATCGGCGCGTGGAGACTTCAGACTCGCTCGCGCTGGCCAGCAGTTTCTTTTTGTTGCGATTGTGCATCGCAATCCAACCGCCCCAATAAACTTTGTGGAAGAACCAGTTCATCACGATGAGCAGAACAACGACCGCGAGCAGTCCTGTTGCCGCCTGCAAATTCAACGCGGAGACGTTATCCTGCAAATTGCTGATGATGCCGACGGCGACGAACCAAGTGATTAAAGTGGCCACGAACGCGACGCCTGCGCCCACGACAATGGGTTTGCGAGGAGATTGCCTTTCGCCCGTCATGCTCGCGATGATTGCGGCGAGAACGAGAATGGATTCCAAACCTTCGCGAAAAACCAAAACGCCGATGTCGAGCACCGCCGCGGTGGGGCTGGTGTGAGGTGCGGTCGGGTCTGGATTGCCTTGCGCGGTGATGCCCTGCCAGACCAGCAGCCCGACGACGGCGAGCGCGGCGATAAACAAACTGATGCGAAAAATCAATTGGGCCGGTTTGGCGAAGAAAGATTCGCGAGTTGAATAAACGGCTTCAAGCATGTTCAATCGAAATTTTCAAGGTGATATTCTAATCACGAATCACAATCCATACTTGCGATGAATTGCGGAAAGTTAGCCTGAAATTGCCATGAAAGGCGAATTCACAGTCATTTTTCTTCCAGAAATTCTTTCAAGACCGCCGCGTGGTTGATTTTCATGTCCCGCGCGGCGAACAGCAAAGTGACGTTGTTTTTTTGCGCCGCGTCCAAAAGCGGTTGCCATGCCGACGGATTCTTTTGCAATTCCGCGCGATAACGCCGGCGGAATTCCGTCCATTTGGCTGCCTCATGTCCAAACCATTGCCGCAGTGGCGGACCCGGCGCGACTTCCTTGAGCCAGCCCGTCGCGTGCAACGCTTCTTTTTTCACGCCGCGCGGCCAGAGACGATCCACGAGAAATCGCAAGCCATCGTCCGCCGCTGGCGGGTCATAAACCCGCTTGATGCGAAATTCATATTTTCCGCGTTTGATTTTATTCCCCATTTTTTGGCGCAAAATTTTGAGAATCAGATGAGCCGTTCCGGCGACGGTTCAACGCCGAGGATGCTTTTTAAGCGCCGTCCGATTTCCTGTGCGAGGTCAATCATTTCCTGCGCTTCTGTTCCCTTGAGATAATTGCGGCAGTTGAAATCCCACAATTGCAACCACGCATGAAAGTGACGCCCGTCAATGCCAAGATTCAAATGTTTCATCGGCATGGCGCCGGAATAGCCTGAAGGCCCGCCGGTCAAACGCGCCCAAAATGAACCAATTTTTTCCAGATGCGCCGGCCAGTCGTCAATCTGCCGGTTGAAAATCGGGCCGATCAACGCGTGCTGCCGGACATCAGAATAAAAATGTCGCAGCAGCCGCGCCAATCCCTCCTGACCGACAATCCGCTCGTAAAGACTTGGCTGAAGATTCATTGCCTGCACGAAAGCAGGATAAACCATAAAAGATGTATTTCAAATACATTTTTACTTGAAATATGGTGAAGTTTCCTGAATGGTAGCTGTGATGCGATTGAGTAATTTTTCCGATTATTCCCTGCGCGTGCTGATGCACGCCGCGTTGCGTGCGCCGGAACTGGTCACCATTGACGAAGTGGCAAAAGCCTTTGGCATTTCCCGCAATCATCTGGTCAAAGTGGTTCACGCCTTGGGCAGCAACGATTTTCTGGCAACCCGGCGCGGCATCGGCGGTGGATTCACTTTGGCGCTGCCTGCGGAAAAAATCAGTCTGGGCAACGTCGTGCGTCTAACCGAAGTGAATGAAACTGTCATTGACTGCAAAAGCAGAAAAGGCCGGTTGTGCCGCATTTTCCCCGCCTGCCGCCTCAAAAATGCGCTGGCCGAAGCGGCGTCCGCATTCTTTGCCGTGCTGGACAACTATTCGCTGGACGATTTGGTGAGGCAACCTTCCGAAATGAAACAATTGTTAAGAATCTAATCTCTCGTTTTCTCTTAATCCTGCTCCATTTTACGGATTAAGATGGCGCCGGCGAAATCAAATCAGGACAACTGTCAAATGATTTGTGATAGAATCACTGCTTGACCTTTGCGATTACAAGCGATTTAATGCGCGTCGTCAGTAGGCGATATTCATGCTTGCGCAATTTAAAAGCCTGTTTTCCAACGACATTGGAATAGATTTGGGAACAGCTAATTCCCTCGTCTACGTGCGGGATCGCGGAATCGTCCTGCGCGAACCTTCGGTGGTCGCCATTCAGTCCGGCACGACGAATGTGCTGGCTGTTGGCGAAGAAGCCAAACGGATGCTGGGCCGCACGCCCGGCAACATCGTGGCCATCCGCCCGATGAAAGACGGCGTGATCGCCGACTTTGAAATCACCGAGGCGATGCTGCGGCATTTCATCCAGAAAGTTCATCACCGTAAATTGATTGCGCCACGCGTTGTCGTGGCCGTGCCTTCGGGCATTACGGAAGTGGAGAAACGGGCCGTCAAAGATTCCGCCACTCACGCCGGCGCGCGTGAAGTGTATTTGATTGAGCAACCGATGGCGTCGGCCATCGGCGTCGGTCTGCCGGTGCATGAACCGGCGGGCAATATGATCGTGGACATCGGCGGCGGAACTTGCGAAATCGCAATCATCTCCCTCGCCGGCATCGTCTTCAGCCGCAGCCTGCGGGTGGGCGGAGACGAATTTGACGACACGATCACCGCGCACATGAAGCGCGCCTACAACATGATGATAGGTGAACGCACTGCGGAAGAAATCAAGATTCGCATCGGCTCCGCCTTTCCGTTGGAACAGGAATTGACGATGGATGTCAAAGGCCGTGATTTGAGTTCCGGCCTGCCCAAGACATTGACCATCCGTTCCGAGGAAATTCGCGAAGCGTTGCAGGAACCGCTCTCGAGCATTTTGGAATCCATCCGCCTGACATTGGAACGTTGTCCGCCTGAACTGGCCGCCGATCTTGTGGATCGCGGTCTGGTGATGGCCGGCGGCGGTTCTTTGTTGCGCGGCATTGACCGGCTTGTCGCCGAGGAAACCAGCCTGCCAGTCCATCTGGCGGACGACCCCATGAGCGCTGTGGCTGAAGGCACCGGGCGCGTATTGCAGGAAATCGAATTCCTCAAACGCGTCGCGACTAATGCCAAGTATTAAATTGATTTCCCGCCTTGTGTTCGCCTGCGCGGCTGAATCCAGCCGCATTGCAGGATGTTTAAGAAACAAAATTATTTCGCGCTCGGCGCGATGATTCTGGCGGTATTGTTGATTTTCAACCTGCCCGCCGGCGTAACCTCGCGGCTCAAACTAGCCGCCGGCAGTTTATTTTCCCCGTTGTTCGGACTCAAAAGCGCCGCTCAAACTCTGCCGGTTTCCGCCGCCGATGCCGTCATTCCGCGACGTGAACTGCTCCAACAACTGGAAAATCTTCGTCGTGAAAATGAACAACTCAAAGTTCAAGCGTTGCAATCCGCCGCCACAACGAAGGAAAACGATCAATTGCACGCCCTGCTCGGCTGGCAAAAACAAGTTCCGTGGAAATTGAAGCTGGCCAAGGTTGTTGGACGCGACCCGGCTAATTGGTGGCACATGATTGAAATTGATTTGGGCAGTCGCGACGGATTGACCAACAACCTGCCGGTGCTCACGGTGGACGGTTTAGTGGGTCGCGTTTCCTTTGTCGGCCTCACCCGGTCACAAGTTGTTTTGCTGGGCGACCCGAATTGCAAGGCGTCCGCGCTCGTCGAAAACGCGGCGCACGACATGGGCGTCATCACCGCCAGCGGGCCGCTGGACAATTCACTTGTCGAGCTGACTTATCTCGCGGGCAGCGCCGATTTGAAGGCCGGACAAAATGTCGTCACCAGCGGCCTCGGCGGAATTTTCCCGAAAGACATTCCCATTGGACAAATCGTGGACGCGCAGCCGGTTGAATTCGGCCTTTACACCGAAGCGCGCGTGAAACTCGCGGCCAATCTTGGTGCGCTCGAACAAGTCTGGGTTCTGTTTCCCTGAAAATGAAATGAATGCTCTGCAAACCATTTTGATTCTGGTCGTCGCGTTCGTCGCGGTCTTTTGCCAGACGTCATTTCCTTTGCTCTGTCACTGGTTTGGCGCGCAAATTGATTTGCTGCCTGCGCTGATGGTTTGCGCCGCGTTGAATACGGATTTGGTCACGGTCGGATTACTGGCCGTTTTCGGCGGGCTGTGTTTCGACTCGGTGTCCGCCAATCCGTTTGGAATTTCCGTCGCGCCGCTGTTTGTCGTCGGCTTTTTGGTTTTCACGCAACGCGAATTGATTTTGCGTGAATTGCCGTTCGCGCAAATCGTTTTGGGCGCGGCGGCCAGCGCCATTGTGCCGGTCATCACCGTGCTGCTTTTATTGAGCGGCGACCAGCAACTGTTGATTGGCTGGGGTTCGCTCTGGCAATGGCTGGTGATGACGGCGGGCGGCGCGCTGGCCACGCCGGTCCTTTTTAAGTTGCTCAATTGGAGCAATCGCGCGTTCGGTTATCAACCGCGGACGGAAACAAGTTTTCGTCCCGACCGCGAAATCCGGCGCGACCGGAAGTTGAAATAAAATTTTGCCCTGATTCTCGATGCTGATTTTTGACGAACTGAAAAAGAACGACCCGCAATTGCGCTTCGTCGCCGTGGCGCTGGCGATTGGCTTTTGCATTCTGCTTGCCGGTTTGTGGTGGGTGCAAATCGTCTCGGCGCGCGAATATCGGAACCATCTGGAGACGCAATCGTATCGCACGGTGCGGATTCCGGCGATTCGCGGAAAGATTCTCGACCGCGAAGGCCGTGTGCTGGCCGACAATCGCCCGCGTTACAATTTGAATCTTTATCTTGGCGATTTGCGGAAAGAATTTAACGCCAGCGTCAACCAATCGCTGGCGCGTGCGCACGGCGCGCAAAGGCAGGAAATTGCCGCGCAGGAAAAGAAATTGGGACGCGCGCTGACAAAAAACGAGCGCAAACAATTCGCGCTTTCAACCGAAGAATTGACGCAACTGCGCACGGGGGCACGATTTCGCGTGGCTGATTCCATCGTCAGTCAGATTGGCGGGCAATTGCAGCAGCCGTTGTCGCTCAACGCGACGAGGTTTGCGCGTGATTACGACACGCGGCTGGCGTTGCCGCTCACCATTTTGCCGGATTTGGACCAGACATTTGTCGCCCGCTACGAGGAAAATTCGTTCGCCGATTCCGGCACGGATTTGGAAATCCAATCGGTGCGGAATTATCCGCTTGGCACGACGGCTTCGCATTTGCTCGGCTACGTGCAACGCGATGAAAGCTCGGTTGAAGGCGAAGACGCTTATTTTTCGTATCGCCTGCCGGATTATCGCGGCGTCGTAGGAATTGAAGGCGGATATGACTCCTACTTACGCGGTCGCGCTGGCGCGGAAGCTGTCCTTGTGAATAATCTGGGTTATCGCCAGACAGAAAATTTTTGGAATCAACCTGAAGCCGGCCACAACGTCGTGCTGACAATTGATTTGGATATTCAGCGCGCGGCGGAAGCATCGCTCGAACAGCATCGGGGGCCGGACGCGCGGGCGGCGATTGTCGTCATGGACGTGCATTCCGGCGACGTGTTGGCAATGGTTTCGTCGCCGACAATAAATCCGAATTATTACACCGGCGGCCTTTCGCCGGATGAAAACCAAAAAATTTCCGCGGCATTGGCCGACCCCAAATTACGCCCGCAAATCAATCGGGCCACGCAGGAAAATTACGCGCCCGGCTCCATTTTCAAACCCATCGTCGGCTTGGCTGCGCTCGAAGCCGGCTTGAATCCGGACGCTCTCGTTGATAATCCAGGCTACATCTATGTCGGTCGGAGGCATATTGGGGACTTGGCGCCGCCGGGCCAATACAATCTCCGACGCGCCATCATTGAGTCCTGCAATACCTATTTCATCACCATCGGCCTGCGCGCGGGCATTGAGAATGTCGTCCGTATGGCCGAGAAATTTCATTTTGGCGAGCGCACTGACCTGCCTACGCGACAGGAGACAAAAGGCGTTTTCCCGACGTTGAAGCAGGTGAAAAGCTCCGATTGGCATGATGGAGACTCGGCAAACATTTGCATCGGGCAGGGTGAAATGGCCGTGACGCCGCTGCAAATGGCCGTGGCATATTCGGCGATTGCCAACGGCGGAACGGTTTTGTGGCCGCGGCTCGTCGAAAAAATTGAATCGCAAGACCCGACGAGCGGCGAAACGCCGACAATTTTTCCAACCGGCCTCGTGCGGGATCATCTCGGTGTCAGCGCCCATAATCTGAAAATTTTGCACGATACGATGCTGGCGGAAACCGTGGAAGGCACCGGGAAGCCCGCACAAGTGCCCGGCCTGCAGATTTGCGGAAAGACAGGCACGGCCGAAGTGATGAATGAACACAATGTGAAAATTGACCGCACTACTTGGTTTGCCTCGTTCGCACCGTATGAAAACCCGAAATATGCCGTCGTGGTCATGGTCGAAAGCGGCACTTTTGGCGGCCCGACTTGCGCGCCGATTGCACACGACATTTACGAAGAAATTTTGAAAAAAGAAAATACATCCGCGTCAAAAGTTTTGGCAGCGGCAAATTAAAATGGTTGACCCATCCATCAATAAACACGGAAACCGACTTGACCGGTTGCAATTGGTCGTGCTGACCGGACTGATGTTTCTCGGCGCGGCATTTGTGTTTAGCGCGACGATGGTCAATCCGTTGGAAGCGACCAAGGCGTGGTATGGCCAGACGTGGTTTCATCAGGTCATCTGGTATGCGCTCGGCTTCGGCGCGGGCGCGGTGATTTGCCTCGTGGATTATCACGTGCTGGCGCGCTGGTCGGTCGTCGTTTATTGGGCGATGATTTTTTGTCTAGTGTTGGTGCTGATTCCGCACATTGGCTCGATGCGTTTCGGCGCGCGCCGCTGGATTGATTTGGGATTTTTCCAATTCCAGCCCAGCGAATTTGCCAAGCTCGCGTTCATTCTGGCACTGGCAAATTTTTTGAGTCGTCCGCCGGAAGAATTGCGGATACCGCTTAATTTTTGGAAGGGCATCGGTTTGATGATGCTGCCGTTCGCGTTGATTTTAAAGGAACCGGATTTGGGTTCGGCGCTCGTATTAGTGCCGACCGGCTTGATGATGATGTTTGTCGCGGGCACGCCAAAACGCTATTTGATGAAACTGGTCGGCGCGGGCAGTCTGGTCGCCGCGCTTTTTGTCGCGGATATTTTATTCGCGCCGCCCAGTCTGCAAATTTCGATGCAACCCTATCAACGCGACCGATTGCTGGTTTATTTTGGCCGTGATTATACTGATTTTGCTCCGCCGAACGCCACACCGGCGGAGTTGCAGCGCATCCACCAACAGCAACTGGACGACGAATACAACGTCCGTCAGGCGCTGATTTCCGTCGGTTCCGGCGGATTGGCAGGCAAGGGCTGGCGTCATGGGACGCAAAACGCGCTCGGCTATCTGCCGCGCGCGGTGGCGCACAACGACTTCATTTTCTCCGTGATTGCCGAGGAGGAAGGATTCGTCGGCAGCGTGATTGTGCTCGCGCTGTATGCGGTGATTCTCTTTTCAGGATTGAGAATCGCCGGCCAGGCGCGCGACCGTCTGGGCAAACTCGTGGTGGTGGGCATCGTAACGCTCATCTTCAGCCACGTATTCATCAACATCGGCATGAACATTCGCATCATGCCCGTGACGGGCGTGCCGCTGCCGCTGCTTTCTTACGGCGGGTCTTCAGTGCTCTGCTCGTTGATCGCCTTGGGCTTGATGCAAAACGTTTATATTCATCGAAAAGGATACTAACCAATTATGAGCAACAATAATTTTTCCCGGCGTCGCCGTGGAATGCGTTTCCGCCCGAAAGGCGGTTTGGGGCAAACCCCGCAAAAGCCGGATCGCGATGCGACCCAGGCGCGCGCGGATGTCGTCAGTGAACAAGGCGGCAACGAACGCATTTTTGAAAAACGCCACGCGAATGAAATTGAGCGCGCGGAAAACATCGCCGCCGGTTTGCCGCCAAAGGGAATTCCCGAAAGCCCCGAACCGCAATCTGTCGCGGACGGAAACAATCCCCGCGAACCGCAAACCGAAACGCCCGCGCCCGCGCCGGAAGAGAAATTCAAGCCGGTCGCGATTCAAGAGCAGTCCAAAGGCGTGCTCGACGCCATCAAGGACGCCGCCACCAATCTGGTGAAAAAAGTTCAACGGCTCATCAAGCCGGAAAAGAAAATCCACAAAGAGGTCGTCATCAACGCCGAGACTTTGGAAACGCGCGTCGCCGTGACCGAAGACGGCAAGCTCGAAGAATTCACCATCGAGCGCACGACGGAAGAACGGCTCGTCGGCAGCATTTTCAAAGGCAAAATCCGCAATCTCAAGGACGATTTGAAGGCGGCGTTCGTGGACATCGGCTTCGAGAAAAATGCTTTTTTGCATTATTGGGACATCGTGCCGAATCAATTCGATTCCGGCGTGGAAATTGTCGAACGCGAAGGCAAAAAACGCGACAAGCCGAAAATCACGCAAAAAGACATTCCGCGTTTATATCCGCCCGGCGGCGAAATCATCGTGCAAGTCACTAAAGGCCCCATCGGCGAAAAAGGACCGCGTGTGACGACAAATCTCGTTTTGCCCGGACGCTATCTGGTTTTGCTTCCGAATTCCGATCAATCCGGTATTTCGCGCAAGATTGAAAATCAGGAGGAACGCAAGCGCCTGAAAAAAATCCTGCGCGAACTGGCGATTCCCGACGGCATGGGCGTCATCATGCGCACCGCCGGCGAAGGCCAGCAAAAGCGTTATTTCGTGCGCGACCTCGCGTTGTTGCTCGAAGAATGGCGCAGCGTGCAGGAAAAAATCAAATCGCAGCCGCCAGCTACCTG
>DASZXH010000067.1:0-13242 GCA_035545995.1 Verrucomicrobiia bacterium
CGCCGACCCGCCCACAGTGTCGCGCGACAAACTCATGTTGGCAATGTTGACGTGATGTTTGCTCAACAACGTGCCGAGATGACCGACGATGCCCGGGCGGTCTTTGTTGTTCAAAAGCAAAAGCGTGCCGCTGATGGGAATCTCCACCGGCGAACTGAACAACCGCACGATGCGCGGATTGTTCGGCGAACCGAAAAACGTCCCGCCCGCCGAAATCAACTTGTTTCCATTGTTGAAAATTTGAACGTGAACCCATTCGTTGAATGTCACCGGCTCGTCCGATTTCTTTTCTTCGACCGTGATGCCGATGCTTTGCGCCACGCTGCGGACGTTCACATTGTTCACGTCCTTCAAATTGCTTGTGGACAAAAATCCGCGCAACACCGCGCGCGTGACCGGGTCAATGTTCGGCAGTTGCCGCGCGTTGCCGCCGTAGGTGATGTAAATCCGGTCCGCCGCCGCCGGTGAAAGTTGCGCGAGCAGTTTCCCCAGCGCTTCGCCCAATGGCAAATACGGTTTGACCTGCTCGTAGGTTTTCGCGTCGAGAAATGGCAGATTCACCGCGTTGCGGACTTCGCCCGTGAGCAAATAGCCTGCGATGACTTCGGCGACTTCAATCCCGCATTTTTCCTGCGCTTCTTCGGTGCTGGCGCCGAGATGCGGCGTCAAAATCAAGCTTGGCTGCTTGCGAAACGGATGGTCGGCAGGCAACGGTTCAACGGCAAAAACGTCCAACGCCGCGCCGGCCACCTTGCCGGATTCCAACGCCGCAATTAAATCGTTTTCAGAAATGATTTCGCCGCGCGCGCAATTCACAATTTTTACGCCCGGTTTCATTTTGGCGAACGCCGCCGCATTCAACATGTTTTTCGTTTCCGGCGTGACTGGCATGTGAACCGTGATGAAATCTGCCGCGAGATAAACTTGATCCACGTTCGCGGCGAATTCCGCGCCGACGGCCTTCGCGCGTTCTTCGGTCAAGTACGGGTCATAGGCAATCACTTTCATTCCGAAAGCAATCGCGCGTTTGGCGACTTCCGTGCCGATGCGTCCCATTCCCAAAATGCCGAGTGTCTTGCCCTGAAGTTCCACGCCTTGAAATAATTTCCGATCCCACTTGCCCGCGATCATCGTCGCGTGCGCCTGCGGCACTTTACGCGCCAGCGAAAGAATCATCGTGAAGGTCAATTCCGCCGTCGTCACCGTGTTGCCGCCCGGCGTATTCATCACCACCGTGCCGTGTTGCGTGGCGGCTTCGATGTCCACATTATCCACGCCCACGCCCGCGCGCCCGACGACGCGCAATTGCTTCGCTGCTGCAATTACATTTTTCGTGACTTTAGTTTCGGAACGGACGACGAGCGCGACGGCATCCGCCACGACCGGCAATAATTCTGCTTCCGGCAATCTTTTGGGCAGGACGACGACGTTAAATTCAGGCCGTTGCTGGAGCAACGCAATTCCCTTCGGCGAAATCGGGTCACAAACGACAATTTTCATTTTCAAAAGGACGGCAAGTCTAGGTGTTCAATGGCATCAGGTCAAACAATCAAAATTCGCTGTCCGTTTGGCTGAAATCCGCTATTTTCATGCAAAATGAGCAAATTGCTGTTGATTGATGATGAAGAGGACGTGCGCTATTCGTTCCAGCGGATTTTTAATTCGCCGGAAATTGAATTGTCCGTCGCCTCGTCGGGCGAAGAAGGATTAAAGCTGATTCCCAAACTCAAGCCCGACCTCGTGCTCATGGACGTGCGCATGGGCGGCATGAACGGACTTGAAACGCTCCGCAAAATCCGCGCGACCGACCCGAAATTGCTCGTCATTTTGATGACCGCTTATGGCACAACACAAACGGCCATCGAAGCGATGAAACTTGGCGCGTATGATTATCTGCTCAAACCGTTCGACGCGGTGAAAATCAAGGAACTCATCGGCAACGCGCTCAAGGCCGCGCGCGACATGAAACAGGTCGTGTCCTACGAACCGTTGCTCGAATCCGAAGATTACGAACTCGGCATCGTCGGGCGCAGCGAGCCGATGCAACAAGTTTTCAAACTTATCGGTCAAGTCGCCGGCAGCGACGCCACCGCGCTCATCACCGGCGAAAGCGGCACGGGCAAGGAACTCGTTGCCCGCGCGATTTATCATCACAGCGAGCGCAATCAACAACCGTTTCTCGCCGTCAATTGCGCGGCGATTCCCGAACAACTGCTGGAAAGCGAATTGTTCGGCCACGAGCGCGGCGCGTTCACCGGCGCGACCACGCAGCGCATCGGCAAATTCGAGCAATGCAATCACGGCACGATTTTCCTCGACGAAATCGGTGACATGACGCCCGCCACGCAGACGAAAATCCTGCGCGTGTTGCAAAGCGGCACGTTTGAGCATGTCGGCGGTAATCAACCGATTCAAGTGGACGTGCGCGTCATCGCCGCGACCAACAAACCGCTCGAAGCCGCCGTCGCCGCCAAACAATTCCGCGAAGATTTGTTTTATCGTCTCAATGTCGTGCGCATTCCCATTCCGCCGCTGCGCGACCGGCGCGAGGACATTCCCTTGCTCGTGAATTATTTTTTGGAGAAAATCGGACGCGAACAAAATCATCCGCCCAAATCCATCGCCGCCAGCGTCATCAAGACTTTGGAAAAATATCATTGGCCGGGCAACGTGCGCGAACTGGAAAACGCCATCCGCCGCGCGCACGTCATGGCCAAGAGCAACGCAATTCTGTTGAGCGATTTGCCGCCGGAAATTTCCGGTCAAACTGGCGCGGCTGTTCCTGCGACGGGAATGGCGAGTGACACCGCGATCACCGACGCGTCGGCCTTGGCGCGGCAATTGTTTCAATGGGCCAAACGCGATCCGAAATTAAAGGTAATTCCCGTGGTGGAGCGTGAATTGGTCATTCAAGCGCTGAAAGAAACCGCCAACAATCAGGTTCACGCCGCGAAACTGCTCGGCATCACGCGCGCGACGCTGCGCAAACGCATCGAAAAATTCGGCATCCAGCGCGAATTGAACGTCAAATGATTTTAATCCCGATCGGGCAATGGTCGCTGCCAAAAACTTCAGGAAGGATGAAAGCCTTTTTCAATCGCGGGCGCAGCGATTTTGAAATCAAAAAATAATCAATACGCCAGCCGACGTTGCGCGAACGCGCGCCGCTGAACACACTCCACCAGGTGTAATGGCCGCCGCCTTTTTCAAATTCACGGAACGTGTCGAGAAATCCGGCGTTCACAAAATTGGTAAAGCCAGTTCGTTCTTCGATGGTGAAACCATGATTGTGAATGTTTGCGCGCGGATTCGCCAAATCAATCTCCGTGTGCGCCACGTTCAAATCACCGCAAAAAATCACCGGTTTTTTCTTTTCCAATTTTTTCAAGTAGGCGAGAAAATCCGCATCCCATTTTTGGCGATACATCAGCCGCGACAAATCGCGTTTGGAATTCGGCACATAGACGTTCACGAGAAAAAAATCCGCAAATTCCGCCGCCAACACGCGGCCTTCACGGTCGTGCTCGGCGATGTCAATGTGCGGAACGACTTTAATCGGGCGTTGCTTGGTGAAAATCACCGTGCCGGAATAACCTTTCTTTTCCGCACAATTCCAAAACGTCGTGTAACTCGCCGGCCAGAGATGCTCCACATTGTCCGGCGTGCATTTGGTTTCCTGCAAACACAAAACATCCGGCTTTTCCGCGTCGAGAAATTCCAAAAAATTCTTTTTCAACACGGCACGCAAACCGTTCACGTTCCATGAAATCAATTTCATATCGCAAGATTAGCCGAAACTTTTGGCGAAGGCGAACCGTCATTATCGTTGTAAGTTTATGCTGAAAATTCGCCAATTTGTTATACTGACCGTTTGGTCGCTGTCGCCGGTTTCTTTGGCTGCGCAGAACAATGTCGTTTCCCCGCCATTGCCGCCGCTGGATTCGGTGATACAACGCGCCGTGACGGAGGCAAATCACGAAGCGGATCAGGACCGCTCGTTCAAACAGCATTACAGTTACACGCGGACACGCGTGACCGAATACCGCAATACCGACGGCAATTTGAAAGACCGCGAGCAAAAGACGGATTCAAATCAACCGGACGCCGCGCGCGCGACAACTCGTCAATCGGTTCAACATCACGATTCAACGGCTCAATCAACCGGCGCAACCATTCAAGGTGATACGGTTCATGGCAAAGTTTTCAGCCGCAACGATTTTCTACTAAATCCGGATTTGTTGAATCGTTTTCAAATCACATTGGCTGGACGCGAAACAATCAATGGCCGGCCGGCGCTAATGGTGGACTTCGCGCCCAAGAGCGGAAACCTGCCCGAATCCAGCATCAAAGACCGTTTCATCAATCGCGCCGCCGGACGCATTTGGGTGGACGAAACTGATTACGCAATGGTAAAAGCCGATTTGCATTTGACGCAAAAGGTTAATGTCCTCGGCGGATTGGTCGGCGCGGTCTGGAAATTCAATTATTCGTTCGAGCGCGAACGCACCGACGATGGCTTGTGGTTTGTGCGCAACGTCAATTGGCATCTCGAAGGCCGCGCGGTGGTTTTGCATCGCGTCGTGGATTATCACGAACAATTGACGGACGTGCGTAAAACGAAATAACTGGCGCGAGTTCGTTGACGGCCAACGCGCGGACGGCTAATTTACTTCAGCAAAATGATTGCCGCCGTTGCCAAAAATCAATCCACCACCGCGCCGAATTTTCGCGTCGGCGACGAACGGCTGGTGAAATTGACTTCTAATGCCGCACGAAAAGTTTCTTCGCTGCTGACCAAACAAGGCCGGCCCAACGGCGTGCTGCGCGTGGCCGTGGTTGGCGGCGGCTGTTCCGGGTTGCAATACAAAATGGATTTGCAGGACGCGCCCGCGAACCGCGACATTTTGGTCGAATCTGCCGGTGTGCGCGTGGTGGTTGACCCCAAAAGCGCGCTTTACGTCACCGGCAGCGAACTAGATTATCTCGACGCACTTGATGGTGGTTTCAAAGTGAAAAATCCCAACGCCGCAACCAGTTGCTCCTGCGGTGAAAGTTTTAGCGCATGAAATTTCAGACAGGATTAACAGAATTATCAGGACTTCATTTCTCTTTTCTAATCCCATAAATCCTGTTCATCCTGTCTAAAAAATGCCTGATTATTTTGCTTTGTTCAACGAACCGTGCCGTCCGTGGCTGGATTCCGATTTGCTCAAGCAAAAATTTCTGGAAGCTTCCGCCAATTTACATCCCGATAAAATTCCTTCCGCAAGTGAAACAGAAAAAATTGCCGCCACAAAAAAATTCGCGGAATTAAACGCGGCTTACAATTGTCTGGCGGAGCCGAAATCCCGGCTGCTGCATTTGCTGGAATTGGAATCAGGTGCAAAGCCAAAGGAAATTCAGCAAATTCCCGCCACGCTGGCGGATTTATTTGCCGAAGTGGCCGCGACTTGCCGCAGCGCGGACAATTTTCTCGTCGAAAAAGCGAAAGCCACCTCGCCGTTGTTGCAAGTCCAATTTTTTGAACGCGCGCAGGAATGGATTGAGCGATTGAATTCCTTGCAAATAAAATTAAATGATTTGCGCGGCCAATTGATTGACAAGCTTAAATCAATTGACGCGAAATGGATGGAAGCAAACGCGGAATCGAAACGGGAATTGTTACCGCAATTGGAAGACATTTATCGCTTGTTCGGTTATTTCAACCGCTGGAACAGTCAGATTCAGGAACGCATCGTCCGGTTGCAATTATGAAAATCGCGCGACTTATTTTTGCCATTTGGATTTGCGGTTTGTGCGGAAAAGTTTTTGCCGATGAAGGCTGGCAGGCCGCTTTGAGCCAAATGCCGTTGGCCACAAACGTCATGGAATTGAATCGCACCAATTCCGTGCCATTGTTGTTCAATGCGTTTCAATCAAACGGCGTCGTGAAGGCTTTGATTTTCATGCCGGGCGCGACGGACGAAATTTATTTTTTCCGGCGCGTTCAGGCGACAGTGACAAATCCAAATCCTTCGCTGCTCGATGGCGTTGCCGCACTGACCAACCAAACACACATTCAGGCGACGTTTTGCGCACCGTTTTTACTGCTGCACACGACGGAAGATTCATTGGACGGATTTGCCACAATCAAAAATGAATCCACAGCAAAGAAGTTGCGCGGAAAAATCATTGTTGGAAAAATTGTCTTTAACGATGCTGATTGGGACAACGTGCGCGCGGTTTTGAACAAAAAATTGAGCGTCGGCTTGCGGCCGTTTTCCGGTGCGCCGGAGTCATGGCATTTCTACCGGCACAGTTTCGCCGCCGAAAATCTCAACGAGTGGGAAATGCTGGAAGCGATTGCGCTAGCGGACAAAACGACTTTTACACTGCATTGGCTCACGGCGGATTTTCGGGCGGACGCGCGTCAGGGCAACGTGCCGGACTTGAAAAATCTCCGGTTGCCTCAACCTTCAAATTGAAAAACGGAAATGCTCAATGGCGGCAGATAAAATTCCGCTGAATATGATTGACCGTGACTGGAAATATTTTCCGCCGTGCTGCCACCGAAATTGCCCTTGTTGCCGCCGCCGTAAATTTCGGAATCGCTGTTCAAGACTTCGCGCCATTTTCCAGCGCGCGGCAGACCGAGGCGATAGTTTTTACGCGGCACGGGTGTAAGATTCAAGATCACGGCGAGTTGATTCGTGAAATCGGAATTTTGCCGGATGAACGAAAGCACGCTGTTTTCGCGGTCATTGCAATCAATCCAGAAAAATCCGGCGGTGTCGTAATCGGCCTGCCAGAGCGCGGATGACTTTGCGTAAAGTGCGTTCAAGTCCGCGACGAGTTTTTGCAGCCCCCGATGAAACGGCCCGGCGTCGAGCAGCCACCAGTCGAGCTGGGCGTTTTCGTTCCATTCGTTGCTCTGGCCAAATTCGCCGCCCATGAACAACAGTTTTTTGCCGGGGAACAGCCATTGATAGCCGAGCAGCGTTCGCAGATTTGCAAATTTTTGCCAGTCGTCGCCGGGCATCCGTCCGAGCAGCGAGTGTTTGCCGTGAACGACTTCGTCGTGCGACAGCGGTAAAATGAAATTTTCGTGAAAATGATAAAGCATCGCGAACGTCAAATCGTTCTGATGGTATTTGCGATGAATCGGTTCGTGTTGGAAATAGCCGAGCGTATCGTGCATCCAGCCCATGTTCCACTTGAAGGAAAAACCGAGGCCGCCGAGATACGGCGGGCGCGTGACTTGCGGCCACGCGGTGGATTCTTCGGCGATGGTGACGATGCCGGGAAATTCGGTGTGCGCGATGGAATTGAATTTTTTCAGGAACTCAATCGCTTCGAGATTTTCGCGGCCACCGACTTGGTTGGGAATCCATTCGCCGGGTTTGCGCGAGTAATCCAAATACAACATCGAGGCGACGGCGTCCACGCGCAGGCCGTCAATGTGAAAACGCTCGCACCAGTAAAGCGCGTTGGCGACGAGAAAATTGGAAACTTCGTTGCGCCCGTAATTGAAAATGAGCGTGCCCCAATCCTGATGCGCGCCTTTGCGCGGGTCTTCGTGCTCGAACAGCGCCGTGCCGTCGAATTTCGCGAGCGCCCATTCGTCGCGCGGAAAATGCGCGGGAACCCAGTCAATGATGACACCGATGCCGGCTGCGTGCAGCGCGTTGATGAGAAATTGAAAATCGTCCGGCGTGCCGTAGCGACTGGTCGGCGCGAAAAAGCCGGTGACTTGATAGCCCCACGACGGATAAAACGCGTGTTCGGCAATGGGTAAAAATTCGATGTGCGTGAAACCCATACGCTTGACATATTCGCAGAGCGGTTTGGCTAATTCACGATAGCTCCAAGATTCCGTCACGGATTTTTTTTGCCACGAACCGATGTGAACTTCGTAAATGCTCATCGGCGAACGGAGCGCGTCGCGTCCGCGGCGTTTTTTTAGCCACCCGTCGTCTGTCCATTTGAATTTTTTGGTGTTCCAGACGATGGCGGCTTGTTTCGGCGGCACTTCAAAAAAGAAACCGAATGGGTCGGTATTCAATTTGACATGGCCATGCGCGTCGCGGATTTCAAATTTGTAATGCGCGCCTTCGCCGACGTTCGGAATGAAAATTTCCCAGACGCCGGATGAACCGAGCAGGCGCATCGGATGAAAGCGTCCATCCCAGTTATTGAAATCGCCGACAACACTGACGCGCTGCGCGTTCGGCGCCCAGACCGCGAAGCTCGCGCCGGAAACGCCGTCAATCACACGGAGTTGCGCGCCGAGTTTTTCGTAAATTTTCCGGTCGTCGCCTTTGCCGAACAGAAACAAATCCAGTTCGCCAATCGTCGGCAAAAAGGAAAAGGCGTCGCGGGCGCGGCGGGTTTGATTTTGAAAATCGGTGATAACCAAATCGTAGGCGTAGACTGCGTTCGTTTTTTTGCTCACGCCTTCAAAAATGTCCGTGTTCGGAATGCGCGCGAGTTCAAAGGCAGGTTTGTTTTTTTCGTGGACGGGCTGGATTTCCACTTTCTTCGCGCCGGGCAAAAACGCGCGGACGACGATTCCCGATTGGTCGCCGAGCGGGTGCATTCCCAAAAGTGTGTGCGGCGACTGATGTTTCAGTTCGGCAAGGGCGCGAAGTTCGTCCGACGACAGAATCATGCGGACGCAGTTTAACAAAAGTTTCCGGGAGGCGAAACTTTCTTCCGCTACAATTTTTTTTTGAGAATCAAATCCAACTGCCGCTCGTGATTTTGCAAATCGCCTTCGGTCCAAATGACAAAATCGGAACGCGCGATTTTTTCTTCAATCGGCATTTGCGCGGCGATGCGTTGGGAAATCTGCTCGCCGCTCCAGCCGCGAGTGCGCAACCGATCGCGCTGAAAATTTGCAGAACAGGCAACGCAAATAACCTTGTCAAAATGCGATTCGGCGTTCGTTTCAAACAGGAGCGGAATGACGACAACGGCCAGCGGGCGATTTTCTTTTCGCCAATTTTCAATCTGTGTGAGCCAGCGTTCACGAATTTTGGGGTGCAGGATTTCCTCCAGTTTTTTGCGCGCGGCGGCATCGGCAAAAACAATTTCGGCGAGTTCGGCGCGGCGCAATTGGCCATCGGCGGCGACAAAGTTTTTTCCGAAGATTTTTTGAATTTCAGCGAGCGCCGGTTGGCCGGGTTCGACCAGTTCGCGCGCCAGTTCATCAGCATCCATGACCGGCACGCCGTGTTCGCGCAGGAATTTCGCAGCGGTGGATTTGCCCATGCCCACGCCGCCCGTTAAACCGCAAACTTTCATTGTTTGCGGTTTTTCCGCGAGGTTTCGCCTATTGGACGGTCAGGGTATAATTCCATGAAGTGGAACGCGACAGGACATCGGTCAATTGAATCGTAAAATCAAATGTCCCCGCCTGCGTTGGGGTGCCGGAGAGCGTCCCATCAGGTGTTAAAATTAGTCCCGGCGGCAGTCCTGCCGGCGCCGACCAGATGAAAGGCGGCGTATAAGAACCGCCGCTGGCCGTGAACACCACCGGCGTATAAGCCGTGTTCACGGTTCCATTGGGCAGGTTTCCGGCGGCCGGAGTGACTTGGATAAACATCTGATCCAGTATGCCTTGAATATCAGCGTCATTCGGGTAGATGTCTATGTTGGTGGAACTGTCAAATGAACCCCAGATAAAATTCGCCGTATAGTAGGGAAAAACCGTATTTGCACTCGACAAAACAGCATTTGTATCATCGGCGTAGCTTTGGATGGCAGCCGTTCCAATCTTGGTCAAAGTGATTGTGCTGCTGGGATTGATGGTTCCCGGTCCCGCCAAGCCCTGTCCAATATTATCCTGATCAAAATTGACGTTGCGGCTGAATATATTGATCACGTTGCCGGCCGTTATATCAGCGGCGGAAAAGGTGAAATCGGGTTGCGTGACCGTGCGCTGAATAGTCTGGGTGATACGTTGGTTATTCGTTATCATGACCATGTTATACTGATTGGTGAGCGGTTGCCAGAACTGGCCAATCAAGGAATCAAAATCCGCGCGGACAAACTGGATTTTGCCAATGCCTTGATACAGAGCAGCGCCGGGAGCGCTGGAAGAACAAGGCGCGACCTGAAGCGTATGATTGGTAAAGCTCACAATCAGGCTTTGGGAAAATGGCTCGCCCGCCGAATTTGTCCCCACAGCCACGAGATTGGTCGAGGAGGTGACTAGTGTGGCGTTGGTCTTGACAATCTCAAATCCACAGGTATTGGTCGGGAAAATGAAATAATCGCCAGAGACCAGATTGGTGGTGATTGATCCGCCGGTGTTCGTTGTGGGCACACCCGGGCTGCCATAAGGCGCGCCGATGGGCGGCGCGATGGTGATGGTCATGATTTTAACCTTGGTCGTGGTGGAATAACTGTTGGTAACCACGTTGGCAAATGAATAAGTGAACGTGCCGTCAAGGTTGGTGGTGACCGAGGTGATTTGCAAAGAGGGAAACAAGGCCAACAGTGCGTCCGGAGCATTCGTCAGCGACGCGAGATACAAGGTCGTCAGATTGGACGTGGTGATTGTAGTCGTGGCATTTGTGTTAAAGGTGGTCACCAAAGACCCGGCTGGCGGGCTTTCCATGTTGATATTATTGGTGGTCATCAGATAGCGGAGACCACCGATGTCATCCCAAGTCAGACTGTCATAAAAGCCTCCTATCCAAAACGCGTATGTAACTGGAAGGTTATCATCAAGCGGGTCCTGGCCCGGATCTGGGTCAAGGGTAAATCCGGCTTGAGGATCGGGTCCCATGCCACAATCTTCAAATATCGTATAACCATAAGATATGCCATTAATCGAATTGGTTGGACGCCAGGTAATCGGGTCAAAATTCCTTTGAATAACAATATATTCCATGTTGGCCGGGCAAGGATTTACGGCGCCTGGAATCGTGGAACGGTCATGAAAAGCCCAGTTGTAGCGAACGGATGAAGCCAACCCCAATTGTTCCATCATCGCATGCAACGTAGCCGATTTCACGTCAATCAGGTTCAAATTACCGGCTGTCCCATTTGCCTGCAATGCATTAAGAGGAACCTGATTGGTGCCGTTGAAATTGGTATAGTTGTAACTGTCAAGATTGGTCAGGGCGTTGTTCAGGATGAAAAGAGCATTCGTCACCGCCACCACGCCATTCGTTCCGAAATAGTCCAGAAAGTTCGCGTCAAAGGCATAATAATTTGTCGGGATATTGCGGCGATATTCTTCACCCAAATTTTTGGGCGCAACAATGTCGCCGGCCAAACCATAACCGATAGCGGGCACCTGATAGGCATCCGGTCCATTGCCGATGGGCCCACCAAGCGAAAACGCCCATGACGTTTGCAGGCCCAAGGCCAGCAAAAGAATCCACGAAGATCGTTTAATCATTTGATACATAAATTTACTGACGTAAAAACACCACGCGATAATAACCGGCCGGCGCGCCGCCAACATAAATTGAATCAGTATCGCCGGCGGCAAAACGCGGCGCACCGAGGTTCGTCCACGTCGTGAGATCGGTCGTCACCTGAACCTGATACGTTTGTCCCGGCTGCGTATTCCAGCTTAAAAACATTCCCTGCGGAGTATTGGTCAGCGTTGTTTTCAGCCACGTGTCGGAATCCGTGGGGTCGCCGCCGCTCAAGAACACTTGCGCGAGGCTCAAGCCACCGGGCGCCAGCGGCGCATTCACATTGGCCGGCCAGTTGGCGGGATCGGAACCGTAGTATTGTTCCATCCATTCGTAGGGGATGCCATAATAATTCGCGCCGCTCCAAGTTGCGCCAACCGCGACGGGCGAACGAGGTGATTTATGGCCGGAAGCAGTCACATAATCCAACTGGAACGAATGAGTGCTATTGGTCGTCAAACCATCGGCGGCGGTCATCTTCCAGATGTTATTGGGCGTGGCCACCATCGGCGTCGTCGCGCCATCCACATAAACTTCGTAGTTGGAAATGGGAATGCCGAGCAGCGGCGGCCATGACACCTGCAACTGCGGCTGATAGACGCCGTTGCTGATGATAAACGGCGCATAAACAAACGGCGCGTTCATCGGCGGCAGATAATCCGCGCTGTTGATGTAGCGTTGCGCCAGTAGATCGTAATTGATGGTTCCGCTGGTGAACGTGCTCCAAACGGCGATGAATTGACTGTTTCCATCGGAAGCCACGACGGGTTGAATTTGATGGCCGGCCGTAGTGGTGTTCACCAAAAACTCGCCGCCATTGAGCGAGCCGTTGCTTTGCAAAAACTGGCCATAGACACCCTCGCTTGAACCATCCTGTCCCAAGCTCGTCCAAGCAATCATATAGTCAGTGCCGAGCGAGCTGATGGTTGGGGCATATTGATCCCCGTAAAGATATGAATTTACACGAAAGACCGCGCCGCCCGCGCCGGTGTTGGAAAAGGTTCGCGCGAAAATATCCAGACCGTTGTTCGCATTGGCCAGGTCTCTGGCGCTCCAAGTGATCATGAATGTCCCGTCGGACGCGGCGGCGATCGCCGGCGACGCGCAGGGATTCAAATCCGTGTTCACCAGAAATTCGTTGCCCATAGAATTGCCGCTGCCATCATAAAGTCTTGCATACACGTCAACGCTGGGGCTGATGGGTTGACCGGCATAAACATAGCCGCTGCCGACGCCACCGACCACCGAACGTTCCTGCTCTGACACCCAGGCGACGGCAAAACCGCCATTGCTCAACGCGGTTACGACTGGAGAACGTTGGTTGTAATTCGTGAATTGGTTGACCAAAAATTCGCCCTTTACTGACTTACCAACGGGCGAAAGGATGCGGGCATAAACGTCTTCCAAACTATTGGACTTGGCCTGATTGAGGCTGGCCCAGACAAAAACGACATTGCTGTTATTGAGCACGGCCACGTCGGGCGTGATCTGAAATTTATTCTTGTTGGTGCTGACTAAAATGTCAGTGTTGCTGACGAAGGTGTTGTTGGAGCCGACAAAAGCCGCGTAAATATGCTGCTGGCCAACAGGGCCGCCCTGCCAGGCGAACGCCGCGCCGCCATTTTTCAACAAAGCCACGCGCGCATTTTCCTGATTGTTCGTCGTTGTTTGATTGACGCGGAAGATGCCCAGTTTTCCAGATAACGTGCTGTCCACCTGTCGCGCGCTGACGCCGATGCCGCTGCCATCGGTGATGTTATCCTGCCAGACCACGAAACCGCCATTGGTGTTCAACGCCACGTCGGGGCGGACTTGATCTCCCGGCAACGAG
>DASZXH010000068.1:0-3889 GCA_035545995.1 Verrucomicrobiia bacterium
TTCAATTTTTATCTTCGGCAGAAAATCCACGGTGTATTCGCTGCCGCGATAGATTTCGGTGTGGCCTTTTTGGCGGCCAAACCCCTTCACCTCGCTCACGGTCATCCCTTCGATGCCGATTTCGCTGAGGGCGTCCTTCACCTCTTCGAGTTTGAACGGTTTAATGATGGCTTCAATTTTCTTCATAAGGTTTAATGGAATTTCTACCCGAATTTTTTTTGGAAATTCGATGTGCGTCGTTTAGCAACGCCAATGCCAAGCAGATTTCCCCCATAAACCAGACACACAAAAACTCATTTATTTGCAATGGTTTTAAGCGATAATAAAAACTTTACTCACATTGAAAAATGAAATCGCGGCTGTTTTCTTTTGCCCATGAGATGAATTTTTCGCCACTATTTGCGAAGGGTGCTGTCCTGCTGAATTGTTGTGAATAACTCGACGAAACTTAAAAGCGCCAGACAGAAAAGCTGCGTTCTTACCTTTCCAACATGGAACAAGCTGGATTACTTGCAACAGCTTCAGACCGACGCGCGTTACGTCTTAGCTTCACTTGCATTTGTCGCGGATGGGAGAAAAAACACAGTCATCCAACTTCCGTTGAGCGCGACAATCAAATCCACGAATCATAATATCATTGACGTTTCGCTGTCGTCAAAAATTGCCTGTTACAACGAATGCAGAATTTCTGATTTGAATCCGGTATTGTTACGAAGAGTGTTGCGCAAAATTTGAAAACTTATTCCACGGCATTCTTGCCAGCAGCAGACCCATGCCGCAAAAATCCGTGATGCCCGCAAAAACCAAACCCGCGCCAACAAATGCTGATAAGCCAAAAAATCCGCGATGCACAAACCAGCCCAAAATAATTCCAATCAAAACCAGCGAACCGGCGGCGATGCGCACTTGCCGTTCGAGGCTGATGACTTTGGTCACGCCACGCGTAACCGGTAAATTCGCATCAATCCACGCGAGCGTTCCACCTTCGACAACAATCGGTTGAGAAAATCTTTCGCGCAAAAATTTTTCTGCTGCTTTTGTCGCGCGCTGGCCGCTGCGGCACAAAAGATAAACGGGTTGATTTTTGTCGAGCGAAAGTGAATTGGGATTCAACTCGTCGAGCGGAATGTTGCGCGCCGGCGGCACGTGAACTTCGGCAAATTCCACCGGCGTCCGCACGTCGAGCAAAACCGTATCCGGTTTTTCCGCAAGAATTTTTTGCAGTTCGATGGGCGAAATCGTTTTCATAACAGACACTTTAACACGATTCAGTTTCGTTTCAATGAATGCAAAGCCCGCACAAGCGTATCAATTTCGTCGCGTGTGTTGTAAAATGCGAGCGAAGGGCGCACGCTGCTTTCCAAGCCAAAATGACGAATGGCCGGTTGTGCGCAATGATGTCCGGCGCGAACGGCGATGCCGTGCTTGTCGAGATGCTTGGCGATTTGTTCGTTGGGAATTCCCGGAATGACAAACGACAAAACACTCGCTTTGTTCAACGCCGTGCCAATGGGACGCAAACCGGGAATCGTCGCGAGGGCGGATTGCGCGTATTCGAGCAGTGCATGTTCGTAAGCGGCAATCGCGGGAATTCCAACTTTGAACAAATAATCAATCGCCGCGCCGAGGCCGACGACGCCTGCGATGTCCGGCGTGCCCGCTTCAAATTTTTCCGGCGCGTTTTGATAAATCGTTTTTTCAAAACGCACGTCCTTGATCATGTGACCGCCACCCTGCCACGGCGGCATGGCTTCGAGCAACGCAGCTTTGCCGTAAAGCGCGCCGATGCCGGTCGGACCGAAAATTTTGTGGCCGGAAAAAACGTAAAAATCCGCATCGAGCGCGGTGACGTTCACGGGCAGATGCGGCGTGGATTGCGCGCCGTCAATCAAAACGGGAACGCCGCGCGCATGAGCGAGCGCGATGATTTGTTCAACCGGAACAACCGTGCCGAGCGAATTGGAAACGTGCGCGACGGAAACGAATTTGGTTTTGCCGCTCAATAATTTTGCAAACTCATCCAAAATTAATTCGCCGCGGTCGTTGATGGGAATGACGCGCAACGTCGCGCCGACCTGTTCGGCGAGCAACTGCCACGGCACGATGTTCGCGTGATGTTCCAGTTCGCTGACGATGATTTCGTCGCCTGCGCCGATGTTTTTGCGCCCATAACTTTGGGTGACGAGATTGATGGCCTCGGTCGTGCCGCGCACGAAAACGATTTCCTTCGCGTCACCCGCGCCGAGAAATTTGCGGACTTTTTCGCGTCCAGCCTCGAATAATTCCGTCGAGCGCGCGGCGAGCGTATGGGCGGCGCGATGGATGTTGGAATTGTCGCGTCCGTAAAATTGTGAGGTTGCATCAATCACCGCCTGCGGTTTGTGCGTAGTGGCCGCGTTGTCGAGCCAGATGAGCGGCTTGCCATTGATGAGTTGGTGCAACGCGGGAAAATCGCGGCGCACGCCGGCAATGTCGAATTTCGGAATCGGCGCAGTATTTTTCGGATACGTTTGATACGCCGCCGGCAATTGGTGAGAAATATCGCTCGTCCGCAGAAAATAAAATTCCGGCGCGGCGATAGATTCCGCATCCGGCAAACCGAGGAGCGGATTGGTGTTGGCGGTTTTTTCCGGCTTGCGGCTTTGCAGCGTGTAACTGCCGTTGCAGCGCGGCTCGCCGAACGCGTAGCTGTCGCCGGAGGCCGGCACGTGCGCACCACTGGGAGTTTTTTCCGGCTTCGCCAATTTCGGCGCGGCGGGTGGCGCACTCGGATGCACCGGCGGCACGGCGGAGGGCGCGTCAGTTGAAGGCAGATTTGGAACTGTGAAAATTTCCTTTGGCGCATTTGGCAAAACCGTCGGCGATTTTGCCGCGCCGGAAAATTGCGTCAACGCTTCAGTGAAAAGTTGTTTCACCAAATCACTGTGCGCGGATTTATCCGTTGCCAAAGCTGCGTCATTATTTGGCGCTGTAGTCATAGTAATTATTCACCACGACATTGTCCAAACGGGCGATGGCGTCAGTCGTCAAAACCGCCGCCGAGAAATAGCGGGTGACAAGATGCGACGCGATGGAATGTTCGTTCGTGCCCATATAGCGCACGGACAGGCCAGGTTCCACTTCGCCGGTGACGCCGGTTTTTTGCAGACCGACGACGCCCTGCTCCGCTTCGCCGACGCGCAACAATAAAATGCTCGTGGAATTATTTTTGACTTCGAGTTTGTTGCTCGGAATCAGCGGCACGCCGCGCCAAGTGATGAACGGCGTTCCAAACAAATGCACCGTTGGCGGCGGCACGCCGCGACGCGTGGCTTCGCGGCCAAACGCGACAATCGCTTTCGGATGCGCGAGAAAAAACGCGGGTTTTTTCCAGACGAGGCCGAGCAATTCGTCCAAGTCATCCGGCGTCGGCGAACCTTTGCGGGTCTTGATGGTTTGCGACGATTCAACTTCTTTCAGCAGACCGAAATCGGAATGGTTAACGAGTTCCCATTCCTCGTGTTCTTTCACGGCTTCGACCGTGAGGCGGATTTGCTCGCGGAGTTGGTCAATCTTGTTGCTGTAAAGGTCAGTTACGCGCGTGTGAGTGCGAAGCACGGTTTGAATGGTGCTCAAATGATATTCGCGCGGGTCTTCTTCGTAATCCACAAAGGTCGTGGACAATTTCGGCTCGCCGCCATCCACGGTCAGCAAATCCACTTTGGCTTCCCCAAATTCATTCGCGGGTTTTCCTTTGGCGGCTTTGGCGACGCGGTTGACGCGGTAAACACCGCCGTCCACATCCACCCACGGCAGCAATTTGTGCAGCCAGCGCGGGGTGATTTCGGTGTATTGCGGGACGGTGACGGTGGCGGTGGCGAGATTGCGCGCGGCGGTCGCGCTCAAACTC
>DASZXH010000069.1:0-32581 GCA_035545995.1 Verrucomicrobiia bacterium
GGTAGAGCACCACATTGACACTGTGGGGGTCAAAGGTTCGAACCCTTTATCGCGCACCATTCCGCAACTTTTCCGCGCCATCGGAGTTTGATGCAATAAGCCGCATGAACAAAATCCATCCATCGGAGAAATGATTATGCTTAAATTCCTGACAACTTTAATCGCCATTTGCTCGTTTGCTTTCGTGGTGCGCGCACAGGACACGAACGCGTTGAAAACGTCCATCGGTAATTTTGAAGCGCGAACCGGAACCGTAATCGTCAAGGGCTTCGGCGAAATCGGTTCGGTGACGGCGAACGGCGCGACCATTTCCGTGCGTTGCAAGGAATCCACCGATGTCAGTTCCAATCGCAAGCAATATGGATTGGCCGTGTTCATCGCGACGAGCCAACACACAGACATCGCCTATGTGGATTACGACGAAATTGAATCGCTCACCAGCAGCATTGATTACCTCGGCAAAATTTCCTACAACGTGACTTCGCTGCCGAGTTTTGAGGCAACCTACACCACGCGCTCCGGTTTGCGAATTGTCGCCTACAGTCCGCGCCGTCAGGGCGGCATCCAGAATTTTCTGCAATACAACGACGGCCCGCGCATTCCGCTTTCGTCCGACCAGGTGGCGCAACTTGAAAATCTCATCGGCCAGGCGAAGAGCACGTTGGACTCCCTGCAAAATTCAAAATGATTTTCGCGCAATAGAATCGCGCTGCGCCCATTCAGGATTCAAATTCGGAAAATCCAGATTGAAATTCAGCCCGCGACTTTCGGGACGTTGCAACGCGCAGGCCACAATCAATTCCGCCACCGTCGCGATATTGCGCAATTCCAGTAAATCCGCCGTCACGATGAAATTCCAGTAATACTCGTGAATTTCCTCCTGCAAATTCGCGATGCGTTTTTGTGCGCGCTGCAAACGCTTGTTCGTGCGCACAATGCCGACATAATCCCACATCAGCCGACGAATTTCATCCCAGTTGTGGGAAACCACGACCAATTCGTCCGCGTTCGTCGCGTTGCCAGATTGCCACAACGGAATTTTTGTTTCAATTTTTGGCAACGGCTTCGACAAAATTTTTTCAGCCGCACGATGTGCGCAAACCAACGCTTCCAAAAGCGAATTGCTCGCCAGCCGGTTCGCGCCGTGCAAACCCGTGCAAGCCACTTCGCCGACCGCGAACAAACCCGCGATGTCCGTTTCGCCATCCACGTTCGTCACCACGCCGCCGCACTGATAATGCGCCGCGGGCACAACCGGAATCGGCTCGCGCGTGATGTCAATGCCGTAGCCGAGACACGTTTGATAAATGTTCGGAAACCGTTCGACGATGAAATTTGCCGATTTGTGCGTGATGTCGAGCAAGACGTGATCCGCGCCGGATTTTTTCATTTCACTGTCAATCGCGCGCGCCACGATGTCGCGCGGCGCAAGCGATTTCAGCGGATGCACGCCGTCCATGAATTCGCGTCCGTCGAGAGATTTTAGCACGCCGCCCTCGCCGCGCACCGCTTCGCTGATGAGAAATGATTTCGCCTTCGGATGATACAAACACGTCGGGTGAAATTGCACAAATTCCATGTTCGCAATCGTCGCGCCCGCGCGAAACGCCATCGCCACGCCGTCGCCCGTCGCGATGTCGGGATTCGTCGTATAAAGATAAACCTTGCCGCAACCGCCCGTCGCCAGCAACGTCACCGGCGCGGAAAATGTCTCCACGCGATTTGAATTTTTGTCGAACACATACGCGCCAAGACAACGATTTTCGCCGACGTAACCGAGTTTCTGACTCGTGATCAAATCAATCGCCAGATGATTTTCAAAAATGGAAATGTTCGGCTGCTGCGAAACCGCGTTGAGCAACGCCGTTTCAATTTCGCGCCCCGTCACGTCTTTCGCGTGCAAAATCCGGCGTTTGGAATGGCCGCCCTCGCGTCCCAAATCCAATTCATGCGCGCCGTGTGATTTCGGGATTTCGCGCTCGGAAAATCTCATGCCCAGCTCGATCAACTCCTGAATCCGCGCCGGCCCTTCCTCGACAATCGTGCGCACGATATTTTCCTTGCACAATCCCGCGCCCGCTTCGAGCGTGTCGCGCACGTGCAACTCAAACGAATCCTCCTTGCTCGTCACCGACGCGATGCCGCCCTGCGCGTAATTCGTGTTCGACTCCGCGCGATTTTTTTTCGTGACGATGGCCACGCGCCCGCGCGACGCGACCTTCAACGCAAACGAAAGCCCCGCGATGCCGCTGCCGAGAATGAGAAAATCAAATTGTTTCATTTAATCGAAAAGACGAAATGCAAAACCAACCAAATTGCACCCAAAACGATAAATGCAATTAAGAACAATGCTAAAATTCCAGCTAGTGTTGCAGCCATAATTACAAGAGGTAGAAAAATCCATTTCGGCACGTTGCCATAATTTGAATAAAATAAAAATTTCCAAAATGGATGCAATTGTTCAGGGTCAATTTTTTCTTCAGCCCAAAGTTTCTGAACTTCTTTAACATGAGAACGGCCTAAAATTACATCCAAAGGAAAAAGAATCAAAACAGTCACACCAAAAACAATTGCCAGCGACCGTAAAATCCATAAACCAACCACAGTTTGATCCAAGCTGATACCGTTACGAAAAAAGATAGCATTTATTATTCGGCACAAAATCAAACCACCTATTGAGCCAATTATTAAATAAAAATTTAATTTTGCAAAAAAACGGTTCATTAAAGTTTCGCATTATCAATCAACCGCGTTTTGCCGATGAAAATGGCCAGCGCGATTTGTGTGCCGCGCGTGACATTTTTTACCAGCGACAAATTTTCCGAGTCAAAAAATTCGGCGTAATCCAATTTCACATCCGGCTCGCGTTCAATCAGCGTTTTCAAATTGGCCTTCAATTTTGTCGTGGAAATCGTTTTCGATTTTTTCACGGCGGCTTGTGCGGTTTGAATCGCGCGCCACAAAATGGTCGCCTGTTGCCGCAAATCGCCTTCGAGATATTTGTTGCGCGAACTCATTGCCAAGCCGTCCGCTTCGCGGCGCGTCGGCGCGACGATGATTTGCACGGGAAAATTCAAATCCGCGACCATGCGTTTGATAATCGCCACCTGCTGAAAATCTTTTTGGCCGAAAACCGCCACGTCCGGCAAAGCGACGTTGAACAATTTGGCGACAATCGTCATCACACCGCGAAAATGCGTCGGACGCGACGCGCCTTCCATCACGCGCGACAAATTTTCTTCGACGATGTAAGTGCTAAACAATTTTCGATTTTGCCGGTTTGGATACATCTCCGTGTCGCGCGGCGTGAAGACGGCGTCCACTTTCAATTCGCGCAGTAATTTCAAATCGCGTTTCAAATCGCGCGGATACTTGGCTAAATCTTCCGTCGGCGCGAATTGCGTCGGGTTCACGTAAATGCTGACGACCACTTTGCCGTTTTTGCCGACGTGTTTGCGCGCCGCGCGCACGAGACTCAAATGGCCGTCGTGCAAATAACCCATCGTCGGCACGAAACCGATTTTAATTCCCGCACGCCGCCATTTTTTAGCGAGCGTTTGCATGGCGGCGACGGATTTGATGACTTGCATCGCGATAGGATAATTGCGCTTTCAAAAACAAACAAGCCGCACGGATTACTCCATGTGGCTTTTGCTTTTCGGAAATTTTATTAGCGCGTCACAAAATTTATCGGCGAACTTTGCGGCATTTCGTGAGCGCATGGCTGATTGATGGGCGCGTCGGGCGTGCGATTGTTTTGCGTGACGATGTTGTTTGCCAGCATCCACGCTTCGACTTCTTCGCCGCTGATGTCGGCGAGCATTTTGCCGTCAATTTCCACGCACGGGCTCAACATTTGGCCGCTTTTCTCGATCATTTCCTGACGTTGCAACGGGTCATTGATGATGTCGCGGTCTTCAAACGGCAGGTCGTATTTGCGCAGCACGGCGCGGACGCCCTGACTCCAGCCGCAGGTCGGTTTCAAATAAGCGATGATTTTCGGTTTGCTCATAATTTCAAAATTGTTTTTACGATGACAGGATAATGCCACAATTTGCAGCTCGCTGCAATTTTTCTTTAGACACGAATTACACAAATTAACACGAATTCAATTTGTGAAAATTAGTGCGATTTGTGTTAAAGCCTTATCGTTCGTTGCCCACCGCTTTTCTCGCAGCCAGAATTTTTTGCGACGGAACGTAGTTGGCGATGAAGTCGCGGTAAAATTCGTCAAATGTTTCGGCGGCCAAATGCGCGCGGGCGTCAGCCATGATTTTCAGAAACAGATGCGAGTTGTGGACGCTCACCATGCGCAGGCCGAGAATTTCGTTCACGTTCAGCAAATGCCGCAGATAGGCGCGGGTGAAATGTTTGCACGCAAAACAGTCGCAGCCTTCTTCAATCGGACGAAAATCCGCCTTGTAGGCGCCGCCTTTGATGCCAAACGCACCGCGCCGCGTGAAGGCCGTGCCGTTGCGGGCGACGCGCGTCGGCAGCACGCAATCGAACATATCCACGCCGCGCGCGACGAGTTCCAGCATTTGCGCGGGCGTGCCGAGTCCCATCGCGTAACGCGCCTTGTGCGCGGGTAAACGCGGCTCGGTCAATTCAATCGCCTTCAACATTTCCGGTTCCGGTTCGCCGACGCTCACGCCGCCGATGGCGTAACCGTCAAATTCCATTTCCACGAGCGCCTTCGCACATTGCTCGCGCAATTCGGGATTGGAACCGCCTTGCACGATGCCGAAAACTTTTTGTCCGTCGGCGCGCGGTTGTTCGCGACATTCACGCGCCCAGCGAATCGTGCGCTCGACGGCGTAGCGTTGCTCGCGCGCGGGCGCGTCGTGTGGCGGACATTCGTCAAAAACCATCGCGATGTCCGAGCCGAGCGCGCGCTGGATTTCCATCGCTTCTTTCGGGCCGAGAAATAAAAGCGAGCCGTCAATGTGCGAACGGAATTCGACGCCGTGCGGTTTGATTTTGCGGATTTTGGCGAGACTGAAAACTTGAAAGCCGCCGCTGTCGGTGAGAATTGGTTTTTGCCAATTCATAAATTTGTGCAAACCGCTGGCAGCGCGGATGATTTCCAAACCCGGACGTAAATTCAAATGATACGTATTGCCGAGAATGATTTGCGTGCCCATTTCGAGCAATTCGCGCGGGTCGAGTGCCTTGACGCTGGCTTGCGTGCCGACGGGCATGAACATGGGCGTGTCCACGACGCCGTGCGCGGTGGTCAATTTGCCGAGGCGCGCTTTGGTATGCGAATCGGTTTTGAGGAGTTCAAACATCGCGCGAAAAAGTAAATTAAAATGACGCGAATGAAGATTAAATTTTACGGAGTGTCAATTTTTGGAAATACGATGCTTGTTTTCTTTAGCTTTTTTAATTGTTTTAATAAAACCCGTAATTGAAATATAAAATCCCATTATAACAATACAACAATTTAGAATGACAACGAACCAAAACCATTGTGGGTGAAACGCGCGGTGAATATGAATGCTTTGCAACGTCATTGGAACATAAATATAACCTTTTGCAATTTCATCCCAAATTCCCCAAGAAATGATGCAAGCAAATACAAACGTAATTCCATTTGATAAAATGCTTTTGGACATATTTTTAATCCACCGTTGCAAATGAAACATCCACGAGCAAATCGGCGGCGATTTTTTCCAAATTTTTTTTAAGCGCGGCCAAATCGCATTTTTCCGGCAACTGCAATTTGGCGGAAGCCTTGAACAAATCTTCACCGCTCATCGGCGCGCTGACGATTTCACTGGAAAATTCCTCGACGTTCACACCCGCGCGGGCAAGTGCGGCGGAAATCTCGCGCACGATTCCCGGACGGTCGTGGCCGACGAGTTCTAATTTCGTCTGGCGCGTTGCGGCGGAAGAAGTTTTGGCTTCGTCGGCGCGGATGGTGACGTTGAGGCCGGAAATTTTTTGCAGTGCGGCGAGCAGGAGCGATTTTTTCTCCGCCGGAATTTCAATTCGCAAGATTCCCGCGAACTCGCCGCCGAGTTTACAGAAGCGGCTTTCGAGCCAGTTGCCGCCGTGTTCGGCGACGGTGCGCGCGATGGATTCCACCAGGCCGGTGCGGTCCGGTGCGATGATGGTCATCACCAAAGGGATTTGCATGGCATCTTGTTAAAGCCTCGCCGTCCCGCTGGCAAGTTCTTGTTTGTGAATGGTCTGGCCATGTGTTTCAGGCAGGATTAAAAATTTTGAATCCAAAACCGCCGGTTGCCGCATCTCATTTATGAACCGTTTGACACAATCAAAACTATGAAAAATTACCTGATAAAATCCATGATAACCGGTCTGTTGCTGGCAGCCGTTGTTTCGGCGCAGGCACAAAGCAATTCGTCCATCAGCATGAATGACAACGACCTTAACACTACTCTCGGCATTTCAAGCGCATGGATTTGGCTGCAAAATGCCATCGTGCCATTGGCGATGCTCTTGGTTTTCACGGGCGCCATTATTATCATTACCGAACTTTACTATCGCCAAAGCAAGATGTTGGGCGACATTTTACGCGCGGCGGCCAAAAATCAGCAAAAAATCGAATCCACTCACAACTAAACCAAACCATCCCTATGAAATTAAACTTCAATAAACTTTTAGTCACGGCCCTGTTTATCGGTCTTGCAATCGCACCTTTGTGCGCGCAAACGAACACAGGAATTGAAACAAACACCGACGCGACGACGACCGTTGAGCACACACCATTTGCCAATCCGCCGGCTTTTCATTTCTCTGGCAACGACCTGAAACAAACGCTCGCGGTGATGATTCCGATTATAGCCATCGTCATGGGTTGCAGCATTCCCATCGTCATCGTCGGACTGCAACTTTATTTCCGTCACCGCAAAAATAAGATGTTGCACGAAACCATCCAGACCATGGTGGAAAAAGGCGCGCCCATTCCGCCGGAGCTATTCAGCCAGACGGACACGGATTCATTGGGGCTGGTAAGACCAAGACGTCCGCGCAATGATTTACGGATTGGTTTGATATCCATCGGCATCGGCGCAGGTTTGTTGATCACCGCGGTCAAAGCAGGATTTATCGTTTTATTCATGGGCATTGCATTTGTGATTTCCGGGCTTTTGCAAAAAAACAAAGACGACGCGCAACCACCGAAGGTTTAACGTGGCCTTCACCGATGCCGATCTCATCGCGCGTGTTTTGGCGCGCGAAGACCAGAACGCGTTCGGCGAATTGGTGCGCCGCCACCAATCGCCGGTGCGCGCTTTTTTGGCGCGCATGACGCGCGGCGATTTGCATCTGGCCGATGACTTGGCGCAGGAAACATTTTTGAAAGCATGGCAAAAATTGCGGACATTTCGCGGCAGCGCCAAATTTTCGACGTGGCTGTTCGGCATCGCCTTCAACGAATTTCGCGGCGCGGCGCGCAAGCGGACAGAATTGGCTTTGGAAGATGCGGAAAATCTGCCTGACGAACCAGTGACATTTACTAATCCGCAATTGCGGCTGGATTTGACCGAAGCGTTGAAGATGTTAAATTCAAACGAACGGGCGGCGGTTGTGCTGTGCTGCCAAAACGGTTTGTCGCACGAAGAAGCCGCGCAGATTTTGGATTGTCCGCTTGGCACGGTGAAAACGAACGTGCTGCGCGGGAGAGATAAATTACGACGCCTATTGTCGCTCGATTACAAAAATTATGAATCCGCCTGAAACCAACGATCCGCTGGACGCGCTGTTGCGCGAGCAAAATCAATACGTCGAAGACAACGGTTTCACCGCGCGCGTGGTGGCTGCATTGCCGCGCCGGCGCGCCGGATTTTCGTTGCGCCAGATCATTTTGGTCAGCGTGGTGACGATTGGATTCGTGCTGGCGGTTTTGTGGTTGCCGTGGGGAAATCTGCAAGTGCCGGACACAGCGGCGTTGATTTCATTCAATGAAAAAATTTTATTGCCGTGGGTGCTGGTATTTTCGGTGATGGCTTCGTTGATTTGGGCAATCACGCTTGCGGTTTGTCAGGAAGATTAAAGTTTGTCGGTTTCTGACGATTCCGTGATTTCAAACTGGGCAATCGGACGATTCACGAGCGTTTGCATAGTGACGGACGCGGCGGCGGCGCGTTCAGCCTGCTCAATCTTTGCAAACTCACCAAAAAATTCTGCGCGCGCAAATTCATCGCTCGCAACTGATCTCGGTTTTCCGCCGGTCCGCATCGCGAGCAAAACGTCGTGCGCATTGATGGCTTCGAGTGGTCGAGCAGGGGAATAACGGGTTTCGTTGCCAACGACTTCCACGATGAGTCCGGCGACCAGCAACGTCTGCAAAATTTTCAGCGTGAGCTTGGCCGGAATCGCCAGTTCGCGGGAAATTTCCTGAAGCGAAACAGGCGGCTGGCCATTTTGAAAATGTCGCCCGATGCACACCATCAATCGCAACGCGATGAATTCGCGTCCGCGTTGATTCACGTTTTCGACGGTTTTTTCCTGCAAATAGGCGGCGCGATTTTGAAACGCATAGGCGACTTGCGCGCCGAACAGCAGAATCGCCCACGAAAAATAAAGCCCGATCATGAACACCGGCACCAGTCCGAGACTGCCGTAAATCTTGCTGTTGGAAACGACGCGCGAAACGTAAAGGAAACCGAACAGGTTGTTCAAATGCCAGAGCGAACCGGCGACAATTCCGCCGACCAGCGCCGAAGTGAAACGGACTTTGGTGTTGGGCACCAATTGATAAAGCAGCGCGAACACGAGCCACAACAACGCCAGCGGTAACAGTTCAAAAATGAAACTGCTCACGAACGGCATGTGCTCCGCAAGATGCCGCATTTTTTGCACATGCAAACTGCCGGCCAGACCCAGCGCACCAACGATGGCAAGCGGACCGAGCGTGATAGTCGTCCAATAAAGCACGATGCGCCAAAGCCAATTGCGTCCGCGTGTCACACCCCAGATGTCGTTGAAAGTGGCCTCAATGTTGGCAATCATCCGAATGGCGACAACCACGAGCAAAAGCATTCCGACCACACCCAGAGCGCCGCTTTGCGTGTTTTGCACGAAATCGTGGATTTCTTTTGCCGCTTCTTTTTGCGCTGTGACAACGCGTTCGTTGCCTTCTGAATCTTCTGGAGGTGCAATGGATAAAGTTAAATTTGTGTCCGCGACCGAATTGGTTGGGGTCAATTGGACGGAAATCGGACTTAAATTCAACGCCACCGTGTGATGATTTGTCTCAAGCGTCGCCGGCGGCATGATGTTGGAAACAAATTTATCAATGGCCTGATAAATTTTTTGTTCGCCCTGCGTTTTCAGCAGACTGCTGGTTACGCCGACCGCCACCGCGAGCAAGGGAATCAACGCCAGCAACGTGGAATAAGACAACGCCGAGGCGCGAACCAAACAGCGATTCTGAACAAAACTTTTTCCGACCAGCACGCAAAAATGCGCGACGCGTTCGAGCCGGTTGAATTCATGCTCCGCGCCGGTTTGCGCGCCGGACAGGATTTTTATCAGACGCGAAAATGTTTCCTTCGCCATGCCAGCCGCACGCTAGCAAACCGAAGCGCGAAGTCAACCGGCGCGAATCCGCTTTATTGCCTTTCCGAAATTTCGCATCATGTCCGCGTGCGCATCCGTAGCTCAATTGGATAGAGCTTCTGACTTCGGATCAGAAGGTTGCAGGTTCAAGTCCTGCCGGATGCACCAGATAACTCGCAACTGAATGTGTTCCCGCTTTGCAAGACTTTCACGATGGTCTCCGTGAAACATTTGAAACTTTACCGCTCAGCACGGCGTCTTAATTTCACAGTATTAGTATTGTATGGAAATTTTGGTTGTGTAATTCATGGCAAACGGCCAGGAGATAGTATTGAAATTGGAATTTCGGCTTGAACGCATGGCATCATAAGGTTGTTGATTATGTTCGCGCGGCTCGTCAAAGTATTTGTGGTCGTCCTGTTTGCGGTGACGCTCAACGTCCACCGGACGATGTTGCTCTCCATCGCGAAAATGGGCACGGTCGGCGGCAATTCTCAAATTGTGTTGAAGGAAGTTTCCGACGGCAAAAATCACGACGGCCATGCTGAAATTGTCGCCGGTATAAATGGGGCCGAAATAAAAATATTTGCAGCGCATTTGCACAAGGTCAAGTCGCCGCCGTTAAAAGAGAATTTTATTTCATTCGCAGAATTGAAATTTGAATTTTTGTCGCTGACGAGTCCCGCCATCAAATCTCTTCTTCAAAGGCCCTTGCTTCCGCCGCCACGCGGCATTCTTGCTTGATTTTCGCAGGTTAGTCGCTCGAACAACATCGGGGCGGCGAATTTCCTTCTAACTTAAACACTGTTGGATTGCAACGGTTAGCGGTTTTGAATCTTAAAAATTTAGTTCGACATCTCTGAAAACCTGAAAACGGTCGCCAGCCGTTTCAAATGCGGTTTTGCGTTTGCCAATCAAAAGCCGAAACAAAAGGCATTCTGCAAAACCAATTTCCGGCAAATAAAAATTATGATGACACACCAAGTTACAAAAATCATGGCGCTTTCCTTTATCGCGTCGCTCTTATCCGTCGCGGAATTTTCCCGCGCGGCAACGCCTCACGATGTTTTAGGTCCTTCCAGTCGCAAAACACCGATGGTATTTTCAGAAATCATGTATAAGCCCGCGCCGCGCACGGACGGCAAAAATTTGGAGTTCATCGAACTCTACAATTCCAATCCGTGGTTTCAGGACATCAGCGGTTATCAAATCACCTGTGCGGACATGAATTACACGTTTCCGGCGGGAACCACCATTGCGTCCAACAGCTTCATCGTTGTCGCCGCCGCGCCCGCTGACATTGAGAGTGTCTATGGCATCACGAACGTCATGGGACCTTATTCAGGCAGTTTGAAGAAATCTGAAACGCTGGAACTGTTGGATGAACAAAGCGCGGTGTTGTTGACCGTGCCTTACTCGGCGACTTATCCGTGGCCGGTCGGAGCGGACGGCGAGGGACATTCGATTATTTTGGCCAACCCGACTTACGGCGAAGGCGATCCGCGCGCATGGAGCATCAGCGATGTCATCGGTGGTTCGCCCGGACAAATGGACACGTTCACTCCGGAGCCGCTTCGCAACGTGGTCATCAATGAAATTCTGCCGCACTCGGAAAATCCCGCCGTGCCGCAATTCATCGAACTCTACAACCACAGCCCCGATTCCGTGGACATTTCCGGTTGTATTTTGACCGACGATCCTACGACAAATAAATTTGTGATTCCTTCGGGCACGATCATTGGTCCGGCGGGTTTCATTTCCTTCACGCAATCGCAATTTGGTTTCCCGCTCAACGGCGCGGGAGAAACGCTTTATCTCATTCAGTCGGATGGCAGCCGGATTCTGGACGCCGTGCAATTCGGGGCGCAGGCTGACGGCGTTTCTTATGGCCGCTGGCCGGATGGAGCGAATGATTTTTATACTTTCACGACCAACACGCCGGGCACGAACAACAGTTCCATTTTAATTGGCGACATTGTCATCAACGAATTGATGTATGACCCGATCAGCGGCAATGACGATGACCAATACATCGAGCTTTACAATCAAGGCACAAACACGGTGGATTTGTCGGGCTGGCAGTTCACGGCGGGCGTCACGTTCACTTTTCCCGACGTGTCCATTGCGTCGAATGGTTATTTGGTGGTGGCGCGGAACATGACCAATTTGTTTGCGAAGTATCCAAATTTGAACGACAGCAACACGGTGGGAAATTACAGCGGAAAATTATCGCACAACGGCGAATTGCTGGCGTTGGCGCAGCCGGAAACGCTTGACGGCACAAACACAATTTATGTCGAAGAAGATGAAGTGACTTACGGCACTGGCGGGCGCTGGGGCGAGTGGTCGTCCAGCGGCGGCAGCAGTCTGGAATTGATTGACCCGCACGCCAATCACCGGCTGGCGGCCAACTGGACGGACAGTGACGACACGTCAAAATCGGTCTGGACGAACATCACTTATACCGGCGTGCTGGACAACGGTTCAAATTACAGTTCATCCATCGGTTACGCGCAAATCGGCATCCTCGACGTCGGGCAGGCGTTGGTGGACAACATCAGCATCACCTCAAACAGCGGCCCGAATCTCGTGCTCAATCCTGATTTTGAAAGCGGCAATTTGAGCAATTGGAGTTTGCAGGGCGACCATGTCCGTTCAAGTCTGGAAAATTCCGGTTACGACGGCAATTATTCGTTGCATTTGCGTTCCAGCGACGGGGTATGGCCAGGCGACAATTCCTGTGAAATGACTCTGGCGGCCAACCATCTGGTCGCGGGACAAACAGCGACTCTGAGCTTTGAAGCGCGCTGGTTGCACGGCTGGCCGGAAGCGTTGTTGCGCTTGAACGGCAACTGGCTGGAGGCCGCCGGAGCGATGCCGGTGCCGAACAATCTTGGCAGTCCGGGAATGCCCAACAGCGCTTATATCACCAATGCCGGCCCCGCCATTTACAATGTGACTCACAATCCGCCGCTCCCGGCGGCCAATCAACCCGTCGTTGTGACGGCCAATGTGCATGACCCCGATGGCGTTCAAAACCTGACCTTGTATTATCGTCTTGATTCCTCGGTGAATTATGCCGAGACGAATTACACCGCCGTGCCGATGAAAGATGATGGCACGGGCGGGGACGCGATTGCGGGCGACGGCGTTTTCAGCGCGACGATTCCGGGGCAGGCCGCGAATCAAGTCGTCGCCTTTTACATTTCGGCGACGGACAATCCGGGGGCGGCGGCGCGTTTTCCCGCATTGCGCCCGCAGGACAATGAGCCGGCGCGCGAATGCGTGGTGATGTTTGGCGACGGCAATCCGGGCGGCAGTTTTGGCGTTTATCATTTATGGATGACGCAAACCAACGCGACGCGCTGGGCGAAACTCGGCGATTTGAGCAATGAAGGAAATGACTGCACCTTCGTCAATGGCAATCGCGTGATTTACAACATGCAGGGACGATTTGCCGGCAGTCCCGCTCATCAGAGTTTCACTACGCCCTATGGCGCGCTATGTCATTACAAATGGACTTTCAATGACGACGACCAGTTTCTGGGCGCGACCTCATTCAACAAGCTTCATCAACCCGGCAACGCCGCCGGCGATGACGCCAGCCTGCAACGGGAACAACTGGCGAACACATTTCTGCGCGCGCTCGGCGTTCCCTGGCTCAATCGCCGTTACGTGGCCGTCTATGTCAACGGCAACCGCCGCGGCACGTTGATGGAGGACGCGCAATGTCCGGATAGCGACGATGTGAAAGAACATTTCCCGAACGACACCGATGGCTTCCTCTACAAAATGCAACCGTGGCCTGAGTTTGCCCCGGCGCTTTCAGGCGAGTCGCTAGGGGTCAATTACGAATCCTGGTGCACGCTCAACAATTATACCACGACCGGCGGCGTGAAAAAAATGGCGCGCTATCGCTACAACTACGAAATCCGCCGCACGCCGGATTCGGACAACGATTACACCAATGTCTATTCTTTGATTGACGCGGCGAATTCCTATGGCACGGCGAATTATGTGGCCAACCTGGAGAACATCGCCGACATGGAAAATTGGATGCGTGTCTTTGCCGCCAACCACGCCGCCGGCAACTGGGATTCTTTCGGCGCGCAAAACGAGCAAAATCTTTACGGCTATATCGGCGCGCAAGGAACCAGGTATTCGTTGTTGATGTGGGACTTTAACCTCGTGTTTGGCGACGATAATTCATGGGGGCCGGGAGTGAATTTATTTTACGTCAATCCGGCTGATCCTTACATGACGGATATTTACAACACGCCGGTTTTCCGCCGGATGTATTGGCGCGCCTTGCAGGAATTGGTCAATGGACCGCTCAATGTGGCCAACAGCGCGCCGCTGCTTGCCGCAAAATACAATGCCTTCGTCGCCAACGGCTTCAGTAGTGTTGAAAACCCCACCACCAAAATCGAACCCTGGCTTTCGCAGGCGCAAAGCAGCATCGCTTCGCAGTTGGCCGCAGTCAACGCCACCAACTTCACGGTCAATGCCAGTGTAGCGATCAACAATAATGTGGCGTATATAACCGGCGTGGCTCCCGTGGATGTGGACGTGATTTGGATCAACGGCGTGGCATACCAATTGACCTGGACCAGCTTGACCAATTGGACCGTCGCGGTTCCGTTGGTCAATGGGACCAATGACTTGAGCGTGGTCGGGGTGGACATCAACGGTCAGCCGATTGCGGGTGACACCGGCAGCGTCAGCATCGTTTACAACGGAACGAATATCTCGCCTGTCGGCCAGGTGGTCATCAACGAAATCATGTATGACCCGCCGGTGGACGGCGCGCAATTTATCGAACTATATAACAATTCCACCAACGAGACGTTCGATTTGTCCGGCTGGCAGTTGCAAGGTTTGTCCTACACGTTCCCGAACGGCGCCATCATCGGACCGGAAAGCTTTTTGATTTTGGCGGCGAACAACGCGGCGTTTGCAGCGGCTTATGGAGCGACGATTCCCGTGTTCGATACGTTCAGCGGAACATTGCAGCCGGGTCAAATCCTTTCGCTAGTTCAACCCGGAGACAATTTGACTGTGGCTGAAGTGGAATATGACGACTCGCTGCCGTGGCCGACCAATGCAATCGGCGCGTCCTTGCAACTGATTGACCCGCTCCAGGACAACTGGCGCGTCGGCAATTGGGCGGTCGCGCCCTTTTCCGCCACGCCCGGCGCGGTGAACAGCGTTGCCGGTTCGCTCGCGCCATTTCCGTCGCTCTGGATCAATGAAGTGCAGGCGGACAATTTGAACGGCATTACCAACAGCGCGGGTCAACACGTCGGCTGGCTGGAAATTTACAATCCCGGCGCGAATGCAATTTCATTGAACGGACTTTATCTGGCGGACAATTACACCAACCTTTTGCAATGGGCGTTTCCGAGCAACTCCGTCATCAACGCCGGCCAGTTTGAAGTGATTTTTGCCGACGGCGAAACGAATCTTTCGACGCCCGATGAATTGCACGCCAATTTTATTTTGCCGGGCGGCACGGGTTCACTTGCCTTGACTCGGCTTGACACGAACGGCCAACAGGAAGTGCTCGACTATGTTGACTACGAAAATATCAGCCCTGGCGATTCCTATGGCTCGTTTCCCGACGGCCAGAGTTTCAACCGTCAGGAATTTTCCAAAGCGACGCCCGGCGCTCCAAATGATGGAACCGCTCTTCCTTCGCCATCGCTCGTGGATTATTTTCAGGCAGGCTCGACCTACTCGCAGAATTTTGATTCCCTGCCTGACCCGGGAAACAATTCCGTCAACGCCGACAATCCGGTGAAAATTAACGGCCTCACTTACTCGTTGTCCAATCCATTCGACTTCGCTTACCCGATCAGCCCCGATGGTGACAATGGAGGACTGGGCATTTCCGCCATGGACGGCTGGTATGGTTTTGCCGCTTCAAGTTCCAAATTCGGCGCGACCGACGGCGACCAAACCACGGGCGGCCAAATCAGTTTTGGCCTGCCCAACGATTCCAATCGTGCGCTGGGCTTGCTGGCCACCAGTTCGACCGGCAAGACCGCTTTCGGTGTCCGGTTTATCAACGGAACGGGACTCACTTTGAATCAAATAAATCTTCAGTTCACCGGAGAAGTATGGCGGCAATCTGACACGCCCAAGACCTTGCAATTCTATTATTTCGTTGATCCGACCGGCACGGCGGCCTTTCCGACCACTGCGACGGCGTTTATTCCCGCGTTGGATGTGAGCATTCCCACGGTCGCGGCGGATTCGGGCGGCGTCGCGGTGGACGGCACTTCGCCGGCCAATCAGACCAACCTGCTTGTGCAGAATCAAGTCATCACCAACTGGCCGCCGGGCGCGGCCTTATGGCTGGTGTGGCAAATGACCGATGACACCGGAAAGGCTCAAGGTCTGGGCATAGATGATTTGACTTTTTCCGCCACCGCCCCGCCGCCGCCGGCGTTGAGCGTTCAAATTTCAGGCGCCAATCTCCTTCTAAACTGGCAGGCCATCGAAGGGCAAGGCTATCAACTCGAATATAAAGGTAACCTTACGGACCAGGATTGGACGCCATGGGATTATCCAGTCATGGGAACGAACGGAACACGGACCATCATCATCAACAACCTTGGCGACGTGCAGCAACGCTTTTTCCGCTTGCGACTGGTGAACTAGTTGTGTTCAGCATCAAATTACCATGAGGTTGCAGGCTCAAATCCTGCCGGATGCACCATGATACCATGCGAAAATAAAATGAGGTTCCCCCATTCGGAGGAACCTCATGCACTTTTAACTAATTACCATGTTACTTTAAGCAGACCCTTTTTCTTTGCGAATCTACTTAAATTTTTTCAAATATGATTGCCATACGTTTTAATTTTGCGCTTTCGCTTGTTTCCCGGATAAAAAATTCACTCAATCAAAATAAATCTCATTCCGACGATTTTGCGATTGAACCGCTCCAGCCGATTGCTTCTCCATCAGGAAGATAAACCAGTTCGTTTGTGGAACTATTTGATGATGGCTTCCAACTTCTGTCCAAGTGTATGCAGGTTGTTTGCCCTTCCCGAATCAACACTGGAATTGCGACCCGTCCATAGCTTGAAGATTGCGCCACGATATTGTATTTCCCCGCCGGAATACTCACGATGCTTGGAGATTCATCCATGTCGCCAATGTGATTCTCGACGAACTTGATGATTTTGCCGGATTCATCATGGATGCTGTATCCGGTGTGAATATAATAAGGAGGACCATCGCCAACCACGCGTGTTTCAGTGTCGCTGAAAACCTGCAAATAACCTTGAGCGCCGTAAGCTGTATGACTGACCGGCCCGGGACCGACAGGCGAAAGCGAAAGTGGCTTGGAGGCACAGCCAGCCAAGAGCGGCAAGGCCGTTGCGCCAAGACAAATGATATGTTTCATTTTCACGTGAAAAATTTACCTGCGTCGTATTAAGACGTCTTGAACGACAAATTAAAATTCGTTCAGCAAATCGTCACAATTGCAGATTCAATGCAGCGCGCCAATCTCGTAATCCAAATTCGCCTGCTCAATCAGAACATTGTAACGCGCGTTGGCTTCGGCGATTTGCGCCGAGATCAGGCTCAATTGCGCCTGGCTCAATTCCACGATGGAACTGCTGCCGATTTTGTAGCGCGCTTCAGCCAAAGCGTAGGCTTCCGTGGCGTTGTCCACCAATTGTTCGGTCGTTTTAAGTTGTTCCGATGCGTCACTGACGTTAAGCCAGGCCAGATGCACATCGCGCACGATATTGTCTTCGGCGGCACGCAACAATTCATCATCGGATTGCGCTTTCAATTCCGCTTCACGTTGGCGCGCGGTATAAAGTCCGCCGGCAAAAAGAGGCAAGCTGAATTGCAGCCCGCCGGCAGCGTAATCATCCGGCAAGCTGTTGTCATGAACCGGAGCATAACCGACAACGCCCACGGCTTGAACGGTGGGCAGCCGCGCATCGCGTTGAGATTTTGCAAAATGTAATGCCGCATCACGTTCGTCGCGCAAACTTAACAATTCAGGCCGCTGGGCCAGAGCCAATTGAACAAGCTGCGAGACATCATTTGTAAATGAATTGGTTGGTTGCATTGGTTCGATCAATTGGAACTGCTGCGGCTCGCGGTTACCCAGCGCGGTGGAAAGCGAGGTCATCGCTTCGTCTGTATTGTTTTGCGCTTTTTGCAAAAGCAATTGGCTTTCCTGAACGGCAACGCGTGCAAAACTAACATCTAATTCCGACTTGAGTTTGTTCGTAGCAAGCAAGCTGACCTGATTAAGCAATAATTGCCGCGTGTCAAAGGTTTGCTGTGCGACGCGTAAAATTGCCTGTGCTTGCAGAACGCCGAAATAATTGACGTCCACCTGCAACAAAACTTGTTCGCGCGTGGCATTGGCATTTTGATTTTCCGCCTGTGCCTGAAGTTTAGAACTGGCCGTGAGATTGGCCGTATGTCCGAAGTCCGTAATAAGCTGGTTCACAGCTAATCCGCCAGCGGCACGATCAAAGACGCTGGGATTGTTCAATCCACCAGCCATGATGCGTGTGCCTTCATCATTTGCGCCAACAGCGTTTGCGTAAAGATTTGCGGTCGGAAAATATCCGGCGCGTGTTTCTTTTACAGCTTCCTGCGCTGCAAGTGCGCGATAGTCCGCCGCCGCAATCTGCGGATGATTTTTTAATGCGATTTTTTCCGCGTCCGGCAACGTCAGAACTGTCGCATTCATTTCGCCAGCAAAAATTTCGCCGACGCAAAATGCAAAAATGATTAACGTAAAAGAAATTCGTTTCATTTTTCTGAATCTGGATTTTTCGGCGCGTAATGGATGTTTTCTGCGTCCGCAAGGGCTTTGACTGTTGCTTCTTGCCGGCGGTAAATAATGAAATACGCGCACGGCACGATAAACACGGTCAGCACGACTGACACGCCAAGTCCGCCAATGATGACACGTGCGAGCGGTGCGTAAGCTTCACTACCAGCGCCCAACGCGAGCGCCATTGGAATCAAACCGATAAGCGTCGCGAGCGAAGTCATCAGCACCGGACGCAAACGCACGCGACAGGCAGATGAAACGGCTTCGCGCAACGGCTTGCCTTCTTCGCGCAACCGGCGTGTGAATTCAACAATGAGAATGCTGTTCGACACGACGATGCCGACCATCATCACCACGCCCATCAGCGACATAACGTTGAGCGTCGTGTGCGTCGCAAAAAGGATCAGCAAAACGCCGGTCAAACCCGTCGGCACTGCGAGCAGAATCAATAGCGGATCGAGGAACGATTTGAATTGCGCGACCAGAATCAGATAAACGAGCACAGTTGAAAGCAACAGACCAAAACCGAAACTGCGGAACGAGACTTCCATCGCGCGCGCGGAACCGCGAATGGTCGTGCGAATGTTTTCCGGCATCGGCGTGTCGCGCAGAATTTTTTGGACGCCGCTCAAAACTTTGCCGATGTCTTCGGCGGCGGGCGAAACATAAATGTCTATTTCGCGTCGCAATTGATAATGGTCCACTTCCGTAGGCGCATTGCGATGACTGATGTGCGCAACGGTATCAAGCCGCGTCGGTTCGGCGGCATTTGCGCCGCGCAATGGCACAGATGCGAGGTCGGCAAAATTTTTTACGAAATTTTCGGGATATTGAACGGTCAGGAAATAATCGTTGCCGCTTTTGGGGTCCACCCAATAGCTCGGCGCGATCATCGCGTCGGACGTCAGCGCGGTGATGACGTTGCCGACGATTTCCTTTTCGTCGAGACCCAGTTCGCTGGCGCGTTCGCGGTCAATGTCCAGTTGCAACGCGGGATAATCCATATCCTGCGGCACGAGCACGTCGCTGACGCCGGGCAACGCGCGGATTTTTTGCGCGAGCTGCAACGCCGTTTCGTGCGCGGCTTCGAGATTGTTTCCGCTGACTTGAATGTCCAGCGGCGCAGGCAAACCGAGATTCAATACCGCGTCCACGAGGCCGCCGGTCTGAAAATACGCGCTGACTTCCGGCACTTCTTTTTGCAGCCGCGTGCGCACGCGGTTCATGTATTCAAAACTGCTGACGTGGTGGCCTTCGGTCAAACCAACTTGCACGAAAGCCGTATGCGGCCCGGAATTGGGCGTGTAAATCGAGGAAAATCCCGGCGTGACGCCGATGTTGGAGACGATGATTTTCAAATCCTTCGCCGGCACGATTTCGCGGACGACTTGCTCCACCTTTTGCACCAGCGCGTCGGTGTCTTCGATGCGCGTGCCGGTGGGCGCTTTCAAATTGATGACGAACTGGCCGGGGTCGGTGCGCGGAAAATAGGTTTCACCGACGAGCGGATACAACGCGAGGCTCAAAATGAAAATGCCGGTGATGCCGAGCACGGTCGCCAGCGGACGCACCAGCGCGCGGTTCAGCACGCCTTCGTAACAGTCGAGCAGTTTGTGAAATTTGGAGTTGAACCAGGTATTGAAACGGCGGCCAAAACCTTTTTTGATTTCGATTTCGCCGGCTTCATGGCCGCGATGTGATTTGATGAGCTTCGCACAAAATAGCGGCACGACGGTCATTGCGACGAGATATGACGCGAATAAAGAAAGCACGACGGCGAGCGCGAGCGCAGTGAATAAAAATTTGCTGACGCCGTAGAGAAAAATGACCGGAAAGAATACGATGGCCGTCGTTAATGTCGCGGCCAGCACCGGCAGCGCGACTTCATTACCGCCACGTTCGGCGGCGATTTCCGGCGGCTCGCCCATTTCAAGATGGCGAAAAATGTTTTCCAACACGACGACGGAGTTGTCAATCAACCGCGAAAACGCGAGCGCGAGACCGCCAAGAATCATTGCATTCACAGTGCTGCCGCCGATAGACAACGCGATGAACGCTGCGAGCGCGGACAATGGAATGGAAAGAAAGACGGCGACGGTTGCGCGAAGACTGCCGAGAAAAATCAGAATCATCACGCCGGTCAGCAACAAACCGATAAGTCCTTCGTGAATCAAATTTTCAATCGCGTTGCGGACGAAAATGGATTGGTCGAAAACGACTTTTGTCACGAGTTGTTTCGGCACGTCGAGCAAATTGCCAACGGCCTTTTTGATGCCGTCCACGACCGCAATCGTATTTGCGTCGCCGCCTTGTTTGAGCACGGGCAGATAAACCGACGGCTGGCCGTCCACACGCACGATGTTGTTTTGGATTTGCGAGGCGTCCTCGGCGTGACCGATGTCGGCGACAAGCACCGAGGCGTTGCCGACGGTTTTTAGCGGCAATTGATTGATGTCACGTATGTCGTCAATTTGGCTATTTGCATAAAGATTGTAGTCGTAGGGACCGATTTTCACGTCACCGGCAGGCAGAATGAGATTCGCGTTGTTCACGCTGCGGACGACATCCATCACGCTCAATTGATGCGCTTCCAATTTCAGCGGATCCACGTAGACCATGATTTGCCGGTAACGTCCACCAAATGGCTGCGGCACGGACGCGCCGGGGACATTGGCGACTTGATTGCGCACGTCGAACTGGCCGAGGTCGCGGAGCTTCGCTTCGTTCAAACCTTCGCCTTTCAAGGTAATCATACAAACCGGCAAACTCGACGCGTCAAATTGCAAGACAACTGGCGGCAGCGTTCCCGGCGGCAATTTACGCAAGTCGGCCATTGCCAAATTTGCAATGCTTGTGACGGCGGAATCGGGATTGAAGCCCGGCTGAAAATAAATTTTTATGAGGCTCACGCCCGGCAGCGAACGTGATTCGATGTGGTCCACACCGCTGGCCAGCGTAAAAAATCTTTCAAAACGCCCGGTGATGTCGGTCTCGATTTGCTCCGGCGGCATTCCGTTGAAAAATGTCGCAACGACAACAACGGGAATCTTGATCGGCGGAAATAAATCCACCGGCATTCGCACGAGGCACGTGACGCCGACGACGCACGTGATGAGGCAAATGACGATGATGAGGTAGGGCAGACGGATGGCGAAGCGTGACATGAAAGCAAATCGGTTCGGCGTGGAAGAGGTTAATTTTCATCGGCCATCGAAAGTTGGACGAGTTTCGGCTCAATTTTTTGTCCGTCCTGAAAATCGGCGTGGTTGCCGATGATGACGCGGTCACCTTCATGTAAACCCGAAAGCACTTCGTATTTGTCAGGCGTTTCCAAACCGAGTTGCACCGCGCGCCTTTCGATTTCGTTATTGCTGTTCACAACAAAAACGACCGGCGTGTTGCCGCCGGAAACGGCTTCGGTTGGAATCGCCAGCGTGTCGGGACGTTTTTCTACTTTTAAAACGATGGTTGCATACATTCCCGGCACCAGTTGCAAATGGGGATTCGCAACTTCGATTTCCGTCATCATTGTGCGCGTGTTGTCATCCACATTGTCGGTGAAACGTGAAATTTTTCCCGAGAAAATTTTCCCATTGAGTGAATCCACGCGCACTTCAACTGGATCGCCAAGCTGAACGTCTTTGACGTAATCCACTGTCACAGGAAAATCAAGGCGCAGCCGGTAATTGTCCGAAACGCGCACGAGTGGCAGCGATTGTGTGTCCGAAGAAATGCCCGTTTGGATGAGCGCGCCCGGATCGGCATAACGTTTTGTGATGACACCGTCGAACGGCGCGACGATTTTTGTGTAAGCCAGCATCGTCTGAAATTTTTCGACTTCAGCGTTTGCAGCAGAAATGGCTGCGGTCGCCGTCAAATCGTTTGCCTGCGCGGTATCAAGGTCTTGTTGTGCGACGAGATTCGGATGCTGTTGATTGACCGATTGCAACCGGGTGTAAATTAAATGCGCGTTTGTGTAATCCGCTTCGGCTTTCTTTTCAGTGGCCTGTGCGCTGGCAAGTTCATCGTTCAATTCCGGCACTTCCAGTGTTGCAAGTAATTCGCCGGCCTTCACTTTATCGCCAAAATCCACGTTCATTTTTTCAACGTAGCCGGAAACTTTGGCATGCAATTCAACCTGTTCATACGGACGGAACTCTGCCGGAATTGTCACCTGTTTGAACAAATCTTCTCGCGTCACTTTCGCTATATCAGCCACCGGCAACACCAACGAATTATCATTTGCAGAAATCTGTCCGCGCGCATGGCGCGTCATCCACAAAACGCACAAACCGACAATAAAAATTCCCGCAACGATATGAAACTGCCGGCCAAAATAGAATTTGATGATTTTGAACTTCATAGATTGTTGAAATTTTAATTTTTTGCCAAAGGCACCTTGACGAGAAACCGGCTGCCGCTGCCGAAAGTGCTTTGCGCTTCCACTTCCGCTCCGTGCGCCGCGCAAATGGATTTAACGATGGACAATCCCAATCCGGCGCTTTCTGAATTGGCTGAACGAGCTTGATCTACCTGATAAAAACGATCAAAAACATGCGGCAACGCATCGGGCGGAATCCCGATTCCGGTATCTTCCACTTCCAAAACCGCGTGGCCATTGATTGGTTGAATCCGCAATTGAATTCTGCCGTTGGCGGGAGTGTATTTTATGGCGTTATCGAGCAGATTCACGATAACTTGTTTAAGTCGCACGCGATTGCCTTTTACCGGCAACCACTGGCTGGCATTGCAAGAAATTGAGACGCCTTTGTCTTCCGCCAGCAGAGTCATTTGTTCTGCCGTGGTTTTGGCCAATTCAGCCAAATCAAAGCGCGTCCATTCAGTTTGCGCTTCACCGGCATCAAGACGCGAGAGCGTGAAGAGTTGTTCTACGATTTTTCCCAAATGAATGATTTCTTCCAGCAAACTGGTGATGCGCTCACGTAATTCCGAATCAAGCTCTGGCGTTTCCGCCAAACTTTCCAATTCGCCACGCAGAATGGTGATCGGCGTTCGTAAATCATGCGAGGCGTCAGCCACAAAACGTTTTGAATTTTGAAAAGCGTCGTCCAGTCGCGCAATCATCCGGTTCAACGAAATGGACAGCCGTTCCAACTCGTCACCAGTATGAGCAACCGGCAGCCGTTCGCTTAAGTTGTGTTGTGTGATGCGTTCGGCGGCATTGGTGATTTGTTCTACCGGCATCAACGCGCGCCGCACGAGCCACCATCCTCCAATAGCAATAATGATAATCGCCAGCGGAAATCCCAAAGCTAATTGTAGAAACAAATGGTTAAGCATGGTTTCCACCGGGTCGAGCAAGACGCCGAATTCCACGAGATAGGTCGGATTGCCGGAAGATTTAAAATTTAACCCGGCAATCAACATTGTCTTGCCGTCCGATAGTTTTAATTTTTTGGAAAACTCCGGTTGCGACTCCGGCGGGAGAATCGGGACTTCTTTCGTATTGAAACTTCCATCTTTTGGCGTGCCGGAGGCATAAACCAACACGCCGTCAGCACGCGTGATGCGAATGAAGCAATCATTTATTTCTGGTTCATACCAATCCTTCGTCTGTTTGGCGACATAGAGTTCGCCGGTTTGTTTGACATTTACCAGTAAGGTATTTGCGACCTGATGCGCCCGCCGTGCTTGAGATTTGTGCAATTGGTTTTCCAGAAAATAACGCAGGTCGAGGTACAATACTGCGCACAGGAGTAAAAAAATTCCGGCAAGCAAGCTGGCATACCATACGACCAGACGGAAACTGATGGAACGTATATTCATATTCCCGCCTCATCGTTCAGGCTGTAACCGACGCCACGCACTGTGCGTAATAATTTGACGGGAAAAGTATCATCAATTTTTTCCCGCAAATGCCGCACGTAAACATCCACGATGTTGGTCAGTCCCTGAAAACTTTGATCCCAGACATGTTCGATAATCATCGTGCGCGAAAAAACCCGACCGGGATGCGTGGCCAGATATTCGAGCAAAGAGTATTCCTTGGCGGTCAGTTCAATTTTTTTGCCGGCGCGCCTTACATTTTGCGAAAGACGATCAATTTCCAAATCGCCCACGCGCAACACGCTGGAACGATTCACCGGGCCGCGACGCAACAATGCCTTGACACGCAAAAGCAGTTCCGCGAAGGCAAATGGTTTTGTAAGATAATCGTCCGCTCCAGTTTCAAAATTTTTGATTTTATCCGCCATGCCATCGCGCGCGGTAAGAATTAAAACCGGCACCTGCTGATTTTTGCGCCGGATGCGTTCGAGAATTTCCGTGCCGGTCAATCCGGGCAACATTAAATCAAGAATGATAAGATCGTAATCATAAGCGCTGGCAGTTTCCCAAGCGCTCTGGCCGTCGTGACAAACATCTATTGCAAACCGTTCGGCCTTAAGGCCGCGTGTGATGATGTCAGCCACTTTCTTTTCATCTTCAACAAGCAGAATTCGCATAATTTCTATCCAGCTTCGACAAGGAAATAGACCAAACGTTGATTAAAAGGCCGTAAATACTTGATTAAAATTCATTCAGAAACTTTGTCCGCGGGTAAAATTGTGGCAAGAACAGGAGTGATATGAAAAAATTTATATTTTCGACATCAATCGTAGCGGTCTTTGTTCTGTCAGGTTGTATGACTGCAAAAAATGTGACTGTTCTTGACACGGTCGGCCCGGCGCGGAAAGAACTGACCGCAAAAAATTCAACCAACGGAACGCTAATTGTTTATTCAGCTTATGAAGTGAATGCTGATTTTAATGCGCGCGACCCCAACCGCCCGGAGTATTCCGATTACAAAATCTTTACGGCTGACGGAAAATTATTGCAGAGAGTTCACAACAACACCGGAACAATTCTCGCAGACCCATTGCCAGTGCAATTGACGCCCGGAAAATACATTATTGCTGCTCGTGCCAATGGTTATGGACGTTTGACGATTCCAGTTGTCATCGAAGCGCGAAGAAGCACCGTCCTGCATCTTGAAGGCGGTGATTCATGGCCCGATGAATCAGCGTTTAATCAGACAAATGCCGTGCGCCTGGATGACGGTCAAATCATTGGATGGAAAATGTATGGTGAAAACTAAAAGCGCCTTACCCTCAATGTTTGGTTGACGCCGTTTTGATTTCCATGAAATCTATTGTCGTTTCACGCCAGATTTTATGAGAATCATCATGTCATTTCTTTTCGTCCTGGTTGGGTCGGTCGGCATGTTGTTTGTTTCCGGTTGTGCGACGAACCATTCCTCAGAAAACAATTCGGCAACACCCGCACGTTTTGGCACCGCACCAGATGGCGCGCCGGTTTATATCTACACATTGCGTAATAAAAATGGCATGGAAGCACGCATTTTGAATTACGGCGGCATCATCCAATCGCTCAAAGTGCCGGATAAAAACGGTCATTTCGACGACGTTGTTCTCGGTTACGATAATCTGGATGGTTATCTGACCAACAGTCCTTATTTCGGCGCAATGATTGGTCGCTATGGCAATCGTATCGCCAAAGGCCATTTCACGCTGGACGGTGTGACTTACACACTGGCCACAAATAATTTTCCGAACACCCTGCACGGTGGTGTGAAGGGTTTTGACAAAGTAATCTGGTCGTCCAAGCCCGGCGATGATGGCAAAACCCTTGAATTGACCTATGCCAGCCACGACGGCGAAGAAGGCTTTCCCGGTAATTTATTTGTCACTGCGCTCTACACGCTTGGAGACGATAATTCATTGCGTTTGGATTACAAAGCGACGGCAGACAAGGACACTATCATTAATCTCACGGCGCATTCCTATTTTAATCTCGCCGGACATGGCGACATATTGGGACACATCGCCTACATCAACGCGGATAAGTTCACGCCGACGGACGACACGCAAATCCCGACGGGCGAATTAAAACTGGTTGACGGAACGCCGTTTGATTTTCGGACGCCGACGGCCATCGGCGCGCGCATCAACGATAGTGATGAGCAATTGAAATTCGGCAAAGGCTACGACCACAATTGGGTCGTCAATCATCCGATGGGAGAATTGGGATTGGACGCGCGTATAATCGAGCCGACCACCGGCCGGATTTTGGAAGTCTGGTCCACTGAACCGGGCGTGCAATTTTACACCGGCAATTTTCTCGACGGCACGATTCATGGCAAAGGCGGGCAGGTCTATCAATTTCGTGATGCGTTTTGTCTGGAGCCACAGCATTACCCTGATTCACCCAATCACGACAATTTTCCTTCAGTCGTGCTGCATCCGGGTGAAACGTATCACAACACCATCGTCTACAAATTTTCCGCCGAATAGCAGATTTAGCGACCGACTTGGGCAATCCTAAAACGTTAGGTTCGTTACGCCATCGAAAGGGTAACAAACTTAATTACTTCTGTTGCCGGATAATTTCTTTCTTCTCTTCCAATTCGGTCTGAAGTTTTTTGCGCTCGTTCAACAATTGCTGCTGCAACACCTCGATTTTTTCAAAGTCACCTTCGGCTTTGGCGATTTCATCTTTCAACGCAATTTCGCGCTCGGCGATTTTGGCCGCGTATTTTGAATCCAATTCGGCCAATTGCTTTTTTTGTTCGTTGTTGAGTTTAACGGCCGGCGCAGTTTTATTGAGCCGTTCCATCGCAAGTTCGTAGGCGGATTTCATTCTTGATTGAACACAGACGCTTTTATTGCGCCGAAGGTTTCTTTTTCCACGGCTGACTTGGGAATTTCATCGGCTGTGGTTTCGGTCGCGCGATTTCCAATTCCGGTTCGCTTTCTGATTTTTGTCCGCCGGCATTTTTGGCGTCTTCGCGCCACGCTTCAATCTTCGCCTGCAATCCATGATGCTCCGCTTTCACTTTGTCGCCGGCTTTTTGGTAGAACAACGACAGATTGGTGTGAACGAGCTGTTCGCGCGGACGCAATTTTTCTGCTTTGTGACCTTCGACAATCGCCGTGGCAAAATCACCTTTGCGATAAAATGCCATTCCAAGCGCCAGTTGCGCGTCAAAATGTTCCGGCTCCTGCGTTAAAACCGATTTTAATTTTGCGATCGCCGCGTCGAATTCGCCCCGACTGAAATCGAACATCGCGTCGTCGTATTGCTCCTGCAAAGTCATCGTTACGAAAACGCTAATGCACGTTTGCCTGTAGACGCAAGTCGCGACCGCCAGCAAAAGAAACGTTTTTTCTGGTCAAATGCAGCATAAAATTAACTAATAAGCGCCTGTCGTTCCCAAATGAACAATTAGTCGAATCGCTGTAAATGACTCAAATATAAGCACATAAATAGTTGGTTAGCATTTGACACATTCACCTTTTGTAGCTTACTGTGAAAAGGCAACGGTGTCGTGCTGATTCGTCTTCGGTCGCCAGCCCACTTTGCAGAGCACAGTTTTTAATTCGAGGATTCTAATGAGTGATACAATTGCAGAAGCGCCGTCGTCGGGTGGCGCGCCCCAAATTTTAAAAATCAACGAAGCAGTCATCCGCATCGCCGGCAATTCACAGGACGGCATTCAGGCCATCGGCGGATTTCTCGCCCGGCTGGCCGGTCGCAGCGAGCAGGAGGTCATGACGTTCATGACGATTCCCGCGACGATTTCCGGCGGCCCTTCGATTTTCCAAGTCCGCATCGGCAGCGGCGAAGTTTTGAGTTCGGGCGACGAAGCGGACGTGCTGCTGGCATTTTATCAGCACAGTTACGACGGCCACCTCACTTCGCTCAAAAAAGGCGGCATCGTTCTTTATGATTCGGATCACGTCACGGAAATTTCCGAGGAGAATAAAAAAATTTATCATCACGTCGGCATTCCCATTTCCAGTCTGACCGTTGAAGCAATTGGCGGCACGGCGAAGGACAAGGGCAAAAACATTTACGCGCTCGGCCTCGTCGCAAAAATGTTCGACTTGAACGTTCCCAAATTGGAAAAGCTCATCGGCGAACGCTTCACTGGCAAGGACACGAGCATTTTGAACAACGCGCTCGCGGCGTTTCATGCGGGCTACGCGCACTCACTCGGAAATTTGCTGGAAACGTTCAAGTTCAAAGACAGCGCGAGCAAAGGTGGTCACCAAGTCGTGATGAACGGCAACGAAGCGCTCGGTTACGGATTGATTGCCGCAGGCGTGCGTTTTGGTGCGGGCTATCCGATTACGCCGTGGAGCGACATCATGGAATTGCTGCGCCGCGAATTGCCGAAATATGGCGGCACATTTGTTCAATGCGAAGATGAAATCGCCTCAATTTCAATGGCCATCGGCGCGAGCTACGCCGGACGCGTTGCCGTAACGGGTTCGAGTGGTCCGGGAATTTCCTTGAAAACTGAAGCGCTCGGCTGGGCGGTCATGGCCGAGATGCCGCTCGTTATTGTGGACGTTCAACGCGGCGGCCCTTCGACCGGAATGCCGACAAACGTCGAGCAATCGGATTTGAATATCGCCTGCTTCGGTGGGCACGGCGACTCGCCGCGCGTCGTCATCGCGCCCGCGAACGTCGAAGATTGTTTTTATACGGCGATTGAAGCCGTCAACCTCGCGCGCAAATTTTCCGTGCCGGTGATTATCTTGACCGATCAAGGCATGGCCACGCGCATCGAAGCGTTCATCGAACCGAATCTCGAAAAAATTTGTCAGGACATTTCGCCGGATTTCACGCCCGTCGCCGACCACAAGCCTTACGATTTGTCCGCGCCGGACGGTGTGACCCATCATGTCGCGCCCGGCACGCGGATTCAAAGCGGCAAATATCCGATTGTCACCGGCCTCGAACACGACGAACTCGGCCATCCGAGCGGCTCGCCGAAAATTCATACGCAAATGACGGTCAAACGCCGCAAAAAATTGCAGGCACTCGCCGCGACGCTGCCGACGCCAAAAATTTACGGCCCGCCGGAAGGAAACGTTTTGCTCGTAGGTTGGGGTTCGACGCAAGGCCCGATCAAAGAAGCCGTTGACCGCGCGCGCGCCGCCGGCGACAGCGTTTCTGCGATTCACCTGCGCCATTTGAATCCCTTGCCGAACGGTTTGGAAAATATTTTTTCCGGTTTTAATCACGTGCTCGTTGTGGAAATGAACGATGAAGGACTTTACGGTTTCGGCCAGCTTGGAAGTTTGCTGCGCGCGCGCTATTGCGATCCGAAAATTCGCGGCGTCAACAAAACCGATGGCCTGACGTTCAAGGTCAAAGAAATTCTCGAACGCGCCAAAGTCAATGTGGACGCCGGATTAAGAAAATTGTGAATCGAACCACACTAACGATTTAATGTCTAAATTACTATGAGCGAAACTTTGATCGAAATTCCCAATCGCGCCGCCGGAAACATTTCCACTGTCGCGGCGCCCGCTTTGCCCGAAGAACGCAAACCGCTGACCAAAAAAGAAATCGCCGCCGACCATCCGACGTGGTGTCCCGGCTGCGGCGATTTTTCCGTGCTCGCGCTGTATTTTAAATTGATTGAAAAACGCAAAATGTGGCACGAAAAAATCACGACCGTCGCTGGCATCGGCTGCTCCAGCCGTTTTCCGTATTTCGTGCAAGCACACGGCGTCCATTTCATTCACGGACGCGCCTTGCCCTTTGCCAGTGGCATTTCGCTTTCACGCCCCGACCTGCACGTTTTCGTTTTTGGCGGCGACGGCGATGCGTTTTCCATCGGTGGTAATCATTTCAACCACACAGCGCGCAAAAACATCAAAATGACTTACTGCGTCATGGACAACTGGGTTTATGGCTTGACGAAAAAGCAAACGTCGCCCACGTCGCCGCTCGGTTTCAAAAGCAAAACCGATCAATGGGGCGCAGTGGATTATCCAATCAATCCAATGAAACAAGCGATTTCTGCTGGCGCAACCTTTGTCGCACGCACGACGCACACAAATCCCAATCACGTTCTCGCGATGATGGAAGCCGCGATGGATCATGACGGTTTCAGCTTCATCGAATGCTTGAGCGAATGCGTTGAATTTTACGAAGGCGCGTTCGACGCCAGTAATCCGCGCAAAGGCGGCGTGTTCAACGAAGTCCCGAAAAATCACGACGTGACCGATGAACTTGCGGCCTACAAACTGGCCGCTGAACCGTTTCCCGGCTACTTCGGCATTTTCTACAAAAATCCGAAACCGACCAAAAACGCGAAGGAAGCGGAAATCAACAAGAGCTACCAAAGCAAATTGACCGGCTTGAAAGACTGGCAGATTCTCCAAAAGAATTTCGACCGGATGAAATAAAAATCTTTCGACGCAAACGCCCCGGCTCGCGTCGGGGCGTTTTTGTTTGTAGCCTTCATCCGCAGAATTCGTATCCGTGTCCACGCCGCAAAAATTCCGCGCCGCCTGTTACGCCATCGAAGGCGTCAATTCCTTCGTGACGGTGATTTTTTTCAATTACCTTTATTTTTTCTTCCGCCATCAATTCGGTTTCAGCGACAAGCAAAACCTTGCGCTCGCCGCGCTCATCGGCGCGATTTACACCGTCACGTCGTGGCAGGCCGGACGATTCGCGCAACGCTATGGTTACTTTACCGCGCTCAAACTCGGATTCAGCGTGATGGCAGCCGGACTGGCCATCGGCTTGCCGCTACATTTCGCCATCGGGAAAATTATTTTCGCGTGCGTCGCGAACATCGGCATGTGTTTCATCTGGCCGACGTTGGAAGCGCTCGTCAGCGAAGGTGCGGTCGCCGCGCGCGCCGTCGGCATCTACAACATCACCTGGGCGGCGGCGAACGCGCTGGCTTATTTCATCGGCGGCACGTTCATCGAAAAATTCGGTTACGACAGCATCTTTTATCTGCCGCTTGCCGCCGTCGTGCTGCAACTGGCCGCGGTTTTCTGGCTCGAAAAAATTCATCCGCCCGAACTCGCCAAAGCGGAAACCATTTCCACGCCACACGACCCGAATCGTCCACCGCCCGCAAAAGCGAAAATGTTTCAACGCATGGCGTGGCTGGCCAATCCGTTCGCTTACATCGCCATCAACACGCTCATCGCCGTCATTCCGGGCATCGCGGCGAAATTTCACCTCTCGCCGATGTTGGCCGGCTTCGCGTGTTCGCTCTGGTGTTTCGCGCGATTCTTCACCTTCATCGCGCTCTGGCATTGGACCAAATGGCATTACCGTTTTCGCTGGCTCGCCGCCGCGTTCACGATTTTGATTGTGTCATTCGCTACGATTCTCATTTCGCCAAATCTCATCGTGCTCGTCGCCGCGCAAATCTTTTTCGGCGGCGCGATTGGACTGATTTATTATTCGTCGCTGTTTTACGCGATGGACGCAAGCGACACCAAAGGTGAGCACGGCGGCATCCACGAAGCCGCCATCGGCATCGGCAACTGCGTCGGCCCCGGCATCGGCGCGGCATCGTTGCAACTGTTCCCGCAATACACGCACAACGGCGTCATCGCCGTGACGATTCTGCTACTTGGCGGATTCGGCGGATTGCTGGCGATTTGGAAAACGGCGAAGTGAGACAGAATTAACCGAATTAAACAGAATTCTTTTCTAATTTTGTAAATTCTGTAAATTCTGTCTGAATTTATGCCCGATGAAAATCAACAGCCGCAGCGCAAATCTCTCGACGACCGCGCGAAAATGACCGAACTGGAACGCATTCGGCATTCCGCTGCGCATGTGTTAGCTACCGCAATCTTACGCCTGTGGCCGGACGCGCAATTCGCCGCGGGTCCGCCGGTCGAGAACGGTTTTTATTACGACGTCGAACTCTCGCATCGCATCGCGCCCGAAGATTTCCCGCGCATCGAAGAAGAAATGAAAAAGGAAATCAAGGCGAACCACACCTTTGAAAAAATCGTCGTCAATCGTGACGAAGCCTTGAAATCCGCCAAAGAAGGACGGCTCGCCGCGCTCGGCGAACGCGCGCAGCCCAGCAAGTTCAAACTCGACATCATCCAAAACATTCCGGCGGACGAGCCGATTTCATTTTATCGCAACGGCGATTTTCTCGACCTTTGCGCCGGGCCGCACGTCATGCGCACCGGCAACATCGGCGCGTTCCGGCTCACGCACGTGGCCAGCGCGTATTACAAGGGCGACGAGCGCAACCCGCAGCTCCAGCGCATTTACGGCACGGCGTTCAAGAACAAGACCGAGATGGACGCGTATTTCACGATGCTCGAAGAGGCGAAGAAACGCGACCACCGCAAAATCGGCGCGGAGATGGGACTGTTCGCGATTGACACGGAATTTGTCGGGCCGGGCCTGCCGCTGTGGCTGCCCAAA
>DASZXH010000070.1:0-11517 GCA_035545995.1 Verrucomicrobiia bacterium
CTGGCCGACCGCGCTCGCGGTGACTGCGTTATGAACTTTCTCCTTTCACAACTCAATGCCGCCGACCGCGCCGTTATCAACGAATCCAACGCGCAAACGCTCGACGGCTCGCTGGCCTTCATGCAGCAACCGAGTATTGACTCCGCCACAAATTTACCGACGCAAAATCTCGGTGCGCCCGCGTCCGGCTCTTGGGTGCAATACACGCTTTGGGTGGATGCCGCTTGTGCGCTCTGGCGTTGCACTCAAGCCGGAACGCCCGGCGCATGGGTTCAAGTATTGCCCGCCATCGTGGACGACACCGACCCGCTCACGAACATTCCCAACAATTATCTCATCATCACGCCGTCGCAGCGTTGGGCGCAATTCTGCTGGGACGGCAACAATTGGAAACCTGTCAACCTGCAACCACAATGAAAAAATCCATCATCCTCGTTCTCGTTCTCATCGCTGGCCTCAATGCCCGCGCAACTTTGCCCGCACCCGCCGTTTATGATGCGGGCAAGTCTTATGATTTTTCGGTCGGCCAAGCCGCGTCGCTCTCCGGCCTCTCGCTCTACACCGAAGCTGGTTACGTCTCGCCCGCCGTTGTCATTGCAGAAATCTACGGTGGCGGCGGTAACAGTGGCGCGCCGTATCAAAATGATTACATCCTGATTTTCAACCGGGGCAACTCCGGCGTGGACATCAACGGCTGGTCAGTCCAATACGCCACGTCCAGTAGTTCAACATGGAATGTCACCGTGCTCGCAACCAACAGCACGATTTTACCGCCCAGCAGTTATTTTCTGATTCAGGAAGCGTCGGGCGGCACAAACGGCGCAGCGTTGCCCGTCTCGCCCGATGTCGTCGGTTCGTTCAACATGGCCGTCGCGGGCGGCAAACTGGCGCTCGTCAATAACAGTTCGACGTTGACCGGCAATTCGCCAACGGGAAATCAAATCGTGGATTTTGTCGGTTGGGGCACGGCGAATTTTTATCACGGCTCTGCGCCCGCCGCCGCGCCTGCGGGTAACGTCACGTCCATTCAACGCAACAACGGCGGTTGCACCGACACCGACGACAACTTTTACGATTTCAGCGTCGCCACGCCCGCGCCGTCGCAACGCTCCACGTTGCACAACTGCAATCCCAACGCTTTTATCAGCGCGTCCGGTGCTCCTTACTACGCGCCCACTGTCGCCAGCTTGCCCGGCGAAGTGGTTTGGAACATTCCAGTCTCGAAATTGAACGGCACGACCAGCAATCTTTTCAGCCTCACGCTTTACACGACGAATGTGAGTCTGGTCACGACGGGCAGTTTCAACGTGCGGCTGGATTTGTGGTCAACGAATCTGGCGGAAATCACCAACACGATTCCCTTCACCGCCGCCAGCACAGGGCAATGTTTCACGACATTGTTTTGGACAAATTCAAATCCGATTCCCCTGAATATCGGCGCGGCAGCCTTCGGCGTTCGCACGCGCGGCGACATCAATGCCTTCGTCGGCATCACCGGAGCAAGCATGAAAAGCTATTAACGTCGGTAAAATCTATAACCCTTGCGTGAGGGTTTTTTCTTCGCGCTGGGTGGCCGTCCTTCGGGCAGCCTGCCCTCGCGCTTAAACCGCTCGGCGTCTTTCCGTTCCACCACCAAGTCCCGGCTCAATTTTTTGGCCTTGAGCCTGCCGGTCAAAATGAACTGGCGCACCCGCGACGGGGAAACGCCGAGCATCCGCGCGACCTGTGCTGTGGTCAGCGCTTCAATGCGGCCAACTTACCGCAAATCGGCACATTTAGGGAATCAATTTCATCGGCAAATAAACTATAACTCAAAGGTTATAGTTTTTTCAAAAAAGGCTTGCACTTTTTAAGGTAGAAAATTACAATCACGCAGAATCCGTGAGGGACAAAGTGAAAATCTTTGAAGCGGCAACCATGCCGTCAGCGTCGTCTGACCGGTTTGGGCAGTTGCTTTCGCGCTCGCTTGATGATTTCAGCGAAGTCAACGTCCATCGCTTCGGCCATTCGCAACACCGTTTCCAAAGTGGGGTTTCGCAAACCGCGCTCGACGTAGCTGACCATTTGCGGCGAAAGGCCGGATTCCTGCGCGACGAAGTATTTGGACAACTTGCGCCGCTCCCGTTCCTTTTGCAACAGAACGAGAGCCTTCGCGCACAGGGCTTGGGCGTTTCGGCTCACCCTTCATTTTTACAAAAAAAGAGGATTGACGTGGAATTTCACTATGGTGAAATAGCGCCGAAAGAAAGTAACCGATTCGTGACTTGCATTTGAAGGGCGGCTTGTTAAGAACGTGATTGAACTATTGAAACCCGATAATCATTTATGAAAGCGATAATCCAATCGGATGCTTTTGCCAGAAACCCCATTTGCCGTTTGACCCGCGTCGTTGTCGTCGCGGGTTTTTTATTGGGCGCAAGCGATTCGCTGGCACAGCTTCTCCCACCCATTGATGTTGGCCCGACCAACGCGCCGCTGGATTCATGGTCATTTTACGACCGCACCAACTGGACGAGCGACTTGGGCTACCCGCCGGTGTCCTTCACCAACCTCACGGATTCCTTGCTCGGTGATTTTCTGTCACTGGTCGTGGACACCAATGTTCCGGCGTGGCTGCAATACAACGTGTATGAAAACGACGGCACAACCAACCTCACCGTCAATCAAGGCAGCGTGACGTTTTGGTTTGCGCCCAACTGGTCGAGCATTGGTGATACGAACGGCGGGTTTGGTCCGCAGGAATGGGGACGATTGCTTGAAGTCGGCGCATACACGACCAATTCCAGTTATGGCTGGTGGAGCATTTACGTTGACCCTGCCGGAACAAATCTTTATTTCTCGGCACAGACCAACGACCTTTCCGACAGCTACACGACGTTTCTTTCCACACCGATTGACTGGACGACCAATTATTTTCACTTCATCGCCCTGACATACTCCGCTACCAACACGACGCTTTATCTGGATGGTGCGCTGGTGACGAATGGAGCACCAGTGACGATTTATCCCGGAGCAGACGTGTTGGCCGATGGGTTTTATCTTGGCAGCGATAGCAGCGGGATTTATCAGGCGCACGGATTGTTCGACATCTTGGAGACTTACAATTATCCGCTGGATTCCAACGACGTTGAAGAAATTTTCGAGTGGGAACATCCCTATTACCAATTAAACCCGTTCAACACGGCGATGGAAATAATCAGTTCCGCGCCGTCCACGCCAGCCTACATACCAAGTTACAATGCCATTAGTGGGCCGGGTTATCTGCAATGGGTGACGAATGTCAGCGATTGTGTCAGCAGCACCAATGTTTGGATTACCAACGTGGTTGCTACTGCTGTCGGCAGTGGAACGAATGTGACCATGAATCTGACATTCACCATCGAAGGCGGGGTCAGCGGCGCGCCTTACGACGTTTTTGCCAATTCCATTCTGGATTTTTCCAGCGACACCAACAAGGCGTGGGCGTGGATGGGACAAGGCTATCAATGCAACACCTATACGCTCACCAACCTGCCACCCACGACCTGCTTCCTGATACTCGGAACTCCGCAAGATTCTGATGGAGACGGGCTTACAGACGCTTACGAACGGCTGACTTCAAAGACCGATTTGAATAACTACGACACGGACGGCGACGGCATTTCCGACTCGGACGAAGTGTTGAGCGGCACAGACCCGCGCACACCCAATTCGGCCATCCCGTCGTCATTGGACATCGAAACCTGCCCGCAATGAAATTCAGAAATCTACCATGAAAGCAAATCAAAAATTTATCGGACTGGTGTTCATCGGCTTTTTGGCGGCGCAATCGCTTCGCGCCGGTTCACTGACGGATTATGGCGCGATACCGCAACTGACACAACCGCCGCAAAACCAGTTGAACGGCAATCAAAAACTGGATTTTCATACCGACCTGTTCACCGGACGTTTCGGGTATCAAGTGCCGATTGAAGTGCCACCGGCGCGTGGCGACAGCGAGCCGAGCGTGGCCTTGCAATACAATTCAGCCAACAAGAACGGCTGGTGCGGCGTGGGCTGGGATTTGGACATGGGCTACATCCAGCGCGAAACCCGCTACGGCGTTCCCGTCAGCGGCGGCGCATACTCCGACAATTACGGTTTTGTCTTTTCCTTTGGCGGCCACAGCGGGCGGCTGGTCAACACCGGCAGCAGTAATTATTGCGCCCAAATCAACACGGATTTTCTGAAATTCACCTATGCTGGCGGCGTTTGGATAGCCACCGACAAAGACGGCAGGAAATATAAATTTGGCGAGACAACCGCTTCCCGCATCGCCACCACGCTCGGCACGTTCAAATGGGGATTGAGCAGCACGAGCGACCCCAACGGCAATCAGGGTCTTTATTCCTACACCAATGACAGCGGACAATTGTATCTGCACGAGATTGATTACAACGGCAACACTAACAGTCCGGCCATCGCCACCAATTGCGCGGTGGTTTTCGATTTGACCAATCGCGCGGACGGCATTTCTTCGGCTCTTTCCGGCGTGGAAATCCGAACCGCCAAACTTTTGTCGGGGGTTCGCGTTTTCAATCAAGGCCAACAGGTCAGACGCTATGCGCTGGCCTACACGGTATCGCCTTCAACGGGACGCGAATTGTTGCATACCGTTACCCAATATGGAACGGACAATACCACGGCGCTACCGCCGCAGACGTTCACCTATTCGGTGCAACAAACAGGATTTGCCTCGCCGGTTTTATGGCCGATTGTTTCTCAAACTTCCACTGGCGACCCTTATGGCATTTCGCCGTCCACACCGGACGCGCAGTTGATTGACATGAACGGCGACGGCTTGCCGGATCGGGTGGTTCATCCCTACGCGCAATCCTATTTTCTCATCCAGTATAATTTAGGGCCGTCATCTGGATTTAGCGGGCAATACGTCTGGTCGCCGGTGGGTAATGAAACCAGCGACAGCACAACGCCGTGGATGAACTTGGATTCAGCCAATTCGCACATGATTGACATGAACGGCGACGGATTGCCTGACCGCGTGATTGACCAGCATGACCCGCCGCGCAGCCATTTTCAGATTCAATTCAATACCGGCAGCGGATTTGCCAGTTCCATTTATGATTGGAACAATGTATTGAGCGTTTATCCCAACTATGAGGGTTACACCAGCGATGCGCTGAACGTGCCTTATGCCTTGAGCATAGATGATGTCAGCAGTCTCACGACGTTGACCGACATGAACGGCGATGGTCTGCCCGACCGCGTGATTGCCGGCAGCGCCGCCGGACGCTTTGACGTGCAACTGAATCTCGGCAACGCCTTTTCTTCCTCTGTTCAGGCATGGAACAACGTCACTCTATCGGGCATCCGCACCGACAGCTATTACGCGCCACGCTCCAGAGATAACAATTATGTCTATTCCGATTTGATTGACATGAACGGCGACGGGTTGCCCGACCGCGTGATAGACAGCGGCTCGCCTAATTACATCATTGAGGCGCAAATCAACAATGGCGTCAATGGTTTTGGTTCGCCGGAAAGCTGGAATTTAAGCGGCGCTTATCCCGGTGAGATAGATACGGTCAATGGGGCTAACTATGTGCAGTTGGTGGACATGAACGGCGATGGTTTGCCCGACCTCGTATATCTGCCCAGCTACGGCGGTGGAGTATATTATGTGTATATCAATACCGGGACTGGTTTTAGCAGCGCGGTCACTTGGTCAGGCGTGACAGTTGGCGGGCTGGGCATGGGCGGCGACGCACCGCAAGCGTGGGACGCCAACGGGACGCGGGCGGAAATGATTGACATAAACGGCGACGGACTTCCTGACCGTGTTATGCGCTATCCCAATACCAGTGGCTCGCCCACCGATTACTTGGAAGTGCAATACAATCTTGGCCCGTTCCCGGACTTGCTCACCACTGTCAGCAATGGCATCGGTGGTTCGGTCAATGCGGCTTACCAACCTTCCACCATCTATCGCAATCCTGACGGCTCGTCGCAAAAAATGAATTTCCCTGTTTATGTCGTGAGTTCGGTGATTGCTAATGATGGCCGGGGAAATTCAGGCACAAATTCCTATGTTTATAGCGGGGCATACTATGACACCACTTACAAGGAATTTCGCGGGTTCTACGAGGCGCAGGAAACCGACCCGCTGGGCGCAATCACACTCACTTATTTCCATCAAGGCGGCGGCTGGAACGGCAGCGCGGACGGAGAAACCGGCGACGACGTTGCCGAATCGGGGATGCCCTTCCGCATTGATAATTTTGGCAGCGACAGCAAGCTTTACAGCCGAACCATGAATCTGGTCGGTGAATACCTGACCTACAATGGCGGCGGCGGTTTTTACAACGCCTATTTTCCATTCATCCAGCAGACGCTTAAAATGGATTACGAGGGCAACAGCACGCCCCGCGTCACCGCCGTTGGGTATGCTTACGATTCGTCGAACGGCAATATGTTGAGCCAGACCAATTACGGCGAAGTCACCGGCGTCAATCTGGCCGCACAGACTTTCAGTGGCATCACCGGCACACCGCCGCCCGTCTATCGGTTTTATACTTATGCGACGATTGGTTCAAACCCCGACATCGTTGACAAACCGGCCAGCATCACCGTGTCTTCCGATTCGAGCGGCTCGACGGTTTTGCAACAATCATTGTTTTCATATTTCGCTGTCACCGGAGATTTGAAACAGAAATGTGATTTGATTTGCCCCAGCACTTATGCCACGAACGCCTACACAGTGGACAACTACGGCAACGTCGCCACCACGACCGACCCCATCGGCATCGTCAACACCGTCAACTATGATTCAACGGCCACGTTTCCTGTCCGTAAATACATCGGCACGCTGGCTGACAACCTGATTGATTACACACTATACGATTTGCGTTCCGGTGAACTTCTGGCTGAAACCAATGAACAAGGTTTGGTCACGGCAAATTTGTATGACGTGTTTTTCCGATTTACTAATTCCGCCACGTCCACCACGCCCAACGGCGCGGCAACCCTCTGGCGCAAACAGGTTCGCTATGGCTTGGGCGGCATCGTCAGCAACAATTCGTCCAATTATGTGCGGCTGTGGGAAAACGACCCATCCGATACCGTCAACGGTTATCACGAAACCTACACCTACTTGGACGGCTTTGGCCGCTCCATTCAAACGCGCGATGAAGCCGAAACCAACGGCTACCGTGTCAGCGACCTTGTGTATGACCGGCGCGGCGCGGTGATGCTGGAAACGTATCCCATTTTTTCCAGTGGCGGCGGTTACACCAAGCCCAGCGGCACGCGCACCAATGTCTATACCCAATACGACCCCATTGGCCGTCAGTTCAAAATCAATCCCTGCGCTTCGGCCAGTTTCAACAGCAGCGGTTGGTTAAGCGGCACGCCCACCATCCTTGCGGGCGACACCGGCTCGCCGGTTGGCTCGACTTCCATCGCCTACAAGGACGGCACGAATCCGTGGGCGATTGTCGTCACCAATGCGCTCGGAAAAATCCACAAATATGAACTCGATGCGTTTGGCCGGACGAACCAAATCATCGAAGTCACTTCGGCGGGCAATTTCACCACGGCGCTCAATTACAACCTTGTGGACGACCTCACCAACATCGTTGACAACGCCGGAAATCAAATCAGCTTTTTCGTTGATGATTTGGGGAATGAAGTGGCGATGGCCGACCCCGACATGGGCTTCTGGCAATTTGCCAGAGACGCCGATGGGAATGTGAAAGTTCAGACCGACCCCAAAGGCCAGCAAATCCGATTTTATCGTGACGACCCCGCTGGCCGCATCACCCGCAGGGAAGGCTGGAACGCCGCGCACCAACTGGTTTCCACCAACCTCTATTTGTATGACAGCAACGGCGGCGACAGCGCCTACACGGTTTATCCCGGCCAGCTTTTCGAGGTGATGGACGATGAAGGCTGGCAGAAAAACAGTTTTGATGTCCGCAATCGCACGCCCAAGACCGCCCGTTACTTGAGCAAGAATGGAAACACTTACACCACTCAATCCACTTTTGACGACGCCGACCGCCAGAACTCCATCACTTATCCGAACGGCGGGCCGACCATCACCAACCTCTTTGACACCGGCGAAAATCTTTCGCAGGTGAAGTTGGTGGGCGGCGCGGGCACGGTGTTTTATGCCGCCAAAGGTTTCAATGCCATGCGCCAGTTGCTCGGTGTCAATTTCGGCAACGGCGTCGTGACCAGCAACACCTATTATGCCGTCTCGCTGCGCCTGCAAAAAATCACCACGTCCAAGTCCGGCAGCATCCAAAATCTCGGCTACACATACGATGCGCTTAACGACGTGCTGGGCATCGTGGACGGCGTTTATTCCGGCTTGGCCTCGGCCAGTTTCGGCAACATCCAATACGATGATTTAAGCCGCTTGACGTTTGCGACTAACGCCAGTGGCGGTTTTGCCTACGGCTTTGATTCCATTAACAACATTCTGACCAATCAGGAGTTTGGCAATCTTCCTTACACTTACGGCACAGGCGGCATCCGTCCGCATTGCGTCCGCACCGCGAACGGCCAGCGTTACACTTACGACTTGGACGGCAACACGGTCTTTCGCGGCCTGCAACGGCTGGATTATGACGTGAATAATCATTTGAACCACGTCATCAACACCAATGGCGTCGTGACGGCGATGGGCTATGCCTTCGACGAGGCGCGCTTGTGGGAGCAAAGCGGGACGAACGCCTTGCAGGTGTGGATTGGCGGTTATTACGAGGAAAAGAACGGGCAGGTTCTTTATCACGTCCTCGCCGCAGGCAAATCGGTTTGCACGTTTGATTCCACCGGCACGAATGTGTTTGAATACTATCACGCCGACATTTTGACTTCGACGGCGATTCAGACCGACCAGAACGGCAATGAGATTCAGAATTACGGCTATTTCGCTTTCGGCCAGAGCCGTTACACGCAAAGTTCGACGGTGTTCAAGGTGTCGCGCCGTTACACCGGACAAATCTTTGACGATGCGACCGGCCTGTATTATTACAACGCGCGTTACTACGACCCGCAGCTTGGCCGGTTCACGCAGCCGGACGACATCATTCCTGACCTCTCGAATCCGCAGACTTACAATCGGTATGCCTACTGCGTCAATAATCCGCTGCGATACACTGACCCAAGCGGAAATGATGCTTTGGATTATTTAGGCGGCGGTGTTGCAGGGATTAGAGGCTCATTTGCTTTGAATGATATGGCCGTGCGGTTAGGCGCGCAGAACGGCAAAAATTGGGGTGACTATAATCAAGCAGCGGCGGATTTAGGGATTGGGAAAACTACAACAGCCGGAAATGTGAGTGGAATCGCCGCCGTTGGCAATACCACTGCTGGCGCGGCAAATGCGTATTTGACGGGCGGTCAAGAAATTGCTACGGCTGGTATTGCAACTGCGCCAATTCTTATTAGAAGGGCTGGACAAGCTATCACACGAAGCGCAGAAGGAGAAGCAGCAACCCAAAGTATAGAACGTGGAGCCAACAAAATAGAGTCTGCTGCTGACATAGGGAAACCATTTACACGTGCTCAAAAACGCGACATACTTAACGCTAATCGCCTGCGGAATGAGGGTGAATTACGGTCAGATTTGAGCGGAGAAAAATTAGTGCCTGCTCAAAAATCTGTCAAAGGCATCACTCCACCACAAAATGAAGCACAAGTTGACCATATTATCCCGCGTTCCAAAGGTGGGCAAAATACAACTGAAAATGCTCAAGTGCTTTCACGGCAGGAAAATCGAGCCAAAAGCAATAAAATGCCTAGCCAATAAATGAAAAATAAAGACATTTTACAAAGTGCGGCTATTGTTTGTTTTGAAGTTGCAAATGGTGCTCCAATCCTTCGCGCTGAACGATCCGAACCACAAGACCCGGCTGATAGTGGTTGGCAATTTTTGTGCGGTATCTCATCTGAAAACTGGCAAACTGCAAAAGTATGGGCTTTGCGCGAAGTATTAGAACGTGAACCAACTTTGGCAGAATTTCTTGAATCACCCTTTGGGACAGTGCTGATTCGACATTCACCAAACATGAGATGGAAAGTCATTAAATCTGACAAGTAAAAATAGAAGTCAGCGGTGAACTGTTAATATCTACTGAAAAAATTCACAGGCTTTGTCGTTGTGCAAACGCTCGTAGAGGATTTCCTGCAATTTCTACGGCAGGAACGCGGGCAATCAGGAAGCACCGCGCAAACTTATGCCACTACGCTCAAAAGATTTATCGCTTGGGCGCAAAAGCAAAATCTTACGAACTGGCAATCAGTCGAATTGAACCATCTTTTAGAGTTTTTGCAATGTGAACGCGAACGGCCATTGTTGAATGAGCCGAAGTCCACCAAGCGGTTGAGTGTCGAAAGTATTTATCTGGAAATCGCCGCCTTGCGAGCGTTTTATCGGTTTGCAGAGGATGAAGGGAAATTGCCGGTCAACGTCGCTGAAAAACTTTGCCTGCCGCGACGCTGGAAGCGATTGCCAAGAACACTAACTGCTTCTGAAATCGAACAACTACTTGCGCTACCGAAAAAACCCAAGCCGAAAAATTTGAGCGACCAAGCGATTTTGGAATTAGCCTACGCTTCGGGTCTGCGTTTGAGCGAACTGACCAACCTGCAACTGGAACAATTAAATTTGGAAACCGGCTTTGTCCGTGTCACCGGCAAAGGGGGCAAAGAGCGGGTTGTGCCGGTGGGCAGAGTGGCCGTCGCCGCTTTGAAAAATTACCTTGAGAAAGCGCGACCAAAAATCGTCAAACCGAAATCGCCGCCGACCGTTTTTCTGACGATGAACGGAACACCTTTTGCAAAAGTCACACTTTGGAGTCGCGTCAAACAACGCGCCGACCGCGCAGGTATTCCGCATAACGTCACGCCACAAATGCTGCGACATAGTTTTGCGGCGCATCTGTTGGAACGCGGGGTAGATTTACGAACGATTCAAGAAATGCTCGGTCACGCGCACATCCATTCGACGGAAATTTATGCTGGCGTTGCAGGAAATCGTCTGCGGGAAATTCACCGGAAATTTCATCCGCGCGGCTCGTCGGCATCCAGCGATTGAACACTATTTCTTATTGCCCTGCGCGACGCTGGCGTTCAATCCTTTGAGCGACAGGTTTTGGTCAGGCACGGCGACGAACGCGCCGAAGTTGTCAAAGTTATTGAACTTGGTCAGGCACGCCGTCACCGTATGGTCGCAGCCGGTGACAAGTTGCAGATTTGCGCCGGGCTGCGCGAAAATCAGGGGCGCGTTCAACGTCAATTCCAATTCCGTGCCGTTCCACTTTGAGCCAAGCACGGAACGGATTTCGTATTGCAGACCAAAGCCGGTTTCAACGATGCCGCCGCGAAACCAGTCGTCCGTCTGATACTGATTGAGATTGAGCGAATAGATGAATGAACAACGGATAACGGGCAACTGTCCGTCCACGATTTCTTCCAGCGTAACGGTCGTTTCAAAAAACTGCCGCAACACCTTGCAGGTGTTCGGCTCGTAAA
>DASZXH010000071.1:0-8460 GCA_035545995.1 Verrucomicrobiia bacterium
GATGCAGGCCAACGGCATGAGACTGCTTAAACTCATCAATGATTTGCTGGAATTGATTCGCTTGGAAGCGGGGCGGCTGGAAATCAAAAATGAGCCGCTGGAAATCGCCGATTTCGTGAAGGGGCTGGGCAGCGCGGTGCGACAGGTCGCGGTGAACAAAAACATCACGCTGGAAACGCACGTTGACCCGCAACTCGGCACGGCGCTGGCCGACCGCGACAAATTGGAAAAAGTGGTGCTGAATCTTTTGTTCAACGCGCTGAAGTTCACTCCGGCGAACGGGAAGGTCTGGCTGCGCGCCGAAAAGCAGGATGAAAACATCGTGTTGACCGTGCGCGACACGGGCATGGGCATCGCGGATAAAAATCTGGCGTTCGTGTTCGACCGTTTTTGGCAGGCGGACAGTTCATCGAAGCGGAAATTTCAGGGCGTGGGCATCGGCTTGTCGCTCGTGAAGGAGTTGACGGAAATGATGGGCGGTTCGGTGACAGTGCAAAGCGAGGAAGGCCGCGGCGCGACGTTCACCGTAAAATTGCCGTTCCGAAAAGCCGACCCCGCGCCCGAGCCGAAGCGCAAAGTCGCCGAACCGACGCCCGCGTCGAACGGCGCGCCCGAGTCGGAGGAGTGGCTGGCGAATTTGTATCGGCGCGCGGAGTTATTTCCATCGCTGGCCGGCGGAACGAACGTGCGGCAGCCGGAATTCGTTGACCGCAGGCCCATCGTGCTGATTGCCGACGACGAGCCGGACATGCGGCGGTTTTTGCGCGCCGAATTGCAAAGCGAATACAATATCGTGGAGGTGGCGGACGGTTTGCAGGCGTTGCAGAAAATCGAGGAATATCCGCCCAACATCGTTTTATTAGATTTGATGATGCCGGAAATGGACGGGCTGGAAGTCTGCCGCGAATTGCGCAAGCGCGCGGTCACGGCGGCGCTGCCCGTCATTTTGTTGACGGCGCGCGCAGATGAGGAAACGAAATTTGAAGCGCTAGAAATGGGTGCGAACGATTTTCTGGCGAAACCGTTTTCCTCGTCGGAATTGCACGTGCGCGTCAAAAATTTAATCGAATCGCATGATTACCAACGAAGGCTTTCCAAACAAAATGAAGCACTGACTTCCGCGATTGACCAAATCAAGGAAACGGAAATGCAATTGGTGCAGTCGGAAAAACTGGCGTCGCTCGGACGCTTGAGCGCCGGCATCATCCACGAAATCAACAATCCGCTGAATTTCACGATGACTGGTTTGTTTGCGCTGCGCAATCAAGGCAAACTACTCGCGCCGGAGCAACGCGGAGAATTCGAGGCGATTGTCAGCGATGTGGAAGAAGGCATCAAGCGCGTCAAAAACATCGTGACGGATTTACGCACGTTCACGCATCCGGGCGGCGGCACGGGCGAAACGGTGGACGTGGCGGAAGCGGTGGACGCTTCGCTGCGGTTTTTATCCGGTGAGTGGAAGAACAGGATTCAGATTGAAAAAAATCTGCTGCCGGGCCAGATCGTTTGGGCGAATCGCAGCAAAGTTATCCAAATTCTGGTGAACTTGTTGCAGAATTCCATTGACGCCTTGTCGGAAAAAAAGTTTGATGAAGGCCACCCGACAATTTGGATTGATGGCCGCCTTGAAAATAATCGCAGCCAGATTATCGTGCGTGATAATGGTTCGGGCATTGATCCGAAATTGTTGGACAAGATTTTTGACCCGTTTTTCACAACCAAGGAGGTGGGCAAAGGCATGGGATTGGGATTGAGCATTTGTTACCGGATCATGCGAGCCTACAGCGGAGAAATCTCCGTGCAAAGCGAGCGTGGAAGATTCTGCGAATTCACGTTGAATTTTCTGACGCAGGATCAAGAAGAATCGCCGACTGAAATTGTTCATGGAAAATCTTTACGACTATAAAAAGTTCGCAGTGCTTTACGTGGACGACGAAGAAAAGTCGTTGACAAATTTTACACGCGCGTTCGGGGATCAATTCCGCATTTTCACGGCGGCCAGCGCGGTGGACGGCCTGAAACTGTTTGAGAAACACGCCGACGAAATCGGTTTGTTGATGACCGACCAGCGAATGCCCGGCGAAACTGGCGTGTGGCTGCTGGAGCGGGCGCGCCAATTCCGTCCGCGTGTTTTGCGGATTCTGGTCACCGCCTACGCCGATGTGGAATCAGCGATTGCCGCCGTCAACAGCGGCGCGATTTACAAATACGTCACCAAACCGTGGGACCCGCCGCAATTGCTGATGACGTTGCGACAGGGATTGGAATTTTTCATGGTGCAGACCGAGCGCGACCAGTTGTTGCTCGAAAAAATGTCCGTGTTGCGCAACATGATGATTGCCGACCGCGTTGTCAGTCTCGGCTTGCTTGCCGCCGGCTTAAGCCATCACATCCGTAATTCACTCGTGGCCGTCAAAACTTTTCTCGATCTCGCGCCGCTGAAAATGGCTGAGGAAAAAGCCGCGTTGAACGATTTGCGCAATCCTGATTTCTGGAAGGATTATCATCAAAACGTCCAGTCGCAGATCGGAAAAATCAACGATTTATTGAAAGATTTGTGGGCGGCTTCCGAAAGTAATCCGGCGACTCAATTTGCCGATGAAGTGAAATTGTCGGAAGCGGTCAACGCGACGTTGGATCTGCTGAAAAATGAATTGGCCGCGCGTAAGATCGAGATTGAAAATAAAATTCCCGAATCATTGCCGCCGTTGCACGTCTCAAAATTAAAATTTTACCGTTTGTTCGAATTGCTGTTTCAGGATGAATTATCCACGTTGCCGTCGGGCAGCAAAATTTCGCTCTCGGCGGAATTAAAAAATGACAGCTCGAAACCGGAAATCGTCGTGCAGATCACCGACAACGGGCCGGGATTGCCGCAAGATGCCTTGCGCGTGGTCTGCGATCCATTCGTGGTGCAAGGCAGCGTGGCTTCCGAATACGGAATTCGTTTGATGGCGTGCTTTTTCATCATCCACCATCACGGCGGAAAAATTGAGGCCAAGAGCCAGCCCGGGCGCGGCACCACCTTCACCATCCGACTGCCATTGCATCCCGAGCGCACGGCACCGTCATCGCCGGATGAGGGTGAATTTCTACAAAAAGCGCTGCTCAACGAAGAACTCTGGGAAAAATTGCTCACCACGATGTAATTCATTTCGCTACACTCCGAAAAAATTTTGCACCTGTCAGTAAGATTCCATTGACCTCATCGGGCGACCTGTGGAAAATACGCGCTCGGTTAAGGTAACCGGGCACAGTTGTAATTCGTTTGGTGTGCGATGAAAACTATCTTGGTATTGTCGAATCATCCTGACTTCGCGGAAACGATTCGCGCAGGTCTGAATGCGGAACAATATCGCGTCGTCCACCGGCTCGGCGTGGACGAAGCCGAACCCCTTCTGGCTCATGGATTAGTGGCGGCTTGCCTCGTGGATAATGATTTGTTGGATGTCGAAATCGTCTGGCTCGTGGAACGTCTCCGCCGTCGTGACGCCAAATGTCCCATCATTGTCTATACCACTTACAGTGAATCCGCCTGGGAAGAGGAAGCATTTTTGCACGGTGTCACGCACGTTTTGACCAAGCCAGTCCGTTTGCGTCTTTTGAATTCCCTGTTGGAACAATTGCTGTCCGCTCCCGTGGCGCGTTCAACTCCACCAGTGCCGGGCATTTCCGTGCCGACTTCATTTTCCCGATTACCGGAATCGCCGGCGACAAATCGTTTCACCGGCGTCGGCCAAACGCTCGACGTGCTCCGCAATTTTTCACCGATTCTCACGCATTCGCTTGATGCCGAGGCGATGCTGAAGCAATTCCTTTATTTCCTGCGCGAAATCTTGAGCATCAATCGCGCGGCGATTTTTTTGAACCGGCCAAGTTCGCCGATGGCGGAAAATTTTTCGCCCGACGACACGCGCCGCTTGCGTTCCGCGGCGGCCATCGGTTTGCCATTCGGCTTGCTGGAGCATTTTGAACTTTCCCTTGATTCCGGCATTGGTGGACATATCACAAAATTGGGAAGAATTCTCCGGCGGAACAGTGAGGAAGCGCGGCTGGACGTTGAAGTGCAAAAGGAATTTGAATTGCTCGGCGCTCAAGTCGCCGTGCCGATTCCTGACCGCGAAGGCATCGTCGGCGTGGCCGTTTTTGACGGGCGCGTCACCGGCGAACCGCTCGTGAACGTCGAGTTGGAATTGATTTATCATTTACTGGAACAGGTTGGCCTCGCGCTCCGCAACATCCGGTTGCACGATCAACTGGCCGGCAACCATGAAATGATGACCAACGTGCTGCGCGAATTGAGCAGCGCGTGCGTCGTCGTCGCACGCGACTTGAAAGTGTTGCACGCGAACAAGGCCGCGACCCGGCATTTCGGCGGAAAAAACGAGCGCACCGGCAAATTGGAATTCAGCGACATACCGCCGGCGCTCGGCGCGAAAATTTATCAAGTGCTCAAGACGGGCGCGGCGGTCGGACCGTATCGCTATGAACCGGAGGATTCACCGGGCACGGTCTACAGCGTCACGGTCATTCCCTTTCAGCGCGGAGATTCCAGCGTGCCGGTTTCAGCATTGCTGGCGGCGGATGACCTCACGCAAAGCGAACAGTTGCGGAAATTAGAAATCGAGGCGGCCAACCTGCGCCTCATCAAAACGATGGCCGACCGCATGGCGCACGAAATCGGTAACAGCATGGTGCCGCTTTCAACACATCAACAATTGCTCGCGGAAAAATACAAGGACGCCGAATTTCGCCAGTCGCTCGATCACGCGCTGGCCGACGGCGTGAAGCGCGTCACGCGTCTGGTCAACCAAATGCGTTTTCTTGCGAGCGAAGGCCAGATTGAGCAGCAGGCGTTTCCCGTCGAAAAATTGATTCAGGACGCCTATCAGGAAGCGCGCAAATATCAGCCGGTGGAAACCGCGCAATTGCAGCTCGAAAACGACGGGCGTCCGACCATCATCACTGGCGACCGCACCGCGCTGAAGCACGCCTTTGCGGAAATCATCCTGAACGCGTTGCAGGCGAATCCAAAAAAACCAACTGTGGGTGTTCATCTGCATACTTCTGAAAATGGCGAAGGCAAACAGGATTTGCAGATTGAAATCGAGGACAACGGCGCTGGTTTTTCGTCGGAAGCCGCCAAAAAAGTTCCATCGCCGTTTTATACCGAGCGCACCGTTGGGCTGGGACTCGGTTTGACCGTCAGCCGGAAAATCATTGAAACGCATCACGGCAAAATGGAAATCATCGCGCCACAACCCAATCAGCACGGCATTATCCGCGTCTCGCTGCCGATGGATTCGACCGTTTCTACGGCGGCGTAAATGAATGGTCAGCCGGATGTCCGGCTTCAACCCACGGCAATTTTTCGAGCGTAACGGCCTGGTCGCAATTGTAAGTCGCGCGAATCGCCTGACCTTCCTTGCCGCCGTAGGGCGGATCGCCCCAATACATGAACCACACCCAGCGCGGCTGCTCTTTCAGAATTTCCGGCGACGGCACAGCGCCTACTTCCGCCAGTGCAATCGGTTTGTTCTTTGCCAGCGCAAGTAATTGGTCGTATTGCTCTTTTGCAAAACCAGTCCGATAAATGTCCGTGCCAAGAATGTCCACCACGTCATCGCCCGGATAACAAGTTGCATACGAATCAACATTGGGAGTCACTTCATTCGCGCCATAAATCCAAATCAAATTGTTCAGCTTGTGGAAATTCACCAATCGGTCGAACAGCATCCGGTATAATTTTTTGTAGCCGTCATCGCCGGATTTTTTGCCCCACCAAAACCAGCCGCCATTCATTTCGTGATACGGACGCCAGAGCACCGGCACGTGCGCGTCGCGCAATTGCTTGAGGTACCACGCGATGACATCCACCTGCGATTTCCAGCGTTCATTGATTTCCGTGCCGGGCGTGATCAAATCGTGCCATTGCGCGTCGGTCAATTTTCCTTGGATTGAACTGGTGAATTTCACCGGCTCATCTTCAATTGGGCGCACCGCGTGCCACATCAAAACGATGATGTAACCTTCGCGATATTTCTGGATGGCTTCGTCCACGATTTGCTGGCGGAAATTGATGCCGTCCCACGTGTTCGGAAAGTCGAATCCGAAGTCCATGCCGAACAGCGCCGGAAAATGTCCGCCCGCACGCTGCGCCCCGACCAATCGCGCCGACCGCAACAACGGCACGGCGTGTTGTCCGGTCAATGTGTGACTGCCGGAAATACTGTAAATAAATTGCAACAATTGGACCGTTTCCGGCGAAGCGTTTGACGTGACCGGCTGGATCAAATTTGATTGCGAATCATCAGCAAGCAACGTCGTGTTGAGTGCTAGAAAAAAGACAAAACAAAGTCCGGTGCAAGATTCTCGGAGGTTCATCTCAACGACATTAGCCTCGACTCAATCCGAGTCAACGCCCTTTTGTGTCGCTAATTTATGCTACGGCTGTGGATGAACAATCCCGTTTGATAAACCAGATAATAGCCAAATGTGAGGCCGATGATGAAAAATGTCAGCGGACTTTGCATGGCTGGTGGATGATTGAGCGCGATGGAAGCGTTGTTCAATACCCAGACGCGATAAACCATGCGACCGATTAGCAGCAACGAAAGCGCGACGCCAATGTGTGCGTTGGGTTTGTAAAAATGTCCTTCATCCGTCGTTTCAAATCGTGTTAAACGTAATCCGACAAATCCCAAAACCGCGCCGGGCAAAAGTCCGCCGCCAAAGCCGAGCAGTAATTTTTCATTTTGCAACAATGCGGCGACAATCAACAGGCTGAAAATGGAAAGGATGACAATGGACGTGACGGTTCGGCGCGGATGCAATTTCTGTCTACCGATGTTGCGTCGCACGCGACGATAGATGCTCCAAGCCATCAAACCGCCGAACAGGATGGGAATTACTGGCGCAGCAGCCATTCGCGGAGATTAGTTTTTTAGTTCCGTTTATCCAAATGTTTTTTGTGTAAATTATTTTCCTTCAACACCTTTGAGGTAGGCAAAAATTAATTCCGGTAAATCTTTGCTATAACCACCTTCGAGCAGACTGAAAAAAGGAGTTTTCAGGGCACGCAATTCCTGTCCGAGCCAATGAAAATCTTCCGCGAGCAGCGTGCCGTCGGCCAGCGGGTCGCGCGCGTAAGCGTCGAAACCGGTGGACACGGCAATCAGTTCCGGTTGGAAATTTTTCAAATCATTTAACGCGCGGGCGAGCGTGGCGCGATACGTTTCGCGCGGCGCGGACGGCGTGACAGGATAATTGAAGCAATTTTCACCGTGATTTTTCTCGCCGCTGCCGGGATACGCGGGGGATTGATGAATCGAAAAAAACGCCGCGCCCTCGCGATTGAGCAAAATGTCTTCCGTGCCGTTGCCGTGATGCACGTCGAAATCAAAAACGGCAATGCGTTTGATTCCCGTCGTCAACGCTTCCAACGTGGTAATGGCGATATTATTCAAATAACAAAAACCCATCGAGTGTTCACGCGTGGCGTGATGGCCGGGCGGTCGCATCAGGCTGAAAACATTTTCACCGGCGCGCGCAAATCTCAAAGCATCGAGCGCGGCGGCGACGGACGTGCGCGCATAATCGGAAATGTTTTCATAAAACGGCGTGTCGGCATCGAAATCCTGTGGAATTTTCAGGCGTGCGAGCATTTCCGGCGTGTGCGCACGCAAAATTTGTTCGTCGCCGGCGCGAGTCGGCGTAACCCAATCCAGCGGCAATTCCGTCTGGTTTTTGAGCCGCGCAATCGTGGCGGTGACGCGGCGCGGATTTTCGGGATGTCCGGCGCGCGCATAACCGGCGCATTGTTCGTCAGTGACGATTTTCATAAACGAAATTTAATCATGGTCGAGCGTGAATGAACACGGATTTGTTCGGGACGATTCGTTTTGCAATCGTCGCGCGCTCTGTTAAGCTCGCCGTCACAAGGATTGAATTATGAAATTGAAGTTATTCACGTTCGCAACCGTGCTCGTCGCGTTTGTCCAGACCGGTTCGCAAAAACTTTTCGCTTGGGATTACGAGGGGCATCACGCCGTCAATGAACTGGCGCTGGCTTCGTTGCCGCCGGATTTCGGCATTCAATTGACGCCCGCGCTGAAAGACCGCATCGCGTTTCTGGCGGGCGAGCCGGATCGCTGGCGCAACACGACGGATTTGCCGCTCAAGCACGTCAACGGGCCGGATCATTATATTGATTTGGAGGATTTGGCGTTGTGCGGTTTGACGCCGGAGACGCTGCCGCCATTGCGATATGATTTTGTCGCGGACATCGCCATCGCGCGCATGGCGCATCCGAAACGGTTTCCACCGATTGATTCCGAAAAAGACGCCGACCACACGCGCGAATTGGACGGATTTCTGCCGTGGGCCATCACGGAAAACTACGAAAAATTGAAATCCGATTTCAGCGTGCTCAAGGCGTTTCAGACGCACGGCGGCACGCCG
>DASZXH010000072.1:0-83774 GCA_035545995.1 Verrucomicrobiia bacterium
GTCATCAACAAACGCGCCGGCGGCACGGGCTTGATTTCCGGTCGCAAAGCGTTTCAACGTCCGATGAAAGACGGCGTGAAATTGCTGAACCTGATTCAGGACGTTTATCTGGACAAGGACATCACCGTGGCATGAAGTAAAAGCTCGTCCGCGCGATTTTTCAGGCTTGCGTTTTGACGGTTCACGCGAAAGACTACGCGCCCGATTATGCAATCACAAGACACCGTTGGCGTATCGCTTTTGAAACTTTGGTCGTGGGCAGAGGCAAATGTGAAACAGATTGCCATTGCTTTTGGCGTTATCGTCATCGTCATTGGACTGGTCACATTTTTTCAGTGGAAACAAAATCAAAAGGAAATCGCCGCCGGCAACGCGTTCACGCAGGCGCTGGTCGGCAATCCGCAGGCTGCCGATGCCGGTCAAATGGTTGAATCCTATCTGAAAGTCGCCGGCGAGTATTCCGGCACAAAAGCAGCGCAACGGGCGCAATTGCAGGGCGCGGCCATGTTGTTTACCACCGGAAAATACGCCGACGCTCAATCACAATTCCAAAAATTTCTTGATACACACCCCGACAGTCAATTTGCAGGGCAAGCCGCGCTGGGTGTGGCGACAAGTCTTGACGCGCAAGGGCAGACCAATTCGGCCCTCGGCGCGTATCAACGGGTCATTAACGCGTTTGCCGACCCGCTGGCGGCTGACACTGCAAAATTTGCCATCGCCCGCATTGATGAAGCGCAAGGCAAATACTCCGACGCGTTGATCTTTTATCAGGACGTCGCTCAAGCCAATCGCAACAGCTCGCTCGGTTCGGAAGCTGGAATGCGCGCGCTGGAATTGAAATCAAAATTGCCGGCGGCGGCTTCAACCACGAACGCCCCATTCAAATTGAGCAATTGAAATGAAGTTGACCATCATCGGAACCGGCTACGTCGGCCTTGTCACGGGAACTTGTTTCGCTGAAGTCGGCCACCACGTCGTTTGCGTGGATAATGACGCCGCTAAAGTAAAATTGCTTCAATCCGGCGGCATTCCCATTTACGAACCCGGTCTTGAAGAACTCGTGAAAAAAAATGTCGCCGCCGGACGATTGTCATTCACAAGTGACACGGCGGAAGGTGTTCGGAAATCCGATGTCATTTTCATCGCCGTGCCCACGCCGCCGCAACCGGACGGTTCGGTGGATTTGAGCTATATCGAGCGCGTTGCCCGCGATATTGCCGGAGCCATGACGGAATACAAAATCGTCGTGGACAAAAGCACCGTGCCGGTCAAAACCGGCGAAAAGGTCGCGGAAACCATCAAACGCTATTGCAAAGCGAATGTGGAGTTTGACGTGGTGAGTAATCCTGAATTTCTGCGCGAAGGTTTTGCCGTCGGCGATTTGATGAAGCCCGACCGCGTCGTCGTTGGCGTAAGTTCGCAACGTCCGGCAGCAGCTATGAAGGAAATTTACGAACCCTTCAATGCGCCTGTCATTGTCACCGACATTAATTCGGCGGAACTTATCAAGCACGCGGCCAATTCATTTCTTGCGCTGAAAATTTCCTACATCAACGCCATCGCCGCCATTTGCGAAGCGGCGGGCGCGAATGTGCAGGAAGTCGCCAACGGTATCGGTTTAGACGAGCGCATTGGCCGGCGCTTTTTGAACGCGGGCATCGGCTTCGGTGGTAGTTGTTTCCCGAAAGACTTGAGCGCGTTTATCAAAATTTCCGAGCAAGTCGGTTACGATTTCAAATTGCTCAAGGAAGTCCAGCGCATCAACGCGGAGCAAATGGAACGCTTCGTCAAAAAAATCACCGACACGCTCTGGGTTTTGAAGGATAAAAAAATCGGTGTGCTTGGTCTGGCATTCAAGCAAAACACCGACGACGTGCGCTCCTCGCCCGCGATTGATTTGTGCCAGCGTTTGCTCAAAGACGGCGCGACGCTCCGCGTTCACGATCCGAAAGCGATGGAAAAAGCCAAATCGCTTTTGCCTGGTGTAACTTACGTTGACGACATGAACGCTGTGGCCGAAGGTTGCGACGCGATTGTGATTGCGACCGAATGGGATGAATTCAAAAAATTGGATTTGGAACGCGCCAAAAAATCACTCACCCATCCCATCATGTTCGACGGACGCAATTTGTTCGACCCTGCTGAAATGGAAAAACACGGGTGGATTTACAAGAGCGTAGGACGATGAGCCAACCCATTGAAGTCGCCGCCGCGCTGATTTTCCACGATGGCAAACTTTTGATTACGCAACGTCCGGCCAATTCCCATCTCGGTGGACTTTGGGAATTTCCCGGCGGCAAACGTGAAGTGAATGAAACATTTGAGGAATGTCTCGCCCGCGAAATCCGTGAGGAACTCGGAATTGAAATTTCCGTCGGAAAATTGTTTGAGGAAATCACACATGACTATCCCGACAAATCCGTTCATCTAAAATTTTTCGTGTGCGAATTGACTCGTGGCGAACCAAAACCGCTGGGTTGCGCGACGCTCAAATGGATTGAAAAATCGGAATTGGCCGATTACGAATTTCCCGCCGCCGACGCGCGGCTGCTGGAAAAATTAGGCGGCTACGATTTTCCGTAGACTTCCTCAATCACCTGCTTGAAATTGTTTTCGCCGGGTTTGACAATCCCAAATTCGCGCTGGGCGTTTTCCACGGAATCGCTCGCGTGCGCGGCGTTGACCGTGATATTCGAGCCGAATTCACGGCGAATTGAGCCGGGCGGCGCTTTGGACGGGTCGGTCGGGCCGAGCACGTCGCGGATTTTGCGGACGGCGTTCGCGCCTTCATAAACCAGCGCAATGCACTTCTGCGTGCCCGGTTTGCGCCGCTCTTCTTCCGAAGTGCATTCAGTCGGCGTGCTGCCGGACATGAAGCGCATGATGACATCAAACTGATTGTCGCCGTGCAGCGGCCCCAAAATGTCGCCGAGCGCTTTTTGTTCCGCCGACGGAATCACAAAACCGAATTCCTTTTCGAGAATAACCTTGGCGCGTTCGCTCACGCCGTCCTTCAATTTCGTCCGCAGCACTTCGCGGACGGGGCCGTAAAATTCCATCGCCTGCGCCACGCTCATGTGCAGCACTTTCACGCCGACGATGTAAAGTCCCGTGCGCGAGAAGAAATCAATCACATTGCCGGGACGTCCAGTCGCAAATTTGAAATTGTCCGGCTTGATGAGGACGAGCGTGCGTTCAACGGTTTCACCCGGCGGATGCGCGATGACATTTTCCAGAATGCCGCCGTCGTCGTCCGAATAGCGCGCCCAAAGTTTCAATTTCGCTTCTGCTTCCGGCTCGTTGGGCGACGCGAGCACGGCGGGTTCAAAATAACGGACGGACTGACCGTCGTCGTCCAGAATCAAATCGCTGTAGGTGTCGCGGATGGTTTCGCCGCTGCGACGGTCGGGACCTAAATTGCCGACGACCGAACGCACTTTGCGCACGGCCTCGTCACCGCGAAAGACCATCATCATCACGCGGCGGCGGCGGCCGGTTTTCTGGTCGGGTGAAAGATTTTTGAGCACGTATTCCCGAATCAATTCCTGAATCTTCCGGTCTTGCGGGTCGTGGGCGGAAACGATGGCTTCGGCGTATTGCTTGGCTAATTCCGCGCTCGGCGCAAACATTCGCATCGCCGCCAAATCAAGGCCGGTGCGCGAAATCAACCGGCTCAAGATGCCGCCGGTGCGCGATTTGTAGAGCGAATAGGGAGTGACGATAACGTAAGCAAGTTGGTCAGGCATAAATAATCAACTTGCCGCCGGTGGATTAGCAGGCGTTGCAGCTTTGCCGCCCAAAATTTTGAACATGACCGTGCCGCATGTCGGACACTTGCCTTTGATGGCTTTACGACCGTTTTTCATGGTTTCCTCAACGCCGTTGGCGATTTCTTTCTTGGCCTTGCATTTGACGCAATATCCTTCCGCCATAAAAACTTTACCGTCCGCGCTTCATGCCCGAACGGTGCAAATAGCTTACCCAAGCCAATTTAAGAGCGCAACTCGGAAAGGAAATCATCGTAACCAATTCAAAATCAGCCAATTAAATACGAACGTAAATGAAAGCTTATTTTGCAGCCATCTTCCTTAACTCTGTCTTCAAAATTTTCCCCGTCGCATTTTTGGGCAAAGCCGGAAGGAAAGTGATTTGTTTCGGCGCTTTGTAATCCGCCAGTTTGCCGCGAATGAATTGCAACAATTCCTTTTCATCCAATGTTTGCCCTTCTGCCGCGCTAACAAACGCCACGGGTTGCTCGCCGCGACGCGCGTCCGGCACACCGATGACCGCCGCCTCGCGCACGCCGGGAAAATGATAAATCACTTCCTCGATTTCGCGCGGATAAACGTTGATGCCATTGACGATGAGCATGTCTTTCTTACGGTCGGTGATGTAATAATAGCCGTCGGCGTCGCGATGGCCGACGTCGCCGGTCAGCAGCCAGCCGTCGCGCATGACTTTTTTCGTCTCGTCCGGTTGATTCCAATAACCTTGCATCACGTTGCCGCCACGCACGCAAATCTCGCCGGTCTCATTTGGCCCCAGAATTTTCCCCGAATCATCCTGCACGCTCATTTCGACATGAGGAATCGGGATGCCGATGGAACCGGCTTTGCGAACACCCTTGAGCGGATTTTTGGAAACCACCGGACTCGCTTCGCTCAAACCGTAACCTTCGATGAGCGGCACATGAAATTTCTCCTCGAACTCCTTCAACGTCTGCATCGGCAACGGCGCGCTGCCGCTGATGAAAATGCGGATGGGCAGCGGCGTCGGCAATGGCGCGACGGCCATCATCCGGTAAAACGACGGCACTGCCGGCAAAATCGTCGCGCGCCGCGAAAAAATTTCCTGCAACATCGCGCGCGGCGGATGCAATGATTTTACCAACACAATCGAACCGCCAAAAGTGAACGGCAGGAAAATCCCGACGGTCATCATGTAGGTGTGAAACAGCGGCAACAGCACCGCAAGGCAATCGTCCGGCACGGCTTGAAGCACCAACCGGCAGCTTTCGACATTGTGCAGCAGATTGCCGTGCGAAAGCATCGCGCCTTTCGGTTTGCCGGTTGTGCCACTGGTATAAATGATGACGGCCAAATCCGATTCCGTCCGGGTTGAATTCAAAGTTGCCAGGACATTTGCCGTTGAAAAATCTTCAACCTTTAGGATTTTCAATTGTGGCCGTGCCGCCATCAATTCAGAAAAATGCGCGCTCAATTCCGCGTCGGAAATCAAAACGTCAATGCCGCCGTCGTTCAAAATGTAACTGACTTCCGCCGGTTTCAAAAAATTGTTGATGGGCACAACCACGGCGTTCGCGTGCAGAATTCCAAAAACGCTCACGGCGAATTCGGGGCAATTTTTCAACCAAATCGCCACGCGGTCGCCGGCTTTGACACCGAAATGATTTTGCAGTTGCGCGGCGACTTTTTGCGATTGCGTCAGCAGTTCGGCGTAGGAAATTTCCTGGTCGCCGTAAAAAATCGCAGTTTTTTGCGCGTGCTTCCGCGCGCAATCCGAAAAGGCAATGGCAAGATTCATTGGAATTTTGAGTTTTTAGTTTTGAATTTTAGGTTGAAAAAGTCGAGCCTGATTCGCAACCTAAATTTCGACGTGATTGACACCGACGCAAAACTTGCCGCGCTTCTGCCCCGATTGAAATCCGCCGCGTGGCTGGCGATTGACACCGAAGCCGACAGTTTGCACGCCTATCCTGAAAAAGTTTGCCTCATCCAAATCAGCACCACCGACGGCGACGAATTGATTGACCCGCTGGCGCAAATGAACCTCGACGCGCTGTTCGACGTTTTCAACGCGCATGAATTGATTTTGCACGCCGCTGATTACGATTTGCGCCTGCTCGAAAAGCATCATCAATTCACGCCGTCCGCGATTTTCGACACGATGCTCGCCGCGCGGCTTTTGGGCGAACGGCAATTCGGCTTGAGCCATCTCGTCGAAAAATTCCTCGGCGTGAAACTGGACAAAGGTTTGCAAAAAGCGGATTGGGCAAAAAGGCCGCTGACCGAGCGCATGGAAAAATACGCGCGCAACGACACGCATTTTCTTAAACCGCTCGCCGACAAATTAAAATTTGAACTCGCCGTCAAAAACCGGCTCGCGTGGCATCAGGAAAGTTGCGCGCGACTGGTGGCCGAATGTTCGCTGCCGCCGCTGGTGGATTCCGATGCGCTTTGGCGCGTCAAAGGCAGCAGTCACTTGAGTCGCCCTGCCCTCGCCGTTTTGCGCGAACTCTGGCACTGGCGCGAAAAGGAAGCGATTCGTGCCAATCGTCCGCCGTTCTTTGTTTTGTCGCACGAAAAACTTGTGGATGTCGCTGCTGCCGCCGCCGCGCGACAGTCATTTGAAAATTTTCTGTCGCCGCGAATGCACCCGCGCCGACGTGAGAATCTGTTCGCCGCTATCAAAACCGGATTGGCGTTGCCCGCGGAAAAACATCCCGAAATTGTGCGGCACACCTTTTATCGTCCGGGCGAAATGGAACTTCGCCGTTTCCGCGAACTCGAAAAACGTCGCAATCATCACGCGCACGAACTCGGCATTGACCCGACGCTCATCGCCAGCAAGTCAAAACTCGGCGACCTCGCGCGCGACTGGGACAAATACGCGCCGGAATTGATGAACTGGCAGCGCGAATTGCTCAAATGAAATCGCCGCCCAAATTCTTTCACGGCACGAAATGGAAAACAGCGTCCGTTGAACCGCTCACCGGCGACGCTTCGACGCGCCGGTATTTCCGTCTGCGTAAAGGAAATGAAACCGCGATTCTCATGGACGCCTCGCAGATTCGTGAAATCGTCGCGCCATTTGTTCAAATCAATCAACACCTGCAAAAACTTGATTTCAGCGTTCCGGAAATTCTCGCGCGCGACGATGAAAACGGATTTTTGCTGCTGGAAGATTTCGGCGACGAAACCTTTTCACATTTGCTGGAAAAACAAGCCGACGCGGAAAAACTGTTTGAACTGGCCACCGACGTTTTGATCGCGCTGCACAAACATCCGCAGGCTTTGCCGAAAAATTTGCGCGCGTATCATCCGCAAAAAATGCTGGCTGATGTCGAATTATTTCTGGAATCGCATCCGATTTCGGAAATGGCCAAAACGGAATTCAAAACCATCTGGCTCAACATCTTGCCGCTTGCGCATCAAGCTCCGCCATCGCTGTTGCTGCGCGATTATCACGTCGCCAACCTGCTGCTGCTGCCCAAGCGCAAAGGCATTCGCCGCGCCGGACTTTTGGATTTTCAGGACGCCTATCAAGGGCCGGTCACTTACGATTTAATTTCATTGTTCGAAGACGCGCGCCGCGACGTGCCGACCGGCCTCAAGAAAAAAATGCTCGCGCGCTACCTCGCCGCATTTCCGAATCTGAACCGGTCGGATTTTGAAATTTCAATGGCGATTCTCGCCGCGTTGCGCCACACGCGCGTGCTGGCAGTTTTTGAAAAACTGCACCGTGAAGGAAAATCCCATTACAAAAAACTCCATTCGCCGCGTGTGGAACAATTATTGCGCGAGGCGTTGCGACATCCCAAGCTGTCGGTATTGAAAAATTGGTTCTCCAAACATGCGCGCTAAAATCAAAACTGCGATGGTGCTTGCCGCCGGTTACGGCACGCGTTTGCTGCCGCTGACGGAAAAAACGCCAAAACCGCTCGTGCCCGTCGCAGGCAAGCCGATGATGGAATACGCGCTCGACCAATTGCTCGCCTACGGCATCGAGCAAGTCGTCGTCAACGTTTCGCATCACAAGGAGCAATTGACGGATTATTTGTCGCGGTTCAAATCCTTGAGCTTCAAGATTTCTGAGGAAGCCGAGCCGCTTGAAACCGGCGGCGGATTGAAAAAGGCTGCGACATTTCTGGGAAATGAGCCGCTGTTCACCATCAACAGCGACATCATTTGGCTCGATGAAAATGAAAACGCGCTCGAACGGCTGACGAATCATTGGAGCGACGCGCAAATGGATTTTCTGCTGCTCGCGCAATCCAAAGCCAAAGCCGTCGGCCACGACAAAGGCGAAGACCATTTGTTCATCAAACGCGAAAACACTTTCAATTGGAACGATTCCGACGCGCCTTACATCATCGCCGGAATCGGCATTTTTCATCCGCGCGTTTTGCGAAATGCGCCCTACGGAAAATTTTCAATAAAAATTCTCTGGCACGAAGCGATGAAACAAAACCGTCTCAAATGCCTGCCGCATCTTGGCCGCTGGTTTCAAACCGGCACGATCGCCGACATCAAAAAAGCGGAAGCATTTTTGAAACGATAAATTTATCGCACCACTTCAAACGCGAAACCTTTCAGATATTCTGTTTCGGGAATCATCGGAATGATCGGATGGTCGGGCGATTGCGCGTAGGTCGCCACGCGGCGCAAAATCCGGCGCGTATCGAACGCCGCCGCCAGCAACGAATCCTGAAACAATTCCGCGCTGACGTGATGCGAGCAACAAAACGTCGCCAGTGTGCCGCCAACTTTCAAAAGTTTCAGCACGCGCAAATGGATTTCCTTGTAGCCGCGCAACGCATCCGGCACGGAAGCGCGATTGCGCGTGAACGACGGCGGGTCGAGAACAATCAAGTCAAATCGCGGAATGACTTTTTCGTGCGGCTTGACGGCGGTTTGCGCTTTCAACCAGTCAAAAACATTCACCGCTTCAAACGAACATTTTTCCGCGAGGCCGTTTGTGATTGCATTTCGTTTTGAAATCTCAATCGCATCCGCGCTTTGGTCGAGCAAATGAACGTGCGCCGCACCCGCGCGCGCCGCGTGTAAACCAAATCCGCCGAGAAAACTGAAACAATCCAAAACCTGCGCGTCTTTGGCGAATTGCGAAACCGCCTGATAATTCGCCTGTTGGTCCAGATACATTCCGGTTTTGTGCCCGCCAACCAAATCCGTTTCAAATTTCAAGCCGTTCAAATTGACGGAAATTTTGTCGCTGCACTCGCCGGACAAAATTCCGTTGGATTCACTCAAACCTTCAAATTTGCGCGAGCCAATATCACTGCGTTCCAAAAGCGCGCGCGGCGAAAAAATCGTTTGCAACGCGGCAACGATTTGCGACTTCCGTTTTTCCATTCCCAGCGAAGAAATTTGCAAAACCAAAACGTCCTCGTATTTGTCCACGATGAGGCCGCTTAAAAAATCGCTCTCGGCGTTCACGACTCGAAACGAAGTCGCATTCGGCAAATATTTTTGGCGAACGGTGAGCGCGATGCGAATACGTCCCTCGAAAAACTTTTCGTTCACTTCAATCCGTTCCGACGAGAGCACGCGGACGTGGATTTTCGATTTGGAATTGAAAAATCCGACGCCAAGAAATCGTTGGCGACTGTCTTTGACTTGAACCAGTTCGCCATCGGTAGGCGGCGAGCCACTGCTGCCGCCCTGCGTGATGCGAAAAATTTCGCCGGAATAAATCCACGGATGTCCGGCAACGATACGGTCGGCTTCGCCCGGTTTGAGAATGACGGTTGGCAATGAACCCATAATTTGTAAACAGTTGGCCGGAATTCCGGCAACGGACAGGAAACCAAAATTTCGCGGATAAAAAAAGAACTGAATTCGTTGCGCGCGAAAATCACCACGGTTTTGCGTTCCTCGTGCTTTCCGGCCAGTCGTCGGTGCGAAAGGGAACGGCGGGCAATCCCGCGCCGCTGTAAAGCGTGGCGACCGGATTGGCTTGCCATGCGTAACGAACGGCAACCGGATTGGGAACTTCGGGCGAAGAAACGATGATGGTGTCGCCGTCCAATTTCGCGTCCGCCCAATGCCATTTACGGTCTTTCCCGGCAATAGAAAATTCTCCAGGCTTATCACCTTTGACCACCAATCCGCCGGCGGTGTGAGTGAAGTGAATCTTTAACGCGTCGGAAATCTTTTCGACGGATTTGTAAGTCGGGCCGGCGTAAGGAATTTTCTCGCCGTAAGTTTCCGCCAGCGCACAAAGCGCGAGACGTTCGCCAACAATTTTTTTATCCGGCGGATGAATGTTGTCAGCATCGCCAGTGTCAACGGTCACGGCCAGCCCGGAATTTTTTACAGTTTTCGCTGTCAGTGCCTGCGCTTCGCGCAATTCCGCCCACGCGTCGTCGCCGGGTTCGTCGCGATGGTGCATGAACGACGGCAGACTCACGATGTAAAACGGAAAATCGTCTTGCGCGAAAATGCGCCGCCAGTCGCCAATCATCCCCGGAAGCAGCGCGCGATATTGCCACGCGCGCGTGAAGTTCGCCTCGCCTTGATACCAAATTGCGCCGCGAATCGCGAGCGGCGCGACCGGCTCAATCATGCCGAGATACAACACTTCGGGCATCGTCGGATAATTTTCCATCGTCAACGGCAGCGAATGCGGCGGTTTTGCGTCCACGCTCAACGCGCCGCGCCATTCGCCCGCGAGCGGAATCTCGGTTTTGTCGCCGAGCGCCAGTTTCAATTCCTCCGTTTTCCCCAGAAATCCGCCCGGCGTTTTCGTTTTGAAAACGCGGATGGCAATCACATTTGTTCCCGATTTCAAAACGCCGTCGTTGATTTCATAAACCCGCGGATTTTCGACCCAAGAACTTGCGCCGACCCATTGGCCATTGATGTAAGTCGTGTCCATCTTTTCAATCGAGCCGAGGTGAATCGCGGCTTTGCCAGCGGGCAACAGATTCGGCAGCACGATTTCCTTCCGAAACCAGCAGATGCCCGGCTCATCGGGCAAGCCCAATTCCTTGAAGCCGCCGGGAACCGTCACCGTTTTCCAATTTGAATCATCGAAATTTTCCGCTGACCACAGATTGTTCCCGATGTCATATTCGTCGAGCCAGTGCATGAGAAAACTGCCGTATTCCGGCCCACCTTTGGCGTGCAGGCGTGCGATTTCGTTGAGCGGTGCGTCAAAGTCCTTTAACTTGCGCAACGTTTCTGGACTCATCCAGCTTTCCACCGGTGTGCCGCCCCAGCAATCTTCGACGAGGCCAATTGGCACATGAATTTCATTTTGCAATTTCGTCGCGAAAAAATAAGCGACGGCGGAAAATCCGTTCCAGCCGTCCTGCGCCACTGTCTGCGGCGAACAAATTTTCCACGCGCCCTGCGGAATTTTTGACGGCGCATAAGCGACGCGGTGTTGAACCATGAACAGCCGGATTTCAGGATGATTCGCCGATTGGATTTCCTCCGCGCCGTTTCGCGCCATGCCCAAACCGAATTCCATGTTCGATTGACCGCCGCAAATCCAAACGTCGCCGACCAGCACTTTGTGAAATTCAATGCTCTGTTGCGCGCCGGAAATTTTTAGCGTATAAGGTCCGCCAACCGTCGGCGGCTGAATTTCCGCTTGCCAGCGGCCATCCATGTCGGCAATTGCCGTGGCTGAATGACCGGCGATTTCAACGGTGATTTTTTCGCCCGGCTTCGCCCAACCCCAAATTGCATTCGGCTTGTCGCGCTGCAAAACCATATTGTCGCCAAACATCGGACTGACAAATGGCAAGGTATTTTCCGCGGCGTTCACAAATAATGTCGCCGAAATAAAAAACAGGCAGGTGAAAAAGCAAAGGCGCATGAATTCATTTGTAAATTCAGTCGCACAACGACGCAATGTTTTTTGGATGTAGAATCCTATGCCGGACTATTCCAACAACGCTTCGGCGTGTTTTCGCGCGGCGACACTTTGACCACCCAACATCCGCGACAATTCCGTCACGCGCGATTTTTGGTCGAGCAATTCGATTTCCGAAATCGTTCGGCCATCTTTGACTTGCTTCATCACGACGTAATGCGCGTCCGCCGGCGCGGCGACTTGCGGCAAATGCGTGATGCACAAAACCTGTCGTTTTGCCGCAATCTGTTTCATTTTCTCGCCGACAACATTCGCCGTTTCACCGCCAACGTTCGCGTCCACTTCGTCGAAAATCAAAACGGGAATTTCGTCTTCTGTCGCAAGAACGGTTTTCAGCGCCAACATCACCCGCGCCATTTCGCCGGACGATGCAATCGCGCGCAACGGTTTGGCCGGTTCGCCCAAATTCGGCGCGAATTGAAATTCAATTGCGTCAAAACCGGAAAAAAGCAGGACAGGCATCTTGCCTGTCTCTGAATTGTCTGAAATTTCTTTTTCAGTTTGAGACAGGCTGGAAGCCTGTCCTACTCTGGAGATCGCCACGTCAAATTTACTTTGCTTGAATCCCAAATCTTCAAGTTGTTTACTGACAGATTTAGCCAGTTGCGGAATAATTTTTTTGCGCGCAACGGAAAGCTTTTGTCCGGCTTTGGAAATTTCCGCGTCCAGCTTTTCCAATTCTGCGTTGATGCGCGCCAGTTCCGCATCCCGCGATTCCAGTGATTGTAATTTCTGTTTTGCTTCATCGCCGAAAGCAGTGATTTCGGCCAGCGTCGCGCCATATTTGCGTTTCAGCGAATGAAGCAAATTCAAACGCTCTTCCAATTCCGCCAGTCGCGCGGGGTCAACGTCCACCTTGTCAGCATAACGTGAAAGTTCCGTTTGCAGTTCGTGCAAGTTTTCGACCACTTGCGAATGTAGTTCTGCCAAATTCGCCGCACCGGAATCCACGTGTTGCAATTCGTTCAACGTCCGGCCAATCGCGCCTGCTTGCGTGAGCAATGAATTTTCATTTTCACTCAAAGCGTCAAGCGTGGCTTGGCTTAATTGCAATAATTTCGCCGCGTTGTTGGCACGATGAAATTCTTCCTCGACGGTTTTTTCCTCGTCCGGCTGCACGCGCGCGGCGGCGATTTCTTGAACTTGAAACCGCAGCAAATCCAACTGCTGCGCGTAAGTTTTTTCATCCACGATGAGCGTGGATTTCTCATTTTCCAAAGTCGCGCGGCGGCGGACGAGTTCGCCAAATTCGTCGCGTGGTTTTTCCAATTTGCCGAAAGCGTCCAAAATCAAAAGCTGTTTGGCCGGATGCAAAAGTGATTGATGGTCGTGCGGGCCGTGCATGTCCACGAGCCATTCGCCAATCGTCGCGAGCGCGTTCAAGGTGGTCGGCGAGCCGTTGACGAACTGACGATTCGCGCCGTTCGCGGAAAACGTGCGCTTGAGCACGAGTTGATTTTCTTCACAAGGCTCAAGACCATTTTCTTCGAGGAAGGATTTCAACGGCGCGCGAAGTTTTTTCACGTCGAACACGGCTTCGACGGAACAGCTTTCTTCGCCGCTGCGAATCAAACTGCGGTCGGCGCGTTCGCCCAGAACTAGATTGAGCGCGCCGATGATGATGGATTTGCCCGCGCCGGTTTCGCCGGTGATGACATTGTAACCGCGCTGAAGTTCCAGCGTGAGGTCGGTCACGAGGGCGAGATTTTTGATGCGCAGCGTCGTCAACATGTAAATTTGCAGCCACAGATTTACACAGATGAAACATGGATTCAAAAACGAAAATTTTTGACACGAATTTCACGAATTAATGCGAATTCAAATTTGACCCGAACAATTCGTGAAAATTAGTGGAATTCGTGTCAAAGCTGATTTTCATTAGCCGAATTTTGCAGTTCTGTTAATTTGCAACGCGCATGGCGTTTGAATTCACATTTCTGGGCACGGGCACTTCACAGGGCGTGCCGCTCATCGGCAAGGAATATCCGCCGGAATTTCTGGCCAATCCGAAGAACTGGCGCACTCGGCCTTCGATTCATGTCGCGACGGATGAAGTCAAACTGGTCGTGGACACGACACCGGAATTTCGCGTGCAATGTTTGCGCGAAAAAATCATGTGGCTCGACGCAGTTGTTTTCACGCACGCGCACGCCGATCACATCATGGGTTTGGACGATTGCCGCCGTTTCTGCGATTTGCGCAACGGGCCGCTGCCGGTTTATGCCAACGCGCCGACGATGGACGCGCTCAAGCGCATTTTCATTTATGCGTTTGATGGCCGTCCAATACCGAAAGGCTATTTTCATCCCGAACCGCACGTTGTTGACGCGCCGTTTCAACTTGGCGATTTGACGCTTACTCCCCTGCCTTTGCCGCATGGTTCGATGCTGACGAACGGCTATTTGTTCGAACAGAGCGGCAAAAAACGGCTGGCGTATTTGAGTGATTGCAAGGAGATTCCGGCGGACGCGCTCGAAAAAATTCGCGGCGTGGAAATCGTCGTGCTCGACGCGCTGCGTCCCAAGCCGCATCCGACGCACATGTGTCTGGACGAGGCGCTCACCGCCGCGCGCCGCATCGCCGCGCCGCGCACTTTTTTCACGCACATGACGCACGATTATGACCACGATAAGGCGCAAGCGGAATTGCCGGACGGCATTTGGTTTGCGTATGATGGATTAAAAGTTCAATCCGATTAAACCATGAAAATAAAATTCCTGATTCCCGCAGCGTTTTTGGCGATGTTGCATTTCGTCGTAGCGGCAGACGAAACCAATTTTGTTCCAGCCAATCCACCGGAAATGAAACCGCTCGCCAGCCGCAACACACCGGCGTATCAAGCGGCGAAAAATTTCCTGCGCGGCGTCAATCTCGGTGATTATCTCGAAGCGCCGCGCCGGAATTTCGGTCATGGTGTGACGATTTCCGCCTACGATTTTGTGCAGATGAAGCGCGAAGGTTTCGATCATGTGCGCGTGCCGATTGGCTGGCATCAATACGCCGGAGGCGCGTCGGATGCCGCGCTCGAACCGCTGATTTTTTCGCGCGTGGATTTTATCGTGACGAACGCGCTGGCGAATCAACTCGCGGTTTTGATCAACATCCATCATTTCAATGAATTGGATCAAAATCCGACGAACACGGCAGCGGAATTTCTGAAAATCTGGCAACAAATCAGCGAGCATTACAAAAATTTTCCGGTTCAACTCGCGTTTGAACTGGACAATGAGCCGCATGAAAACGCGACGACGGCGTTGATGAATCCGATCTACGCGCAAGCCATCGCGGAAATCCGAAAGACGAATCCACAACGGACGATTTTTGTGGAACCGGGCGGCTGGGGCAGCATCGGTGAATTGAAAAATCTGGTTCTGCCGCCGGATGAAAACGTCATCGTTTCGGTGCATTGTTACGATCCGTTTTATTTCACGCATCAAGGCGCGACGTGGACGAGCGGACAAACGCCGGTGACCGGCATCGTTTTTCCCGGCCCGCCCAAACAACCGCTTGTGCCCAACCCGAAATTGAATCTGAAACCGTGGATAATCGAATGGATCGAAAAATACAATACGTTGCCGACGGCAAAAAATCCGAGTAGTCCCATCGCTTTCGCGGACAAATTAAAATACGTCCACGCGTGGTCGGATTATTATGGCCGGCCGGTTCATCTCGGCGAATTTGGCGCTTACATCAAAGCGGACGAGCAATCGCGCGCGAATTTTTATTCTGCTTTCCGGCGCGCGTGCGAACAGGAGCAAATCGGCTGGTGCATTTGGGATTGGAGCGCCAATTTTCGTTATTGGGACAAAGCGGCGGATCGTCCGATGCCGGGAATGCGCGAGGCGCTTTTCGGCAAATGAATTGAACCGGCCATCGCCGATGCGGTCAAATTACCAATCATGAATCCGGTCGGAAAAATGTTGGCTTTTCTGGCGCTCGTCGCGCTGCCGCTGTTGCTTCGCGCGGGCGGCGACGAAGTGGTCGTCATTTACAATAAAAATGTGCCCGAATCCAAAACGGTCGCCGAGTATTACGCCAAAGCGCGCGCGGTTCCCAAAGAACAAATCTATGGCTTTGCCCTTTCGCCCAACGAGGAGATTTCGCGCAATGAATTTCAAAATTCATTTCAGCTTCCACTGGCGCGCAAATTGGAACACGACGGCCTTTGGAAATTTGCCAAAGTAAAAATTCCCGCGACCAACGACTTGCCAGAGCATGTGGAGCAACGCGTGGTTTCGTCCAAAATCCGTTACGCGGTTCTGTGCTACGGGATGCCGCTGAAAATCGCACCCGACCCGACCCTGCACGAATACGTGAACGCCAATACACGTCCCGAATTGTTGCGCAACGAGGCGGCGGTGGATTCGGAACTGGCGTGGCTGCCGCTGATAAAAACGGATTTCCAGCTTTCCGGGCCGATGCAAAATCGGATTTACGGCACGACCAACGTCAATTTGCTGAATCCGACAAATGGCATCCTGCTGGTTACGCGGCTCGACGGGCCGACGCCGGAAATCGCGCGCGGCCTGGTGGATAAAGCGCTGGACGCGGAGACCAATGGATTATGGGGACGCGCTTATTTCGATATCCGCGGGCTGCCCAAAACGGACAGTTATTTTCTCGGTGACGAATGGATTCTTGGCGCGGCGCAAATCGCCAGGGAATTCGGATACGAAACCACGATTGATGACAAGCCGGAAACGTTTCCTGCCGATTTTCCGATGAGCCAGATCGCCATTTATTGCGGCTGGTATGACGGAACGGTTTCCGGCCCGTTCACTTTGCCGAAAGTTGAATTTATGCCCGGCGCGTTTGCGTATCATCTGCATTCATTCAGTGCGGCGACAATTCGCAACGCGACGCAAAACTGGGTCGGCCCGTTGCTCGCCAAAGGCGCGACTTGCACGATGGGCTGCGTTTATGAACCTTACCTGATGGCCACGCCCAATGTCGCGGCTTTTCTGCAACGATTCGCCAGCGGCTTCACGTTTGGCGAGGCGGCATGGGCGGCGCAACCCGTGTTGTCGTGGCAAACCACCGTCGTCGGCGACCCGCTTTACCGGCCATTCAGCAAACCACTTTCCGCATGGCAAACCGAATTGACCAATCGGCGCAGCCCGCTCGTCGAATGGATGCAACTTTGCGCCGCCAATCGCGCGCTGGCGCAAGGTGTGTCTCCCGCCCGCGTCATCAACTACCTTGAAAACGTCAATGCCACTCTGGACAGCGCCGTGCTGGCGGAAAAACTCGCCGACCTTTGCGACGAACAGGGCAAACCTTCCTCGGCTATCACCTATTACCAACGCGCGCTGCAATTGAATCCGTCGCCGGAACAGCGGATTCGCATCCGGATGACGTTGGGTGAAAAATTGCTGGCGCAAAACCGCAAAGATGAGGCAATTAAAAATGACAAACAATTGCTTGCCGAAGCGCCGGATTATCCCGGCAGAAACAAAATTCAGGAAAAACTTGACGCGCTCGAACCTAAACCAGCTGACACCAATACTGTGGCCAAACCGTAATTTTTCATGGCCATTTTTTTTGATACCCACGCGCATCTGGATTATCCCGATTACGTGGCGGATTTGCCGGAAGTCCTCACGCGCGCAAAAGCGGCGGGCATAACAAAAATCATCTCCATCGGCACCAGTTTGGACAGCAGTGAACGCGCGATTCGACTGGCTGAAAAATTTCCGAACGTCTTTGCCGCCGTCGGCTGGCATCCAACTGAAGCAGATAAAGCTCCAGGTGACTTGCGCCCCGCTCTGCGCGAATTTGCCAAACATCCCAAAGTTGTCGCCATCGGCGAAACCGGACTGGATTATCACCATTTGCCGAGCGAAAAGGATGGTGGGGCGAGCGCCCCCGTGAGCCATCTCGATGCAGATTACAAGCAACGGCAAGCCGAAATTTTTCAGCAACAACTCGAAGTCGCCGCCGAGTCTGGACTGAATTGCGTCATTCATCAGCGCGATTCCTTTGACGACACACTGGCGCAACTCAAGCCATTTGCCGGCAAAGTGCGCGGCGTTTTCCATTGTTTCGGCGAAAACGTGGAACGCATGAAACAGATTCTGGAAACCGGCTCGCTCGTCAGTTTCACCGGCATCGTCACATTCAGAAACGCGCAAAACGTCCGCGACACTTTGGCCGCGACGCCGCTGGACAAATTCATGCTGGAAACGGATTGTCCGTATCTCGCGCCCGTGCCCTATCGCGGCAAACGCTGCGAACCCGCTTATGTGAAGGAAATTTCAGAAACTGTCGCGCAGGTCAAATTATGTTCGCCCGACGAATTGAGCGCAGCCACCTGCAAAACCGCTTTGGAATTTTTTCCGAAATTAAAAAACTGATAACAAGATTGTAAGAAAGTTTAATTCCCAAGTTTTAGCAGATTCTTCTGCCCCTCTTTGGGGGGATGTTTTTTTCCACGAATTTTGAGATATTGACGGTTTAATTCCACAAAATGTCCTTGCCGCTTCAATGAACACTCAAATTTTTTCGAGAATTTTTATTCCGGCGCTTTCTTGTCTGGCGCTTTTCCATTGTCAAATTCGCGCTCAAGTCATCAATTTTGACGTGCCGGGCGGCGTGACCGGCGCGGTGAATTATTCCGGGCAAGGCGCGTATCCTGATCCGGGAAATAATTATTGGAATCCCATTATCGGCGGCAAGACGACCGGAGCGACCAATCTTTTGTCGGATGGCGTCACGCACACTCCCATCACATTGACATCGCAACTCGGCGGCACTTACGGCACACAAGGAGCGCAAGGCGCTCCGGCCGGTTTGCTGCAACCTTATGAATACAATAGTTCGGCTTTGCGGACGGATACGTTGAACAATGTTCCCGCCGGAACGTATAATCTTTACCTTTATGGCATCAACAACACCGGCACGCGGGGAACAACTTATACCGTGTCCACGCCGGTGATGGCTCCGGTCACCCAAAGCACGGTCAACACTCCGGCCAGCTTGACGGCTTTTGTGCCGGGCGCGAATTATGTCGTGTTTAGCAACGTCATCGTGGGCGCGGTGGGTACAATCACCTTCACATGGATTGGCAACCCGGATGTCACGCTTACCGGAAATAACGAAGGCGATTTGAACGCGATTCAATTGGTTTCTGTTTCGACGAATACTATTGTCACCAATCCGGCTCCGAATTTTGGTCCGAATGTTTTAATCTTCAATCCTTCGATGTCCATGGGGTCAATCCAAAACACGGTGAGCGGCGTGTTTGTGAACCAGCAAAACAATCAATTCGGCAACAATCGTTACGCTTTTCTCTTCATGCCGGGGCAATACACCAATCTGGATGTTAACGTGGGTTTTTACACGGAAGTTTTGGGTTTGGGACAGATGCCGGATGACGTGACCATCAGCGGCAATGTGCGCTCGGTCGGCATTTTGGCCAATGACAATGCCACACAAAATTTTTGGAGAGCGGCGGGAAACTTCGCGGTGATTCCGACGGCCACGACCGGCAGTTCGCTGGAAGCCAATAACACCATGACTTGGGCCGTCTCCCAAGGCACTTCCCTGCGCCGGATGCACGTAAAAGGCAATTTGAATCTGGCCGATACCGTGAGTGGCGCTTATTCGAGCGGCGGTTTTCTCGCGGATTCCAAAGTGGATGCCACCGTCAGTTCCATCACGCAACAACAATGGCTTTCCCGCAATGATGTTTGGGGAAGTTGGTCGGGACAAAATTGGAACATGGTGTTTGTCGGCGTTTCCAATCCGCCTTCGGGAACCTGGCCCGGCTCCAAATACACGGTCGTCACCAACACGCCTTACATTGCCGAAAAACCCTACCTCTACGTTGACGGCGACGGCAATTACAACGTCAGAGTTCCCGCGCTTTCAACGAATGGAATTTCCGGCGTCACCTGGAACAACGGCCAAACGCCCGGAGTTTCAATTCCCATCGGCCAATTTTACATCGCACAATCGGGAGTGGACAACGCGGGAAGCATTAATGCCGCGCTTGATTCGGGCTTGAATCTGATTTTGACTCCCGGTGTTTACACTCTGACCAATAGCATTCTCGTAACCCGGCCGGACACGGTCGTTCTGGGATTGGGTTATCCGACGCTGATTCCGGCCAATGGATTTCCTTCCATGGTGATTTCCGATGTGGACGGTGTGAAGGTCGCAGGAATTCTTTTTGATGCCGGCACGGTCGCGTCACCGACATTGTTGCAAGTGGGAACGATGCCCAGTTCGGCAAATCACTCGGCGGATCCGATTTGTTTATACGACATTTGCGCCCGCGTCGGCGGTGTATTCGCGGCAAAAGCGACCAGTTGTGTCACTATCAATGCAAATGGTGTCATCGGCGATAATTTCTGGCTGTGGCGCGCCGACCACGGCAATTCTGGGACCGTGGGATGGACGACGAATCCAAGCAACAACGGCTTGATTGTCAACGGCGACAACGTGACCATCTACGGACTTTTTGTCGAACATCACGAACAATACCAAACTTTATGGAATGGCAATTGGGGGCGCGTTTATTTTTATCAATCCGAATTGCCTTACGACGCTCCGTCTCAAGCCGCATGGTCGCACGATGGTGTCAATGGTTATGCTTCCTACAAAGTCGCCGATTCCGTCGCCAGCCATCAGGCTTATGGACTTGGCGTTTATGGCGTGTTCACCAGTTCAACTACCAAATGTTTTAACGCCATCGAGACTCCGACCAATTCGCAACAGGTCAACATGCACGACATGATCAATGTTTATATCACCGGCCAAAGCGGCAGCGAAATGACACACATCATCAATGGCACCGGCAACACGCTCAACACCGGCGTCACCACTGCGACCGCGAATTATCTTTGGCCCTACCCGAATTTCACCATCATTGCAAATACCAGTGGAACCGGCATCAATATCTCATTTCCTACCGAATCCCGTTTTTCCTACCAACTCCAATATAAAAACACGCTCACCGACCTCACCTGGTTGAACTTCAGAAATCCGGTCAGTGGCAATGACGCATTGCAATCCATGACCGACCCGACCGGGGCGAACCGGTTTTATCGCGTCGTTTATTACTGAACGACGCTTTGCCTTTGCGACTGAACGATTCCGCTTTATATTCGTCCAACGGATATGACGAAACAGCAAGTTCTCGACCTTTATTTTCTCGACGCGCGGTACAAGCTCATCGAACTCGCCGCGTTTCTCGACCGCGTGGAACGCGCCGACGGCAAAGACGATTTTCGTCTGACAAATTTTCGCGCTGCGCTCGGCGAATTGACCAGTCGCGAAAAGCAAAAGGCAAAAAACGTCCTGCTTAAATTCAGCGACCCAACAATAAAGCCGATTGAAAAGGCGGCGGGCAAAGGTGCGTGCGGCGCGTGGTTGAAAAAGTAGATATACAAATTTGAACAGTTCGGTGTCTATTTAATGAAAACTGAATGTTCACAAAGGTTCATACCATGAAAAAGTTCACGATTGTTGGATTGTTAGGCGTAATTATCATTGTGTGTCTGTTGTTGTATTGGCAACACGACAAGGCTTCAGAATTTGACAGAGACTTTCGCCAAAACTTAACTGGAACTTGGTTGCGGGAGGAGGATAATCTTCCGCACGGAGTAGGTATGCCACAAAATATGCGATGCACAAACATTGTCGCACCAGATGGTAGTTTTGTAGAGTTATCATGGTTTAGTCATCCTGACCGCACAAATACATATCGGCAGACAGGCACATGGATTGTGAAAAATAGACATTTGATTGAAACAGTAAAAACCAGCACTAACCCAAGTGAAGTTACGCCACATATTGGCACCGGACGGATTATTAGTGCGGATGCACGCGGGTTTACCCTGCGATGGCAGAACTCCAATGAGTCGGTATGGAAAAAAATCATCCAATAAAGCCATACGTTACATCAAACCGCACGCCTACATGGTCAACCGCACGATGGATGATTACGAACGCATGGCGCTCGCCGGCTGCGAGGCCGTCGGATGCATGGAATTCTGGCAGGTTGCTTACTTTTTAGCTTGAAGAAACAGGCTCGGAGAAGTTCGGAAACGCCGGCGGAAACAGGTGGCAAAATACTGGCTGGAGTTGAATCTATTGGCAAACGCAATTTCCGTGACGGAAAGTCCGGACTATTCGCGCAACTGTTTTGCTGCGCGATCCAGACGGTATTGACTTAAAAGCGCTCGCGCTTGATCATTCGCATACAGGCGTGCGGTTCAATTGCATTTGTCCCGGTCGCGTCGAAACGCCGTTTGTGCTCGCGCGGCTCAAGGAGCATCCTGGCCTACAGGCCGCGTATCGCGGCATGGCCACGATGCAATTGAATGGTCGCATGGCGAAGTCTGAAGAAATCGCCGCCGCCGCGCTGTATCTCGCCGCGGATGAAAGCGCGATGGTCACGGGCAGCGCGTTGATGATTGACGGCGGCTGGAGCGCGGGAAAATAATTTATGAAAATCATTCGTTGTCTCGACATCAAAGGAAACATTGTTCACGCCGCGCAACAGGCGAATGGTTCGGCGTTGAAAATTTCCGGCGACATTTTTGATTCGCCAAAAATCACAACCGAAAAAGTTGAGGTGAAAAAATTGCTCGCGCCAGTTCAGCCAAGTTCAATTATTTGCATCGGTTTGAATTATCGCAAACACGCGGCGGAAACGGGCGCGAAAATTCCCGAAACGCCGGTCGTTTTTTTCAAAGGCATCAACACGCTGCAAAATCCGGGCGACGCGATTGAAATTCCGACGCATTTGCGCAGCGATGAAGTGGATTATGAATGTGAACTAGCGGTCGTCATTGGCCGCAAATGCAAAAATGCTTCGCGGCAAAACGCTTTGGATTTTGTGCTCGGTTACACGTGCGCCAACGACGTCAGTGCGCGCGACTGGCAAATCAAACGCGGCGGCGGCCAATGGAGTCGCGGCAAAAGCTTCGACACATTCAGTCCGCTTGGTCCGGTTTTGGTCACGCGTGATGAAATCCCAAATCCAAATGCGCTGAAAATCAAAACGATTTTGAACGGCGAAATCATGCAGGATTGGAATACGAACGACATGATTTTTGACGTGCCGGCGTTGATTGAATTTTTGAGCGGCAGCACGACGTTGCTGCCCGGCACGGTGGTTTTGACCGGCACGCCGCACGGCGTCGGCATGGCGCAAAAACCGCCGCGCTGGTTGAAGCCCGGCGACAGCGTCATTGTTGAAATCGAAAAAATCGGCGCGCTGACCAATCCAGTGGCCGAGGAGCCTCAATCAAAACAATAAATGAAGTCGAATCCATCATCCGTTTTCGGACTGGCAACGATTTTGGTTTTTCTGAGCTTTCCAATTTTGGCGCAAACGCCGTCACTCGATGAGATGGCCGGCAATTGGCTGCCGATGAAGAACGTGGCCAATCCACCGGACGTGAACAATTTTCATGACATGCTGATTATCGGCCGGGACCTGACTTCTTTTTACTACAATCCCGGAGATTGGTTATGGGGATGGGGAGATGAAAAGTGGAGTGCCGGCTATCCGCTGGTCACGCTGACCATTGCGGGCAAGGAATATCCGGCGACGGAGTGTCGTTGGTATCCATATCGCGCTTTGCGCCGTAATACGAATTGCTCGGGGCTTGAAGTGGAAACGGACACGCGAATGATCAATGAACAGCGAGCTGTCCTCGAGCGAATTGAAATTACGAATCCAAGTTCGACCAAAACAAATATTGAAATCACATTGTCGGTTTCAGGCATTTTGCAGGCCGATGGAATATCGGTGCTCAATACCAAACAGCGTAAAGGTTTTGTGACGATGGTTTGTCCCGCAACCAAACCTGATTCGGTGACGAATGACAATGGCATTGTTCACTGGCAATGGAATCTGTCGCTGCCAGCGGGAAGCACGAATGAAATTGGATTTGTCGCAGGCGACGGGCGCGCGGAAGACGCGCCAAAAGTCCAAGTGGATGTGATGCGCTGGACGGCGAATTTTTCCAAAGAATTCAACGGCTTCAAGCAATGTTGGGAGCAACGAAATGCTATTGCAAAGCCAAGAGGCGATGGTTTCCAGTAATTTCTTTTTTCGCAATTCATCCAGCAACGGCGATTGAAACGCAGTTTTGTAACGCTCACGGCTGCTGTCTTCGCCGCGCGTCTGCATTTGGTCCATCATGTCTTGCCAAGTGCGTTGGGCAAAAACGGGATCGCTGACGGTCAAATACGCTTTGGCCAAGTGCGGATTCAAGGTTGGCTACCGGTACGCTTCGTTCAGCGCGTTTATTTAATAACCCCGATGCTTCGGTCTCGTCGCATATCCGCAGGCTCTTTTGTTTGCCGGTGGCTGTGTCTTCCGTGTAGAATACGCCTCGACGACGGAATAGTTTACATTCCGCTTTCATGTTTCAGCAAATTTTCGCCATTAGTGACGAATTATATTTCAGTTCACTATTTACTGACGTTTCTGCTGACAGTGGCCGTTTCCTCGTCAAGTAAACCCTTGTCAATTCAAGGGCTTTACTAACTTGACACGGACGAAACACGGATTTTAGACACGAATTACACAGATTTTCACTAATTGATTTTCCATTCGTGTTAATTTGTGAAATTCGTGTCAAAGTTTTTTCTGTGTTTCGTCCGTGTTCAATCTGTGGCTAAATAAGTCTTTAAATTTGTGGCTACGGAAATTCTCCATTTTGAAAATGCGCGGTTGGCGCAGCAGTTGTTCAATCATGAGCCGCGCAATCTTGCGTCGCTGGAAACTGAACTCGGCGTGAAGGCAACGGCGCGCGAGGGCTGGATTAAATTGGAAGGCGCAACGGACGGCATCGAACGCGCAAAACAACTTTTTGTTTCGCTGGAAAATTTGCTGAAGGCCGGCTCGCAAATCCGCAATCGGGAATTTGCGCACGCGCTGAATGTTGTGAAACACGAAGGCGCGGAGACGTTGAAAAATTTGATGAGTGACCGCGTGCAGACGCACGAACGGCGTCCAGGTGTGACGGCGAAAACGGTCGGGCAAAAAAAATACCTCGACGCAATCCGCAAGCATGACGTGACGTTCGGCATTGGGCCGGCGGGCACGGGAAAAACTTATTTAGCGGTGGCGACGGCATTGTCGGCGTTGCGCGAAGGCAAAGTTTCGCGAATCATTTTGACGCGGCCAGCGGTCGAAGCAGGCGAAGCGCTCGGTTTTTTGCCGGGCGACCTTTACGAAAAAATCACGCCGTATTTGCGTCCACTGCACGACGCGTTGCACGACATGCTGCCCGCCGAAGAAATCCAAAAATTGATGGAGCGCGGCACGATTGAAATCGCTCCCCTCGCCTATATGCGTGGACGCACGTTGAACAACGCATTCATCATTTTGGACGAAGCGCAAAATTCCACGACGGAACAAATGCTGATGTTTCTCACGCGGCTCGGCCACGGCTCGAAAGCGGTCATCACCGGCGACGAAACGCAGATTGATTTGCCGCCGCACAAACATTCCGGTTTGGTCGAGGCGCATCGCGCGTTGAGAGATGTTGACGACATCGCGGTTGTGGAATTTTCCAAGCGCGATGTCGTTCGCCATCCGCTCGTGCAAAAAATCATTACAGCTTACGAAGAGCATCGCGGTCAAAAAAGTTAAATTGTTGAATCATTGAATCGTTAAATCGAAAATGTCTTTCGCCAATTCAACAATTCAACAATTGAATAAATCAACCATCACCATTGCCAATCGTCAGCGGACGAAAATAATCAATTCGCGTTTGCTCAAGCAAATTGTGGACGAATTATTCGCGGAATTGGAAATCACCGCGACTGAAATTGAAATCAATCTAGTCGGCGCAAAAGAGATGGCGAAAATCAATTGGAATTTTCTCCGGCATGAAGGTTCAACGGACGTGATTACGTTTGATTACGGGCAAAAAGCCCGGTTCGCGAGGGTGCTCGCCCCACCGAATTTGCACGGCGAGATTTTCATTTGCGTTGATGACGCCATTTCGCAAGCCAAGCAGTTCAAAACAAACTGGCAATCGGAAATTGTCCATTACATTGTCCACGGCATTTTGCATTTGCTCGGCCATGACGATTTGAAACCGGCTTTGCGTCGCAAAATGAAGCGCAAGGAAGATTCGTTGCTTCGCAAACTTTCCAAAAAATTTTCATTCGCGCAAATCGCGCGGCAATCCTAAACTTTGGGCGTGAAAAAATCTTTGTTTGCGCGCTGGCGTTCCAGCTTTTTGACGGGACTGGCCGTGATTTTGCCCGCGATCATCTCCATCGCGGCATTGTCTTGGGTTTTTAAAACGGTGTCCAACATCACGGATTTGCTGCTGTTTTTTCTGCCTAAAAATATCACACACGAAGACGGCGGCGCGGGAGTGATTCACTGGTATTGGAGCGTGCTGGCACTCGTGTTCGCGGTTTTGCTGGTGACGATTCTCGGCGTGCTCGCGCGTTATTACATCGGTAAACGGCTCATCGCGTGGGCGGATGGATTGATGCTGCGCCTGCCGGTGTTGAACAAGATTTACGGCACTATCAAACAGGTGGACGACGCATTCACGTCCGGCAAAAAAAGTTCGTTCAAGACTGTCGCGCTCGTGGAATATCCGCGCGACGGCGTTTATTCAGTGGGCTTCATCACTAGCGAACAACCGGATGAAATCAGTCAAAGAACGGGACGAAAATGCGTCTGCATTTTTATCCCTATGACGCCGATTCCGACGGGCGGTTTTTTGATTCTTGTGCCGGAGGAAAAAGTCATCAAACTCGACATCAGTGTCGCCGACGGTTTCAAATACATCATCAGCCTCGGCGCAATCGCGAATGAAACTGCGCCGCCGATGATAAAATGATCGAGTCCGCCCATGGAATCGTTTTACGGACGCGCTTGCTGACGGAAACAAGTTTAATTGTTCACTGGCTCACACCGAAATTTGGCCGCATCGCCACCGTCGCCAAAGGTGCACGCCGCCCCAAATCATTGTTCGTCGGAAAACTGGATTTGTTTTATGAAGCAGATTTTTCCTTCAGCCGCAGCCGCAGTTCGGATTTGCACCATTTGCGTGAAGTCAATCTGCGCGGGACGCACGCGCCAATTCGTCAGGACATTTTGAAATTGCAACAGGCGGCTTACGCGGCACATTTCATCGAGCAGGCGACGGAAACGGAAGCGCCGTTGCCGGAAATTTTCGGATTGCTATGCGATTTCCTCAAATTTCTTTGCGAACAAAAAACGCTGCCGCAAAATGCGCCGCAAAACATTTTTGTGCTGGAATTGAAATTGTTGCGCGAACTCGGCTTGGAGCCGGATTTTGCGGAATCGCATCTGACGCCCGGCGCAAAAAAATTTGTCGAATTATTTTTGGAAACCGATTGGACAAATTTGGCGCGACTGAAATTGGCCAAGCCACAAATCATCGAAATTCGTCAATGGCTGCACGGATTTCTGATTTTCCATCTCGGCAAATTACCGCGCGGACGAAATGCGGCGTTGGCAAGTTAATTCGTAAGCTTCGGAGTGATGTGAGGCACACAATCTATTACAAATAAACGCGATGTGAAAATCAATAGCCAATAAAACGCCAACATTTCTCGTGTTACAAAAAGAACGGCAAACAAAACGCCAGAAAAAACAGCAACTGATAAGAACAAACCAAACGCAAAAACGTCACTGACACCTTCGGTTTCTGGACTGTCTAAATGAACCATGACCGCAAAACTTGGGACAAACGCGCAAATCGCAATAAAAACAGAAGCTACCGCAAAAATAGCGCAGAATGGAATCATAGCACCATGAACACGTCGGCAGAGTTGTAAATACCGAAGCTGCTCCGGCACTGACAAACGTGCCGTCTTCTTAAGAATATGAAAGTTTAAGAGAATTTTGGCTAACCGTGAAAGCATACGCCATTACGCTTAACTTTTAGTTAGAATGCAAACAAGTTTTAACCTTTCACCAATGCTAGCACCGTTTCAATCGCGTTTTCAATTTTGACAAGTTGCAATGCGCCGCCGCGAGGTTTGATTTCCACTTCGCCTTTTGCCAGCGATTTTTCGCCGAGCGCAATGCGAATCGGGAAGCCAACCAAATCCGTGTCTTTGAATTTCACGCCGGGGCGTTCGTCGCGGTCGTCCAAAATCACGTCAATCCCTTTGGCGGTGAGTTCGGCGTAAAATTTTTCCGCCAGTTTCATCGCTTCGTTTTCCGGCGCGACGGCGAGCGGCGTGATGCAAATTTGATACGGCGCGACGCTCACCGGCCAGATGACGCCGTCCTTGTCATTGCATTGTTCGATGACGGCTTGCAACGTGCGCGTGAGGCCGATGCCGTAGCAGCCCATGACGCTCAATTTGCGCTGGCCGTCCACGTCGAGAAACGTCGCGTTGAATTTCTCGCTGTATTTCGTGCCGAGTTTGAAAACGTGGCCGACTTCAATCGCGCGACGAATTTTCAACGGCTTGGCGCATTTCACGCACGGCTCGCCCGCCGCGACGGTTCGCAAATCGTGCCACACGGAGACTTTGATGTCGCGTTCGATGGAGACATTTTTGAAATGAAATCCGTCTTCGTTCGCGCCGGTCGTCATGTCGTTCGCGCCTTGCAAACGTTCGTCGGCATATATTTTGCAATCTCCCCAACCAGCGTCATTTCGCTGATCATTTCGGATTGCCTTAATATCATCTGGAATTTTCTCAAATTGCGGAGGAAAATTAACAGCACCGAGACTCCCCGGCTGTGCATCCATGCCAATTTTGATTTCTTCCGGCGTCGCAGGACGAACGGCAGTTGCGCCGGTTTTCGCCATCAATTTTGTTTCGTTCAACTGGTCATCGCCGCGAATCAAAATGATGATCGGCTTGGAATCCGCGATATAAACAAGCGTTTTGATTTGGCGGTTGGCAGGCACGCTGTAAGGCGCTTTGCTCAATGCCTCAATCGTCACGACGCCGGGCGTGGTAAATTTTTCAATCGCCGCGCCGATTTCACGCGCGGCGGTTTTTGGAATTCCGCTCGTCGCTTTTTCGATGTTCGCCGCGTAGCCGCACGCCTCGCAAAAGACGACTTCGTTTTCGCCGGTCTCGGCGGGAACCATGAATTCGTGCGAATAATTGCCGCCAATGACGCCGGTGTCCGCCTCGACAGGAAACGCCTTCAAGCCGCAACGCGCAAAAATCCGCGTGTAGGCGTCATACATTTTTTTGTAACTCGCCATCGCGCCTTCGTCCGAAGCGTCGAACGAATAGGCGTCTTTCATGATGAATTCCTTCGCCCGCATGAGACCAAAGCGCGGGCGGATTTCGTCGCGGAATTTGGTGCTGACCTGATAAAAATTTTTCGGCAACTGGCGATACGAATTGATTTCGTTCGCCGCCAGCGTGGTGATGACTTCCTCGGCAGTCGGACTCAAAAACCATTCGCGTTGCGCACCATCTTTGACTTTGAACAAAACGTCTTTGGCGGTTTCGGCGCGTCCGCTTTGCTCCCAAATTTCCTTCGGCTGCAACGCGGGCATCAAAACTTCAATCGCCCCTGCCCTGTTCATTTCTTCACGGATGATTTGTTCAACTTTGCGAAGCGCGCGCAGTCCGAGCGGCAAAAAAGTATAAACGCCGCCGGCCAACTTGCGGATAAGACCGGCGCGCAGCAAAAGCTTGTGTGACAAAATTTCCGCGTCAGCCGGAGCTTCGCGCAGGGTTGGAATCAAAGTTTGCGTCCACTTCATGCGGCGGACAGATTAACCACAAAATTCCGTGGACACGAAGAATTTAATTTTGCCGGTGAATAAGACGCTGTTGCGAACGGTCGTTTTTCCGATTATATTTCCGCGAATGAATCGGCTGACGAGACAGGAGCAATTGTTTCTCTGTGTCGTTCTGGGATTGCTGCTGACGGGCTGGGTGGTGAAAGCGTATCGCACCGCGCATCCGCCGACAGCGGCGATTCAATCGGCCAAGCCTTAAAGATGCAAGAAGTCAATTTCGACGAGGCGCTGGATAAAATTCTGGCCAAGGACTCGCGTTTTTCGCGCGAGGCTTATCTGTTTCTCCGCGAGGCGCTGGATTTCACCCAAAAAATCATCGCCAAGGAAAATCGCGAACAAGTTCGCCACATCACCGGACAGGAATTGCTTGATGGCATCCGGCAATATGCGCTGCAACAATTCGGGCCGATGGCCGCGACGGTTTTGGAGGAATGGGGTGTAATCAGTTGCCGCGATTTCGGCAACATCGTCTTCAACATGGTGGAAATCGGACTGCTCGCCAAAACCGAAAAGGACAGTCGTGAAGATTTTGAAAACGGCTATGATTTCACCGATGCCTTCCGCAAACCGTTTTTGCCGCAGAACAAATCGAATTTGGAAGCGAAACCCGTCGCGAATTAAAACCGTCGGCGCAGGTTCAAAATGATTTGCGTTCGCCATTTCAATTTTTACGATTACATTTCCGGCGCGGATGAAAAAATACTGGCACGCCTTCACCATCGGCATCCAAAACAACCTGACGTATCGCTTCAATTACCTGACGCGGACGCTGTTCAGTTTCATCCCGCTCTTCGCCATGCTGTCGCTCTGGCGCACGGTTTATGGGAGCAACAACGGCGCAAATGCCCACGTGGGTTACACGCAGGCGCAAATGATTTTTTACTACCTGCTCGTCGCCGTCGTGGACGTGCTGACGGCGGTGAATGAAGACGACTGGCAAATCGCCGCCGACATCCGCGAAGGCAACATCAGCCAATTCCTGCTCAAACCGATTGATTATCTATGGTATCGGCTGTGCCTGTTTTTTTCCGGTCGCATCGCGTTCATTTCCATGGCGGCGATTCCGCTGGCAATTTTTATTTTCTGCTTTCGCGCCTATTTCGTTTCGCCCGCCAATGAAACGGCGTTCATCGTTTTTCCTGTTTCACTGCTACTGACGGCGCTGCTGCAATTTTTCATTTCCTATGCGATGGCCATGCTCGCATTCTGGCTGCTGGAAATCTCCACGTTCATTTTCATCCTGTTCGCGTTTGAATACATCGCCAGCGGCCATTTGTTTCCGCTTGCCCTGTTGCCGGCGCCGGTCTATCACGCACTCCTGTTCACGCCGTTTCCGTATCAAATGTATTTTCCCATCACGATTTACATGGGCAAAGTTTCCGGTATGGAACTTTGGTACGGCCTGCTGATGCAATTCTTTTGGGTATTGCTGACGTATGCGCTCGCGCGTTTCATGTGGGGGCGCGGCATCAAAAAATATTCGGCGTTCGGTGGCTGAAAACGGGAAATTAAAATCATCTTCGCAAAAATTTCGCCACCGCTTCCGTGCGCGTCCGCACCTGTAATTTTTCATAAATGCGGCGAATGTAGGTGTGGACGGTTTCGTAGCTGATGTCGAGTTTGTCCGCGATTTCCTTATACATCAATCCCTGACTCAACAGATCGAGCACCTGTTGTTCACGCTCGGAAAGATTTTCGGCGGCGGTCGGCGGCGCGGGCGCGCGCTGAAACGATTGCACGACTTTGCGCGCGATGTGCGTCGTCATCGGCGAGCCGCCGCGCTGCACTTCCTGAATCGCTTCGAGCAATTCCCTGCCGGGCGTGCGTTTGAGCAGATAACCGCTCGCGCCCGATGCCAGCGCGTCGAAAATATTTTCCGTGTCCTCGTAAACCGTGAGCATCATCACCTGAATTTGCGGCGCGATTTTTTTCAATTGCCGGACACATTCGACGCCGTTCATGCCCGGCAGATTGATGTCCATCAGCACCACATCCGGTTTGATTTGCGGTAAATCCCTCAACGCGTCCTCGGCGTTGGCGTATTGGCTGACACACCGGAAACCAGCGGCGCGTTCCAGCACGCGCACGAGGGTTTCGCGCAATTTGTCGCTGTCTTCGACGATGGAAACGTTGATGGCCATTTTACTTTTTAATCAGCGGAATTTTCAGGCGCACAATAGTTCCGCCATTTGCGCCGCTGGAAATGGAAAATTCTCCGCGAATGTCTTCCATGCGTTTGCGCATATTGCGAAGCCCATTGCGCGTTCGCGGCGCGGCGGGATTTTCAATGCCGCGCCCGTTGTCTTCGACTTCAAGGATGAAATGTTCCGGCTCTAAACGCAATCGAATCCACGCCTCGGACGCTTGCGCGTGTTTGACGACATTGTTCACGGATTCCTTGAACGCGAGAAACGTGTTGTGGCGCACTTCCGGCGGGATTGGCGTCGCGGGCAATTGCGCGGGCACGTCCACGCGATAACGCAAACCCGCCAGCGCGAGATATTCCTGCGCGTATTTGCAGGCGTAATTGACCAATCCTTCGAGCGTGTCGTTGGCCGGGTTGACCGCCCACACGATTTCATCGAGCGAACGGGTTGTTTCCCGCGCGGTTTGCGAAATCTGTCTCGAGTGAGACTCGATTTCGTCCGGCAAATTTTTATCGGCTTCGGCCATTTCGCCTAGCAAGGCAACTTGCGTCAGATTCGCGCCAAGCTGGTCGTGCAAATCGCGCGCAATGCGCGAGCGCTCGCGTTCCAGCGCTTCCTGTTGTTTATGCCGCTGCAACTCGCGTTGCAACTTTTGCGTGGAAATGTAACGCACTAAAACAATGACCAACGCGCCAAGAATCACAATTACAACCGCGCGAAACGATGATGTTTGCCAGAACTGCGGTTGCACGATGATTTCAAGCATTGCGCCGGTTTCATTCCAAACACCGTCTTCATTTTCGGCGTTGACGTGAAAATGATATTGTCCGGGCGGCAAATCGCTGTAACGCGCCACGCGCGAATCGCCCGCGTCCGTCCAGCGCGTATCGCGGCCTTCCAGCCGATATTTGAAACGCACGGCGGACGGCGCAGAAAAATTCAACGCGGTGTAATCAATTTCCAATTGCTCGCGTCCGGGCGGAACGATAACGGATTGTGTCCACGCTGAATTCAAGGCATTGGTTTTTTGCTTTTCGCCATCCACCAAAACCGACTCGATGAAAACTGACGGCGCTCGCAAATTCGGTTTGAGTTCATCGGGATTGACGGAAACCACGCCTTTGGTCGTCGGGAAAAACAGCGTCCCGTTCGCCGACCGGCAGGCGGCGGGTTGCGAACCGCCGGAACATTCACGCGTCGGCAATCCGTCCGCCTCGTTAAAAACACGACAGAAAAATGAACTGATTCTCCCGTTGGCAAATTCGTTCAGTGATTTTATGGCGATGCGCATCAATCCCGCATTCGAGCCAATCCACAAATTTCCCTCCGCATCTTCAAATAGATAATTAATGCAATTGCTTGCCAGCCCGTCGCCGGTTGAATAGCGCGTCCATTTGCCGTTTTCAAATCGCGCAAGACCATGACCGGAAGTGCCGATCCACAAAACATTTTCGCTGTCTACCCAAAGGCAGGAAATGTCATCGCCGGGTAAACCATTTTCGGACGCGCGATAAGAGATAAATTTTCCGTCCTGAAAACAATTCAATCCGCGCGCTTCTGTGCCAATCCAAAAATTTCCGTTCGTGTCCTGCGCAATCGCGCGAATGGAATTGTCCGACAAACCGTCGCGGGTCGTGAACATTTTCCAATTTTGGCCGTCGTAATTCGCCAAACCGTTTTGCGTTCCCGCCCAAATTTTGCCGCTGCGGCCTTCAAACAACGCGAAAATTTGTCGGCCAAGAACTTTCGCGCCCGGCGCGGGAATGAATTGATTTGTCTCAAACTGGAAAAGCCCTTCGTTGCGCGTGCCGGCCCAAATCTGCTGTTTGGAATCCACCAGCACTGTCCACGCATTTGAACTGCGCCCAACACCAAAATTCTGAACGGAATTGGTCATCCAATAAGACACGCCGGACGCATTGAACGCCGTCCACAATCTGCCTTTTGCGTCGCTGGCGACGGATTGCGCGACCCAAGGCTGTAAGTTTTTTGGCGAACTAAAAAATTTCCGTTTAATCCGGTTTAATCCGCCGCCGTCCGTTCCCACCCAGATATTTCCGGCTTGATCCGCGCACAGGGAAAGCACGCTGGCGTGCGACAATCCCTGATTGGTGGAAATCTGTTCGCAGCCGCCATTCGCATCATACCAAAAAACGCCCGCGCCGAGCGTGCCGACAACCAGATTGCCTTCGCCATCCTCGCAAGTGGAGGTGACAATCGTATTCGTCCACCGATACGCACCAAAATCTTTTGTCGGATGATCGGCGTCCCATTTTTGCACGCGATTGTCCGCCAATCGCCAAGTACCACCGTTTTGGTCGGCCAAAATGAAATCAAATTTCTGCGCGCGAAAAACCGGATTGACGGCCAGATTCGGCGGATTGAAATTCGCGGGCAAAAAAGAAAATGTTCCCCAGTCTTCGCCGACCCAAATCAAACCGGATTTGTCCGCGGTAACAGTCCGGCAAATCGCCGGCGAAGGCAGATTGAAATTCATCACTTCCATTTTTCCGTTTTGAAATCGCGCCAGCCGCGCATTTGCCGTGTAAAACCAATCTGCGCCTGTCAAATCTTCGCAACCGGAAACTACCCGTCCTTCATGTCCGCCACCGGCAATCGTGAAATTTTGAGATTTCCCGTTCTGCATCAGAATCAAACTGCCCGTGTCTGTTCCAATCCAAAAATTCGTCCGGCTGTCTTCAAACAAAAATACGATGCGGTCGCTGTCCAGAGCCGGCGTGTTGTTTTCATCGAAAACCGTGAAGCGTGTCCCGTCGAACCGCACCAGACCGTTGAGCGTTCCGAGCCAGAGATAGCCGTCACGCGTTTGAATCACCGAAATGACCGAGCTTTGTGGCAATCCCTGTTCCGCGCTCCACGAATTGACGATGAATGGCGAATCCGATGCCTTGCTAACGCCAATAAAAATTGAAAAACAAACGCAAATCAGCCAATAAGCGAATGGCCATCGCCTTTTAACTTTTGTTGTGCCCGGTTTTTGAACCATTGGAACGTTTTGGCCAAGATAAAAGGTCTGGCGCGAAGAAGGAATTTTTTTCTAAAAATTACTTGCCGTGACCGCGCGATGGGTTAGCTTTTCCTTGCCCAATGAGAACTGGGCGTTCAGGCGGGCGATGGCGGTGAAAACGTGTGTGACCGTCGCGCCCGCCGAACTTTTTGATTTCCTCGCTTCAAGATTTCTGACAGTTCTGCTTGGCAAATGCCCGCGCACCGTTTAGCTAGAAGCCATGCAAGTTGTTTTGGATTACCTCAAACACAATCAAGCGCGCTTTGTCGCCGAACTTTGTGAATTTCTAAAATTCCCCAGCGTGTCCGCGCAGCCGCAGCACAAGCAGGATTTGCGGAATTGCGCCGAATGGCTGGTAAACCATTGCAAACAAATCGGACTCGAAGCCAAAGTTTGCGCGACCGATGGACATCCAATTGTTCTGGCCAAAACCCCGCGCGAAAAAAATTCGCGCAAACCGCACTTCATGGTTTATGGGCATTACGACGTGCAACCGCCCGAACCGCTCGACTTGTGGAAAACACCACCGTTCGAGCCACGCATCGAAGGCTGCTCCATTTTCGCGCGCGGCAGCACGGACAATAAAGGCCAGCACTTCGCGCATTTGAAAGCGGTTGAGGCGTATCTGAAAACCGGCACTCCCCTGCCCTGCGATTTGACGTTCGTGATTGAAGGCGAGGAAGAAGTCGGCAGCAAACATCTCGCGCAATTTTTGAAGGAGAATCACGCCGAACTGGATTGCGACGCGGTGGTCGTTTCCGACACCGGAATGCCGGACAAAAATCATCCCGCGCTCACTTATGCGCTGCGCGGCATCATTGCCTTTGAAATCACGCTGCGCGGCCCGGCGCGCGATTTGCACTCCGGCATTTTTGGCGGCGCGGTGGACAATCCCGCGCTGGCGCTGGCGCAATTGCTCGCCCGATTGCGCGACAAAAATGGGCGCATTACGATTCCGTATTTTTACGACGACGTTGCGCCGCTTTCCCATTACGAACGGAAAGAATTCAAACGCCTGCCAACGAAAGATTCGCAACTGCAAAAATTGCTCGGCGTGAAAAAATTGTTTGGCGAACGCGGTTTCACGCCGACCGAACAGCGCAGTGCGCGACCGACCTTTGAAATCAACGGCCTGACCAGTGGCTATCAAGGCGCGGGCAGCAAAACAATTGTTCCCGCTTTGGCAAAAGCGAAAATCACCTGCCGCCTCGTGCCGAATCAAAATCCGGCGCGCATCCGCAAAATCGTTTGCGATTATCTGAAAAAAATCTGTCCGCCAACTGTCCGCCTTGAAATCGAAGCCGGTCACGGCGCGGAAGCCTACCTCGTTTCGCCGACGAGTCCGCACGCGCAGGCGGCGTTGCGCGCGCTGGAAAAAGCGTTCAATCGCAAACCCGTTTTGCTGCGCGAAGGCGGCTCGATTCCGATTGTCAACGATTTCAAAAAAGTTCTCGGCGCGGACACGTTACTGCTTGGCCTCGGCTTGCCGGAAGACAATGCCCATTCGCCCAACGAGAAATTCGATTTGGACTGTTTCGAAAACGGCCAGCGCATGAGCGCGCTGCTGTGGCAAGAATTGAGCCGCGCTTGAATGAACAATGATTCGCTGCCAGTTTTTTTGACCGCCGAATGGCGTCATTTGGCGATGCTGAATTTTGAGATTGACCCAAAAATTCTCGCGCCATTCGTTCCCGCCGGAACAGAATTGGATTTCTGGAACGGCAAAACCTTTGTCAGCGTTATCGGATTTCTCTTTCAAAAGACGCGTGTGCGCGGAATCGCCTTTCCATTTCATCGCAATTTTGAAGAAATCAATTTGCGCTTCTACGTTCGCCGAAAATCCAACGAAGGCTGGCGGCGCGCCGTTGTTTTTATCAAAGAAATCGTTCCGTGCTTCGCCATCGCATTTGTCGCGCGCACGATTTACGACGAACCTTACATCGCGTTGCCAACGGCGCACCGGATTGAGAAAATTTCCGCTGGTTCAAACGATGTCAAATCCGTCACTTATCTTTGGCGATTTTGTGGGCAAGAAAATTTTCTAAAAATTGTCCCGCAGGGCGAAGCACAGGATTTGATTGAAGGTTCGCAGCAGGAATTCATCGCAGAACATTACTGGGGTTACACCGCGCAGCGTGACGGTTCGACTTTGGAATATCAAGTTGAACATCCGCGCTGGCGCATTTGGAATTCGCAGGCGGCTGAGTTAAATTGCGACATCGCCGCGTTTTACGGCAAACAATTTTTAGAAACGTTGAGCCGGCAGCCAGCATCGGCGTTTTTAGCCGACGGTTCGACGGTAAAAGTGCGCAAAGGCATCAAACTGAAATTATGAGTGGACAACCGAAAGGCTGGATTCTTTATGACGATTCCTGCGGCATTTGCCGGCGTTGGGTTCCGTTCTGGCAAAACGCCCTGCTCAAGCGCGGTTTTGAAATCGCGCCGTTGCAAGCCGATTGGGTCAGGGAAAAATTGCGGCTGGACGAAAATGAACTCCTGCAGGATTTGCGTCTGCTTCTGGCCGACGGCGCGCAAATTCAAGGCGCGGAAGTTTATCGTTACGCGATGAAACGCATTTGGTGGGCGTGGCCGGTTTATTTATTTTCAATCGCACCGCTTTGCAGAAACATTTTTAATTGGGGATATAGAAACTTTGCCACGCATCGCCACGAAATTTCCCGCGCCTGCAAAATCAATTGAGCGGATATTCTTTGACCAATCGCGCTGTGTCCGCCGACGCATACCAATCACCCTCAATCAATTCCAATGAGCAAACGCGCGTCTCGCCAAAATCCGTGTTTCGATGCGCGGCCAAAAATGCCTTGAACGGTTTCCAATCTTTCATCGGCGTTGAAAAACGAATCACCGTCAAATGCGCGGTCACAATTTTATAGCGACGATCCAAGTTTTCACCGAGACCTTGTTTTGCCAATGCCGCGCGCAAATCATTTCGCAATTGCAATAAATCTTCAGTTGCGGGAAACCCTTGAATCATCACTGTTTCCGGCGAAGCAGTGATTCCACGAAAACGAATCGAAAATGCCGGGCGATTTTTCAAAACGTCATTCAGCGCAACCAAAAAATCAGGCAATCGTTTCATCGGTTCCTGCCAAAATTCCGAGCCGGGAATCACCGCCAGCACGGTTAAATGAAATTCCGACGGCTGATAAAAATATTGCTCTGGCGCAATTTTAGAAGCTTCGCGCAAGAATTCCGCGACCCGATCACGCACGGCAGAATCAGGCCGCGCAATCAAAGTGACACCGCGCCTTCGGTCATTAGCACGATCCTTCAAAAACGGATCAAGCCGGGGATTGCCGGAATCAAAAACTTTGACGGCTTCTTGCCAAAGTTTTTCGTAAATTTCCGGCGGACGATTCAATTCTTCGGCCATGCGTCCAATTCTTCTTTGAGTTTTTCCAGCGGCAATCCGACGACGTTGCTGAACGAACCGGCAATTTCCGCAATGATTTTATCGCCGTTTTCCTGAATCGCATACGCGCCGGCTTTGTCGAGCGGATTCATCGTCGCAAGATAATCGTCAATCTGCGCCGCTGTGAGCGCGCGGAAGATCACGTCTGTGCCGACCGCGAATAGCCGTTCGCGATACGTCCGCAGATGAATCAAACTCACGCCAGTCACAACTTGATGCGTCCGGCCTTGAAGTTGTGACAACATCTTGCGCGCATGAATTAAATCATGCGGCTTGCCGAAAATTTCATTTTTGAGAAAAACCAATGTGTCCGCACCTAGAATCAGTGCGTCGGGAATTTTTTTGGCGATAGCACGAGCCTTGCGATGCGCATTGAGCTGGCAAAGTTCACGCGGCGACAATTGTTTGTCGAACACTTCCGCCGCGTCACCCGGAATGATTTGAAAATCCAGTTTCAATTGCCGCAACAATTCCGCGCGGCGCGGCGACGCGGAAGCCAGAATGAGCGGCGGCAATTTCACGCGGCCAATTTAAGCAACGATTGTGAATTGTCGAGCGGCGGAAAAAACGGCATTTTACCGCCGTGCAAAATGGCCGTCACATTGTCAACCTCGCGCTCATCGGTTTCATGGGCACGGGCAAAACGTCCGTCGGCCGCGTCGTCGCCGAGCAACTGCGCTTCGATTATCTCGATACTGACGAGATGATTCAGTCGGCAACCGGCAAAACCGTCGCGGACATTTTCAAAGCGGATGGCGAAGCGGCATTTCGCGCGCTGGAAAAAAAAGTCGTGGAAGAATTGGCAGCGCGAAACAAAACCGTCATCGCCACCGGCGGCGGTTTGCCGGCGAATCCAGAAAATCTTGCCAGCCTGAAATCGCACGCGCTGGTCGTCTGCCTTTGGGCGTCGCCGGAAAAAATTTGGGAACGCGTGAAAAATCAGACGCACCGCCCCCTACTCCACGGCGAACATCCGCAGCAAAAAATCCGCGAATTGCTGGCGGCGCGCGAACCGTTTTACAAACAGGCGGACGTCTTGCTGAACACAGAATTGCGTTCGATGCGTGAAGTCGCGCAGCAGATCGTCCATCAATTCCGTTTCGCCACGCAAAAATGAAAGCGCGAATCCGAGCGCGGGCGTTGGAATTGGGCTTTGACGATTGCCGTTTCACTTCCGCCCGTCCGCCGCAAAGCGCGGAACAATTCCAGAAATGGATTGCGGATAAAAATTTCGGCGAAATGTCGTGGCTTGAACGCAACGCCGAAAAACGGGTTGAACCGCAGAAAGTCTTGGTAAATGCGAAAACGGTAATTTGTCTGGCGGCAAGTTACGCGCAGAATTTAGAATCCAGAATTCAGAATTCAGAAACGGAAATTGTCGCGCGTTATGCGCAGTTCGACGATTACCACGATATTTTGGCCGAGCGATTAAAGCTGCTCGCGCAATTTGTAAATGAAATCGGCGGCGCGGAAAGCAAATCGCTTTGGTATGTGGACACCGGGCCGATTCTGGAACGTGATTTGGCGCAGCGCGCGGGCATCGGTTTCGTCGGCAAACACACGAATCTCATCAGCCGCAAATCTGGCAACTGGATTTTTCTCGCGGAAATTTTGACGACGCTCGAACTCGAACCCGACGCGCCGGAAAAAAATCATTGCGGCAAATGCACCCGCTGCATTTCCGCTTGTCCCACTCAAGCGATTACCGCACCGTTTGAATTGGACGCGCGCCGTTGCATTTCCTATTTGACGATTGAATTGAAAGGCTCAATTCCGGTTGAATTTCGCCGCGCCATCGGCAATCGCATTTATGGCTGCGACGATTGCCTTGCGGTTTGTCCGTGGAACCGGTTTGCGCACGAAGGCAAACTTATGAAATCACACTTGCGACGCGATTTACAACAGCTGGATTTGATTGAATTACTTTCGCTCGATGAAAAGAATTTCAAAGCGTGCTTTGCTGGTTCGCCAATTCTGCGGACAAAACGGCGTGGATTTCTGCGAAATGTCTGTGTCGCGCTCGGAAACATCGGTGACAAATCCGTTTTGCCGCATTTGCAAAAGGCCGCGAATGATGCCGAGCCGTTGATTACTGAGCACGCGCGCTGGGCGATTTCAGAGATTGAATCACGCGGCAAATAAGCCGTTTCCAGAAATTCATTGAATTTTTGTCCGCGCGCTTCCACCCTATTCGCAAAGGAGAAATTGTTTCTCTGACTATGTCCCGGTCACACAACCGCCATCTCATTATCGTCATTCTCGGCGCGCTTTCCACCATCAGTCCGTTTGCGATTGATATGTATCTGCCCGCGTTTCCGCAAATGGCCGACGCGCTGCACACGTCCACCGCCAAGATTTCGCTCTCGCTCTCCAGTTATTTTGCCGGACTCGCCGCCGGGCAATTGTTTTACGGCCCGTTGCTCGACCGGTTTGGGCGCAAACTGCCGTTGTTCGCCGGGCTGATTCTGTTCATCGCCGCGTCCATGCTGTGCCTGTCCTCGCGTACGGTGGATTGGCTGATCACCATGCGTTTCGTGCAGGCGCTCGGCGGTTGCGCCGCGCAAGTCGCCGCGATGGCCATGGTGCGCGACTTTTTTCACGTGAACGAAACCGCCAAAATCATTTCGCTGCTCATCCTCATCATCAGCGCGTCGCCGCTGTTCGCGCCGAGCGTGGGCGTTTTCGTGGCCGTGCATTTCGGCTGGCAATGGGTGTTCATCGTGCTGTCCGCGTTTGTCGTGCTGATGCTCGCCGTGTCCGCGTGGAAATTGCCGCAAGGCCACAAACCCGACCGCAGCATCTCGTTGCGTCCCCTGCCCATCCTGCGCAACTACGCCGACGTGCTGCGCGAACCGCAATTCCTCACCTACGCGCTCGCTGGCGCATTTTCGTTTTCCGGCCTGCTCGCCTATGTCGCGAGTTCGCCGATTGTTTTCATGGAAGTCTTTCACGTCAGTACCGGGCAATTTGGCGCTATCTTTGCCGGACTCGCCGTCGGGTTCATCGGCAGCAATCAAATCAACGTCCTGCTGCTCCGCAAGTTCACCAGCGAACAAATCTTCCGCACCACGCTCATCGTGGAATGTCCCGTGGCGCTGTTCTTCCTTATCGGCACGATCTGCGGCTGGTTCAACCTGCCCGCCACGCTCGTGCTGTTGTTCATTGTGCTGTCCAGCCTCGGCCTCGCGTTTCCAAACGCGGCGGCGCTGGCGCTCGTGCCGTTCGACCGCAACATCGGCAGCGCGTCGGCCATGCTCGGTTTCCTGCAAATCGGCGTGTCCGGCCTCGCCTCAGCCAGCATCGGCATCTTCGATTCCCACACCATGATGCCCGTGGCGCTCATTCTGGCGGTGACCTCGTGGATTGGCTTTGCGATTCTGCTGCTGGGCAAACGCCGCATCCACGGCGTGCGTTACGTGGAAGAAAAAGACGCCAACTTCCTGCCGCATTAAATTGGCATGGCGACCGTCTGCATGATACCTGCCCACAAGGGCTGAAAATAAAAATGTCAAAGCCAGCAGCATCTGATTAAAATTCGCGCGAAAGGCAACATTTATGAAACAGCATGAAGCCGTCATAAAAACTTTGGGTGAGCTTGGCGGAGTTGCAACACTTGGCCAGCTTTACAAAGACGTTTTCAAAATTGCCGATTGTGAATGGAAAACAAAAACACCACTGGCAAGCATTCGTCGAATCGTTCAAACGCGCAAAGAAATTTTCAAAATCAAACCGGGACTCTATGGATTGACCGCAAAGAAAAATGAACTTGAGTCACAAGGGATAATTGCAGAAACGCAAAAGAATCAAAATTCAGCCGAGGTTCAGAAATTTGGTCACACTTATTATCAAGGTTTGCTGTTGATTGTTGGAAAACTCAAAAAATTTGATTGTTGGTCGCCAAATCAGGACAAAAATAAAAAATTTCTGAATAGCAATTTAGACTCGTTGCGCACCTTAAAAGAAATTCCGAAATTTTCTTACGAGCATTTGGTGAGCCGTAGCGCAACCATTGATGCCATTTGGTTTAACGAGCGTGGAATGCCGAATAGCTTTTTTGAAGTTGAAGCCAGCACAGACATACAAAATTCGCTCTTAAAATTTAATGACTTGCAGGATTTTGCCTCGCGAATGTTTATCGTTTCAAATCCTGCCCGACGCAAAGAATTTGAGGCCAAACTTAAATACTCTTCATTTCGTGACATCGCCAAGCGGGTTGATTTTCTGACTTACGATTCACTTGTCGAACAATACGAACGCACAGTCGCATTCAACAAAACAGAAATGATTTTATGAGCCAGATACTTTCGCTGTCATTGAATCTTCCATTTGAACTTTTTCAATTGGAAGAGTTGGCGCAAGTTCGCGCTTTGGCTAAAAAAGAAAATGCAATTTTGTATTGTTGGAAAACAACTAACATTTCAAATTGGTTGGAAAAAGGAATCTCCATTTCAGACGTTTTGGGAATTGTTGTTTTGCCAAAAGGTTTGCCAGAGCAAATTGATTTGCCCGATGATTCTCGCAAAGCCATTTGAAGAAAGTCCTCTGCAATGGGAATTCTCGTTCAACCACGAACAAAAGGCGCAGGTCATGACGGCACGAGCCGGGCATTTTATGCGAGAACAGGATTCGTTACTAAAATTCTTGGACTATAAATTAAATTTGCCAACAACTTCAAGTCTTGCCTGCGCCATTGCGGATGGCTTCTATGAATTCGCTGGCAACTTCCAGTTTCTCACAAGGTTTTTCGTCCGGCGGCATTGATAGTTGAAAAATGCGATTAAGCTCCAATTTTTATTGAAAGAATCTTCTGTCAATCGTCACAAACGGGTGTAAGGTAAGGCTGGATTTGACCTTATCTTCGAGCGGCGGGGTGCCTCTTCATCATTCGGCTGGATTCAATCAACCCGCGCATGAGCATGAACATCATATTGCAAAATAAACACAACCTGGAGTTTATCAAAACATTGAGATGCAATTGGACGACTCATGGGGCGGATGCACACAAATTTTCAAACGGCATGGCAGCGATGATGTTTTGCTTTCATCATCGCCTGCCGGATATGCAAATGCTGGCGCTGTTTGGCAATTCAGCAATAAGTTTTACCGTCCCCATCGCCAATGTTTACGACGCAAATCACTAAATTATCCAACCCAATCGTGAATCAACAAATTCAAACAGATGAGCAAAAAAACAAACATCCAAGCACCCGCTGGGTTTCAGAGGACAATAAAAATGAATGTGAATAACGACCTATTTTTTGATGATTCCGGGAACAAGAAAAAGGTGGATATGATACTCGCTGATTTATTTGACGCATTTAGAGAGGCGGGGAATTTGTGCGATAATTCCACCAATCAAAAGGTCAAACGTTCGGCAAAAAGCATTCAGACATCCATAAAATTTTCACTGGTCAAGTTGTGTCCGATGGGATTCCACGCTCCAAAATGGCTGGAAGAAGAAATCAAATGGAGTTAAGCCAGACGTTCAGACCAGAGGATCACCAGTCGTCAACCACTGCTAGTCATTCCCAGCGAACCGCGCCTTTGTTGTTCATCACGCCAACGCTTCTAAAACCCATCGTTCCGGTCACAATGTAAGAGGCGGTGCGTCCCGCCGCATTTTCGTCGCGGGCATTGGCTCTGACGAACTGTTTGACGGCATTCAGCATAGGATGATTTGAGACAATCAATTGTCCGTCCCGGTGGACTGAATAGGTTTGCTTGGAAATGCTCTCCGGCAGTGAACCGTATTGGAAACTGACCGAGGCATGAGGCTTTTGTTCCATCTGCAAAGCATACGTTGAAGTCAGGAATAATACATATCAATCTCAAAAATAATTTCGCGCCGACGCAGAAGGATTCTGCTGGCCATTTTTTTTGGTTACATATTGTTGCGTTCATGACGGGATTAGAGGCATCGCTTATCTGTTGATGAGTAAAGAAAAGGTCATCTATAAAAGCGAAAGCAACCTGCCAGTGATATTTGATTCAATTGGCATGGTTGCTGCCACATTTTCTGAGTTATGAGAATTTCAATTTTCATTGTCGCGGCAGTTGGCCTCGCGTTGTGCGGTTGCAAATGGCTGTCGGATGATGGCGTACATCTGGCTTTTTGCCTGAAAGCCGGGGCACAGACGTTGCGACATAGCGCGAACACGGAGTTGACGGTGGCGTTCGAGCCGTTGGACGGGACGAACCAGATTTACACGGTGCAATTCTGCAAGGACAGCGTGGTGGTGGTGTGGAGCAAACACGGCGGGTCGAGCACGTATCAATTGAATTACGTGGCGTTGCCGCAAGATTTCTATCTGCACAAGACGAACGAAGCGACATTCATCACGTTGCGCAAAAATGGCGACCGGATTGATGTGGTGAACGCGCAGTAGTTTTTCCGGTGGAATTCTGTTAATCCGGTTAATCCCGTCCAAAAAGGAATCGCGTCAAACTGCGACGACGTTATTCCGACATCTTCATCATTTCTTCGCCGGTCATCGGCTGCGGATGACCGCCCAGCGCGGCGCGGACGGCTTTCACGTCGTCCGGCGTCACTTCACCGGCTTTGTTGCCCCACGAATTGCGGACGTAGGTCAGCACCGCCGCGAGGTCGGAATCTGACAGCGCCGCGCCCATTGCGGCCATGGACATGTTCCAGTCCTTGCCTTCGACGGTGATACCACCAGAAACGCCGGTGAGCGGGATGTGAATCAGGCGTTGGATACCTTTGGCGTTGACCCACTCGGAGCCGGCCAGCGGCGGAGCCTGGCCGGGTTTGCCCAGACCGTCCGCGCCGTGACACGCCCCACAAATCATTTCGTAATTGCGTTTGCCCTGCGCGAGCATCGCCGCTGCGCCGGATTTCGGCTGATATGCGTCCAATTCCTCGGCATTATTGTAAGGCGCATAAACCTGCGAATTGAACCAACCACTGTGATGGTCGAAATAAACCGCGCCGAGAAACAACAACAGCAGCAGCAAAGAGAAAATCCACATCGGCACGGCTGAAGATTTCGTTTCGCCGGATGTCGCGGATGGATTTTTAGGTTCGTCACTCATTTGTTCAAACTTGGCTGGGTGAACGGCGCGTCATACAGCGGCACATCGGCGCGCAAGCTCAACAGATACGCCACCAAATTTTTGGCGTCTTCGGTCGGAGCGACTTCGCCATTTTTTTCTTCAAACAAAAAACGGAACGGCGGCATGACGGAATCTTTCACCTTGGATTTCGGCTCGTAAAGATGCGCCAATTCCCAAGCCGCGTCATAGCGCAATCCGACATTGGCCAAATCCGGCCCGACGCGGATGCTGCCGAGTTGCACCGGATAATCCCATAGAAAATCTTCCGCGACGCTGCGGCGGATGCCCCAACGCGGAATGTCCGAACCGGTGGTAACAATGTGCGTTTCGGTTTTGCCGCCGGCGGCGGTGATTTTGCCGGCGACGGAATCGGCTTCGTCCTTTGTCAGTCCGGTCAATTTCAACGTGGAAATCAGATTGGAAACAACTTCAGGATTTTTCCCGGCGCTCGTCAACACCACGTCACAGGCAAATCCGCTCTGCTGGACTTGCGTGGTGTGACAGGCGGCGCAGCCAAGCGAGCGATAAACCTGCAAACCGAGCGCGGCGGCGCCGGGACGTTGAAGCGGATAAATCTCGGATGAATTCAAAATTTGAGTCTGCTTGGCCGCGCCCAATTGCAGCGCGGGCGCGAGCACAAAACCGCACCACGACGCACCGAGCGCGATGAACGCCGCGACAAAAACCCGGAAGCCGCTTTTCATGATTTTACCTCCGCGGTTTCCAGCGGCGCTTTCACGGCGGCAAGCAGCGATTTAAGCAGCGTCAGTTTCCATTTGAACGTCATCACAAAAATGTTCGCGGCAAACAACAAACTGCCAAGCAACAATAGCAAAATGCCCGTCGTGCTGACGCGCAGGAACGGTAGCATGGTTTCAAAATTATAGTCTTTCAATCCCTGTTCGACGCCGCCGATGGCCAGCGGCAAAACCAATAATGCAACGCCGAGCATGAACAGCCAGTGCTGGAACCGGACGAATTTTGGAAACGGCAGTTCAAAACCCATCACGCGCGGCAGCAGTTCGTAAATCGCGCCGCAAACGACGATGACGAAGAAACCGAAAATTTGCAGTTGCGTCTGCGCCGACGTGAACCAGGTGAATTCCACGACGCGGCTGAAATGCAGGCAGCCGAGCGAAACGAGCATCAGCGCCGAAAGCAAAAACGCGACCGTTCCGAATTTGACGTAGCAGAACGGGCCACCTTTGCATTGGACATTCGCGCCACAAGCGGTTTTGCCGAAAACAACGGCAATGGCGATGAGCGGAAGAATCGTCAGCGACGACGCGACGGCACTCGACGCAGGCAGCCATACGGGAACCGGCGCGCCTTGCGGAATGCCGAGCCACGTTCCGAATAAAATCAACGTCCAAAACGTGAACAGCGCGAAATAATCTGGCAGCGGTTTACTGGAAAATTTCGGCAGGAAATAAAACGCAATGCCGAGGCCGACGAGCGCGAACCAGATGAAAAGTAAATTGTTCGCGAACCACCACGCAATGACGGCTTGCGCGACGCCGCGCACCGGCCATGCGACGAGAAACAAGTTTGCGGTCGAATAAATCCACGGGAACCAGAACAGCGCGGCGAGCAAAAACCAGTGCGGCGGTTGCAATTCCCGATTGCGCCGCGCGCCAAACGTCGCGAAAGCGGAAATGGCAATGAGCAAAAATGCGGCGAACAAAAGAACCGAACCGGCGCGCGGAAATTCGAGCCATTGAAAGCCGGTGCTGTCGCCAATCAAAATTCCGACAACGCCGATAAGCACGCCGAGATGCCAGATGTTTGCGGCGATAATTGGCACGAGCGGCAAAAACAATTCCGTCTCGCTCAAGCGCGTAAAAATCCAGAGCACGACGCCGAGCGCAGCAGGAATGCAAAAGCCATAAACAATCGCGTCGCTGGCGGCAGGTTGCAGGCGGCCGTAAGTCAACCACGCGCAGTTGCCAAATTTTTCCGGCATGTGAAATGTGAGCGAGGCAATCAACGCGAGCAGCAAACCGACGATCAGCCACAATGCCGCGCCGCCGAACAGCGCGAGCAGTGGCACGCGGCACGACGCGTCAATTTTTTGTTGGGAAATCTCGTTCATTCAAATTGGCTCGGTTTCTCCGGCTGCTTGGGCGCGGGCGCGGCGGCTTTCTCGGCGCGCGCGTTCAAATCGGCGCGGGCTTGCGCGGGATTTTTCCATTCCTGCGCCGCGAGTTGCAACGCGGTGTCAATCGGCAACCGCACAATACCGCGCGACTGGTCAACCCAACCGACGGTTTCAAGCGAAACGACTTCGTTGGTGTGAATTTCGTGCAACGCCTGCGAAATCGCCGTGGCGCGGTCGGCGTCAATGGCAGGAATGTTCGCGGAAAATTTCACAATCACGACCAGCACAATGAAAATCAAACTCGCGATGATGAAACCAATCACCGCGCCGGATGCGCGATTGATTTTTATCAAATTTTGTTCGTCGCTCATTGCGCGCCTCCTTCCGCCGGCAGCGTGTCCGGCATTTCATCCGGTTCGTGGCCGATGCCCATCGCTTCGAGCACGCGCGGGTCGCGCTGCGGATACGGCGGATGGCTGCGGAATTTTTTCAGGAACACGTGCGACAGCAACCCGGCCATAAACGCAAAAGTGCCGAAGTGCAGCCAAATCCACTTGAATGGATAGCCGTGCGGATGCAATACGGGCAAAACGTTGAATGCCAAATCCGCAAAATTCATCAGCCACGCCCACGCGCAAATCGGAATCATGATTTTGAAATTCATTTTGACGTGCGCCGGCAGCAGCAAAACAAACGGCAGAAAGAAATGCCCAAAAATCAAAACCATGCTCACCCACCACCACGAACCGTTTTCGCGGATGAGATAAAAATACGTTTCCTCCGGCACGTTGCCGTTCCAGACGACGAAGTATTGCGCGAATTCAAAATAAGCCTGCAACAGCGTGAACGCGAAAAACAGAACACCGAGGAAATAAAATTGGTTGTCGTGCAACACGGGAGTCAGAATCCGTTGTCGTTGCAACACCGCCGTGAGGATGTAAATGGTGGCCAGCGCAATCCAGCCGCACGAAGCGAACATATACAAGCCATACATCGTCGAAGACCATTGGTATTCGAGCGAATTCATCCACACAATCGGCGCGACGGTGACGGTGGCGGCGAAAGCCAAAATTCCCCAGCCGGAATGAAAACGCATTTTGCGCGTGCAAAGCGCATCGCCGGTCACGTCCTGCCGCAGCGACCAGTAATTGATGCGTGCGGTCAACGCCCACCAGATACCGAAAAAGATAGCGGACGCGACACAAAACCCGCGTAACGTGAACAAGACGCCCTTGGCACTTATCGCGCGGTCGTGTATTGGACTCAACGTCATCCACGGATAAATCTTTGAAGCTAGCAAAATCACGGGGATAAACAAAATGGCCAGCCACGGAAACAACAGCGAACCGATGTGTTCGCAAATTCTGCGTGTGGCGACCGACCAGCCGGCGTCGGTCAAATGATGGATGATTGCGAAGAACAATGCGCCGAGCGACAGCGTCAGGAAAAACAGGAATGACAACAGCCACGAGTAACTGAATTCACGCGGGCTGGCGATAAGGCCGATGATCGAGAGAATCGCGCCAATTACCATGAACACAACGGGCAGCTTGCGCCAGCCGGACAAATCCAGCGGCGGCGGCAATTCAGTTTTGTTTTGCGAACTCATTTTTATTTCAGCGCGGCTTGTTGTTGCGGCGACAAATCATTGGTTGAGCCGAGCCAGCTCAATTGCAACGTGCGCAGATACGCGACAATCGCCCAGCGGTCTTGCGTCGGAACAATCGGGCCATACGCGCCCATCGTGCTTTTGCCGAAAGTAATCGTGTTGAAAATCTCGCCGTCGGCCATTTCCACGATGCGTTTGTCGTGCAGATTGGCGACCGCCGGCATATCGCCGATTTTTTTAGTGATGCCGTTGCCGTCACCCAATTTGCCGTGGCACGGCGCGCAATAAATGTCGAACCGCTCGTGGCCGCGCGCGAGCAACTGTAGATTCACCGGCAGCGGATTGGTTTCAATGAAATTGGTCGTGCCGGTGGTTTTGCCGGCATTGACTGGTGAATCTTCAAACTCGTACACCGCGCCGTTCACGGATTGAATCGGCTCGCTGCGCGCGATGGTTCCGGGCGGCGGCAATTGCGAACTAATTTCGTTGGGCATGAAATCGAACGGTTTTTGCGGACGCAATTTCAACTGGCGGTCCATATCCGGGAAAACTTCAATCGGCGGTTTGCGCGATAATTCGCCGCGAAAACCGGCAATGCCGACAATGGCCGCGCCGAGCGCCGTGCCGACGAGACCGAGCGAAATGAGATAACCGAGGTAGCGCATCAGTCGTTGTCCTCCACGAGTTCGATGTGCGCGCCGCCGATGGCTTCCAGCAGTTTGCGGGTTTCGGTTTCAGAAAATTTCGGGTCTAACGCGCCGATGACGAGGAAAAATTTGTCGCGCGAAACGAGTTCAAACCGTTTCTTGCCGAACAGAGGATGGTGATGGCGCGGCAATTGGTTCAACGCAATCATCCCGATGAACGCGCCGAGCGCGGCGGCCAGCACGAGCAAAATGTAAGCGGGCACGACCGACATCGGCACACTGAACATCGGTTTGCCGCCGATGAGAATCGGATAATCAAACGCATTGCAATACCAGATCAATCCCATTGTGCCGATGAATGCGCCCGCGCCAAACAGCAACGAAAACGCCCCGACCTTGGAATTTTTGAAACCCATCACTTTGTCCAAACCGTGAATCGGGAACGGCGAAAAAACGTCCCAGCGATGATAGCCGGCGTCGCGCACTTTTTCCGCCGCGCTCAAGATGGAAGCCGCTGAATCGAATTCAGCCATTATACCGTAAGTTTTTGCGCTCACGATTTGCCTCCTTTCACAACCGGATGCGGATTGGCTTGCGGCGTGACGGCTTTGACTTCCGAAACCGGAATCATCGGCAGGAAACGCACGAACAACAAATACAGCATGAAAAACGCGCCGAGCGTGCCGAGATAAACCCCCGCGTCCACCCAAGTCGGATAATACACGCCCCAGTTAGCCGGCAGAAAATCCTGATAGAGCGAGCCGACGATGATGACAAATCGTTCAAACCACATGCCGATGTTCAGCAACAAGGCGATGATGAAAACCACCAAGAGATTTTGCCGGACTTTCTTGATCCAAAGCAATTGCGGCAGCGAAGCGTTGATGACAATCATAATCCAGCCGCCATACCAGTATTGATGGCCGAACATGCGATGGCCGAACACCCAAGCGTCGTAAGGATTGCCGGAATACCACGCGATAAAAAATTCAATCACATAAATGTAGCCCATGATGCAGGCCATCATCAGCGTCATTTTGCAAATCTTGTCAATGTGCGCCAGCGTGATGATGTCTTCGAGATGACACCATTTGCGCAATGGAATCAACAACACCAGCACCATGCCGAATCCGCAGCACACCGCGCCGGCGACAAAGTAAAACGGGAAAATCGTTTCGTGCCAACCGGCGATTTGCGCCGTGGCAAAGTCCATGCCGACGATGGAACTCACGGTGAACACCAGCAACGTCGCCAAACCGGCCAGCACGAGATACGCTTTCTCGTAATTATGCCATTGGCGCGCCGAGCCGGTCCAGCCGAGCGCGAACAGGCCGTAAAGGAATTTTTTCACGCGCGTTTTCGAGCGGTCGCGCATCAACGCCAAATCGGGAATTAAGCCCATATACCAAAATGTTGTCGAAACGATGAGGTAAGTGTTGACGGCAAAAACGTCCCACATCAGCGGCGAACGGAATTGCGGCCACAAGCCGTTTGAGGTCGGCACCGGAAACATAAACCAGTCGAACCACTCGCGCCCGACGTGAATGGCCGGATACATTCCTGCCATCGCGACCGAGAAAACGGTCATCGCTTCCGCCGCGCGGCCAATCGGATTACGCCAATGCTGCCGTGTCAAAAACAACATCGCGGAAATCAACGTGCCCGCGTGCGCGACGCCGACCCACCAGACGAAATTGATGATGTCCCAACCCCACATGACCGGCGCGTTATTGCCCCAAACGCCGACGCCGACCGAAATTTTGTAAATCAGCGAAACCGGCAGGACGACCGCCGCGCCAAACGCCGCCGGGAAAAAGAGAATCCACCACCATAGCGGCGTCTTGCCTTCGTTGAACGCCGTGAGTTTATCCGTGAGCCAGCCGAGACTGCGATTGGGCACGGCTTCCATGCGCCGCAATTCCGCCAGCGGCGTGAGCGATTCCAGATTGGTTGTGGATTCAGCCATTAACTGTTTCCTCTCTCGGCGGCATGAAATTCTCCGCCGCGTTCTTCATATTCTTCCGTGCTGTAAGGCGCGTGATAATCCGGCATCGCAGGATTTGGATTGCGAACGCGCGCTAAATACGTCGTGCGCGGTTTCGTCAGCAATTCGCCGAGCACGGAATAATTTCTTGAACTGCGCTTCCAATCGGAAACCGAACTGTCCGGGTCACTGATGTCGCCAAACACAATCGCGCCCGCCGGACATGCCTGCTGGCACGCTGTTTTGGGAATCGTGCCTTCGGATTCCTTCAAGCGAATGTCGCCGCTTGCGCCCGCTTTGACTTTTTGCGTGATTTCCGCCTGCTGAATGCGTTGGACGCAATAAGTGCATTTTTCCATGACGCCGCGCATCCGCACCGTCACGTCCGGGTTCTTGACCATCTTGATCAAATCCCATTCGTCTTCCTCGCGCATTCCGCTCGCTTCCGGTGCTTTGAACCAGCTCAACAAATCCCATTTGCCGTCCGTCTTGTTCAAAAGCGGCGTCGGATAAAACGGTCCTTTCAGCGCGCTGGCGGGGCGTTTGTTATAATCGAAATAATTGAACCGGCGAACTTTGTAAGGACAATTGTTCGAGCAATAACGCGTGCCGATGCAACGATTGTAGGTCATCACATTGAGACCTTCCTCGTCGTGCGACGTGGCGTTGACCGGACAAACGTTTTCGCACGGCGCGGCTTCGCACATCTGGCAAAGCATCGGCTGGCTCACCGCCTGCACGTCGTCAATCCATTTCGCGAACTGCTGTTCCGCGTCGGTCTGGTTCATGTCCGCGTTCGGGTCAAACAAGCTGCGGTTGTTTTGCCGTTTCGGATCGCTCGTGTAATAACGGTCAATCCGCATCCAGTGCATTTCGCGACCGCGACTGACCTGATCTTTGCCGACAATCGGAATGTTATTTTCGCTCTGGCACGCGACGACGCACGTCGCGCAACCCACGCACGAATTCAAATCCACGACCAAACCCCATTGATGCAGCGCGGTTTTCTTTGCTTCGTCAAACGGATTTGGATAAAGCGATTTGACGACCGGCGGTTCTTTGTCGTGCATTTCCTGCGCAAAATCAGGATTCTTGGAAAATTCCTCGAGATTTGCTTCGCGCACGGCGGGACGACCTTCCATGCTCCAATGCGATTGCGTCGTCGCAATCACATAAGTCTCGCCGGTCTTTTTAATTGTCGCGCCGGTCTCGACGTATTTGCCGGAGAAAATTTTGTAAGCGTTGAAACCGACGCCCGTGCCGACACGCCCGGCTTTTTCGCGACCGTAACCGAGCGCGAGTCCGAGCGAATAATCCGCCATGCCCGGTTGCGTCCAAATTGGACCTTTCACGCTCTTGCCGTTCAACGAAATCTCGACAATGTCGCCGTTTTGCACGCCGAGTTCGCGCGCGGTTTTGCGGCTGATGAGAACGGCGTTGTCCCAGGTGATTTTTGTGATCGGGTCGGGCAATTCCTGCATCCAGCCGTTGTTCGCGTAACGACCATCGTCCACTTTTGCGTCGCGGTAGAAAATGACTTCGAGATTTTGCGTGGATGGCGCAGTAATTGATTTTATTTGCGGCAATGTTCCGTTAAATAATGAATTTACCGCCATTGATCTGGTTTCAATCTCAAGCTGAAAACCGTTGAACAAAAATCTTTTCCAATCTCCCGTATTGCCAAATGTTGTCTGAACAATGTCGTGAGGATTCGTTTGCGACTCGCCGGCAATTCGTGCCAGAAATTCCAATTCGGTTAAACCACCGAACAAAGGTTGAATCAACGGCTGAATTGGAACGAGTGTTCCGTCGCTCGTTATAGCATCGCCCCATGATTCGAGGTAATGCGCCGCCGGAAAATTCCAATTCGCTTTTTCGCTGGTTTCGTCCTCGTAATAACCCAAGCGAACAATTGTTTTGGCGTTCGGCAACGAGTTCAAGTTGTAAGCGGGATTGCCGCCAAGAATTACCAAAGTGTCTGTGGCACTCGCGTCAAAAATTTTGAAATCGGCAGATTCGTTTTGAGTCGTTTTGCGAAGCTCAACCGTATTTTCGAGCGCGCCGAGCACGGAATTGATGGCGTAAGCGAGCAAATGAACTTCAATCGGTTGACGCTGGCCAGCGACCACCAAAGCATTTTTGCCAGCCGCAACCAAATCTTTCGCGCATTCAGAAATCCATTTTGCGTCAATGTCAGCAGGTAATTTTGCAAGTTGAACTAAATGATCAGGTGGTTCAGGCACGATTTTTTGTGCAAATGCGCTCACAATTTGTCCGATCAAACTTGCCGATACACGCAACCGATGGTCGGCATGCGCGCCGGTGAGCGTGAACAATGATTCAATGCAGTAAAGCCGACTCATCCCCTCACCGGTTTTGCGACTCGCGGCAAATTTGCGGATGTGATTGTGCGTGTCGTCCTCGCCGCCGAGAAAATCGCAGTCGAGCGACAGGATGACTTTTGCTTTGTCAAAATTGAAAACGGGTTTTACTGACTGGCCGAACGCCTGCGTCGCCGCGCGTTGATGGATGCCGGAATCAATCGCGTCGTAAGTGAACCATTTCGATTGTGGAAATTTCTGCGCGATGATTTTTTGCAGCCGCGCGCGCGAGGGCGACGTGCTGCTTTCCGCCAAAAACGCCAAACCTTCGCCTTGATTCGCCGAAAATTTTTGCGACAAATCGTCGAGGAATTTCAACGCTTCATCGCGTGAAACCGTTTTGCCATCTTTCGTAAATCGCTTGGCGCGGTCTGGATCGTAAAGATTCAGAATCGAAGCCTGCGCGTAACGGTCGGTGCCGCCGTTGCTGCCGGGAAATTGCGCGTTGCCTTCGATTTTTATCGGACGGCCTTCGTAAGATTTGACGACGAGCGGAATTGCGCCGGTGCGCGTGGGCATCGCTGTCGCATAATACTCGGCTTTGCCGTAAATGTAATCTTCCGGTTGTTTGCCGAACGGTTCGAGTTTTTCTTCCGGACGCCGGCAACCTGCGCCGAGCGTCGCCACGCCGGCAAAGGCAAACGACGCGGCCATGATTTTAAGAAAATGCCGGCGGTTCTGTCCGTCCAATTCGCTCGCGCCCTGCGGAAATTCGCGATGCAACCATTCCTTGAACTCCGGTGTGTCGGCCAGTTCATCCAAACTGCGCCAATAACGGCGGCCATTTGCGTTTGTCGGAGTTGTGGGAGTTGAATTCATTATCTGTGACAGGCCGAACAGCTTTGCAACGATTGCACTTTCCAGTCATGAACGAATTTCGCGCCGTTGACTTCCTGCATGTGCGCGGCTTTGACGGGGTCGGAATCCCATTTCCAGCCCAAATCCGTGACTTTATCCGTCGGGCGGATGTGCGCCGCCGGGTCGCGATGGCAATCCAGACAGAAACTCATGCTGAACGGTTTGGCATGATGCACTTCATCCATTTGGTCAACGCGACCGTGACATTCCACGCAACTGATGCCGCGCGCGACGTGAACGGCATGATTGAAATAAACGTAATCGGGCGTGATGTGAACCTGCACCCACGGAATCGGCGTGTTGTTCGTGGCGCTTTCACGAACGATGGCCAAACGCGGGTCGTCCTTCAAAACCTGACTGTGACAATTCATGCACGTTGAAGCCGACGGAATGTTCGCCACCCAAGTCTTGTCCACCATGCTGTGACAATAACGGCAGTCAATCCCCAGTTCGCCGGCGTGAACCTTGTGGGAAAACGGAACCGGCTGCACTGGCTCGTAACCGACGCGCGTGTATTTGGGCGTGAAGTAATACCACACGCCCGCCGTCACCGCGCCGCCGGTCAGCATCGCGCCGACCAGCAACACCAACGGCAACCAGTTTGTCCACTTCGGAAAAATTGACATTGCGAACGCCGCCGCGCGGCGAATCCTTCAATTAAAAATCCCGACACAGTTTGAATTTAGAATCCGTGTCGGGGCAGATACTAAATAAATTGCCATCCAGCTCGCAAGAAAAGTTTGTGAAAAATTTCACGTTGTTTTTTGAAAACCAAATAACTAATTGAGCCGTCACGCGATTGACAGCGCAATCCGGTCTGCTAGAACATCCGCATGACCGTTGATTCGATGACTGAAATCGTGGAGAATGTTCAGTCCATCTACACCATCGTGCTGGCGCTGGCCATCGCCGAGGCGTTCAATCAGGCCATCAAGGAAACCAAACCGCACGAGGAAAAACACGCGACGACGTTCGTCAACTGGTTCGATTGCTTTCATCATTCGCGATTTGTTTCGTTGATTGTCTTTCTGCTGCTCGCCGCGCCTTTTTTTCAGGGCAATCAAAAGTATCTGTATCTGCAATACATCGAACCGCTGCATCAACTCAATCCGCCCAAAAGCATCAGCGCGCGCTGGCTGGATTTCGATTGCCTGATATTTTCGGTGCAGGCGGGATTATTCTTTGTCATGTCCCGTTCCTTGTCGGCCAAACGGTGGCAGCAATTTTACGCGACCATCATCATGTTGCTGTCCTTGGATTTCATCTGGGCGTTGATGGAAAAATGGCACGGTTCCGCCGTGCCGCGCGAATGGATTTGGTTTGACGCCGTTGCTGCCATTGTTCTGGCCGTAATCATCGTATTGGATTGGTTTTTTATCCGTTACGAAAGGGACAAGGAGTTGAACATTTATTGTTATTGGGCTGTGTCTGCCATCTCCATCGTCGGACTTGTTTGCAGCTACTTCTATCAACTGGATTATTTGATAGATTATTGATTCACATCGAAATGGCTTCTGAAGGAATTTCGTGGAAACAAATCAATGAAGGGGACGCGGCACGGAATTAAGAAGTGCCAACTATTGTGTCGGGAGTGACGTTGGCGCGCACCGCGTCCCGGACATGAGCCAAAGCAAAGGACATTCCACAATCACAGGGGAAAGTTTGGCAATGTTTCTGCTCAGGGAAACATTCACCATGACAACTTATACTATTCCGCCCCAATTCGCCCATGAACTGCTTTTGGCCCAACAAACCAGCCAGCACGCTTATTTGATGACGCAATTCTTTCAAATCACCGCCCATGCCATCATCGGCGTCTGTATCGCCGGCTCGATTTTGCTCGTTTGGCGGTTTGTGCAATCGCAAAAAGGCAAATCTGGTGCTGCTTAAAAATAGAATTCTCCGGCGGCTCTGTCCAAAATTCAAACGGCAAGTCCCAATTCTTTTTCAGATTCAACCGATTTTCTGCGTCGGCGTTTTCAACGGATAAAGTCCGGGACAACAACCGAAGGTTTCGTGAAACGCCTGGCTGAAATGGCTCAAGCTGGAATAGCCAACTTCCAACGCGGCTTCGGTCACATTGAATTTTCCCGATTTCAACAATTCCGACGCGCGTTCCATGCGCAATTGGCGGATGTATTGCGGAATTGTCATGCCGGTTTCCGTTGAAAATGTCCGGCTCAAATGAAACGGGCTGCACCCGACGACGCGCCCGATTTCCTCCAACGCCGGCGGCTCGGTCAATTTTTCACGGAGCAACGCGATGACTTTTTCGACGCGTTCGGCGGAAAGCCGCTGCTGTCGCTGGCAAAACAATTCCTGTTCGGCGGGCGCGACAAAAAACAATTCCGCCGCGACTTCGAGTGCCTTGGCTTGATACCAAACGGATTGCGCCAGCGCGAGCACGGGTGCTTCGCGCAGGCTGGCGAGCAATTGTTGCTGCCGGCTGGTCAAACGCGTCACGGAGGCAATCGCGGATTTTTCAGACTGGCTGGCGACCACTTCACGCACGAGTGGATGCAACGACGTGACATACTCGTTCAAATGTTGACGCAAAAAATTGAACGACATTTCAACGGTCAGAAATTGATGGCGCTGTTTTTTGTTTCGCGTCGCGACCAACGGCTGTTCGCCGCGCCGGTAAAATCCAACCGTCAACGGCGCGAACGTCATTTCACTTTTACCCAGCGCGACCTTGCCGTTGCCTTCGAGATTCAGGCAAACTTCGACGCTGCCGGGATGAAAGGTTTTTCCCCAGTCAAATTCGCTGCCGGATGTCTTGAAATCGTGCCACTCAAAACTTGCGCCCGCGCCATGCACGCTGCCGTGCAAATGCCGCCAGCCGTCGCCGATGTTTTGCCAAGCCGGCCGCTCGGTGAAAGCGGGGAGATTTTCCGCGCCGGCAGCCTTGATTCTCTTGTTCGCCAATTTTGGCACGACGATATTCTGCCATCTTTTCCGCCACGCGCAAATTTTTCGCACCGCAATTCACCACTAAAGAATAGCAACCCAGCGAAAGCGTGGTTTTCCGGTTAAACTACAATTTTTTGAAATGATGAAGCAGATTTCAACGTTAGTTTGCGCGCTTTTCTTTGCAACTCTTTCCGTCGAAGCGGAAACGGCAACGAATAATTTTCAGTCTTTGGACGCCATCAAAAAGTATCTCGTGGACACGGTCCAGAAAATGGATGACGCGGGGCACGATTTCGTGACGAACGCGGCGGCATATCAAGCAATCATTGACGCGGCGGGCGGCGATTACAACAAGGCCGCAATGGAACACGGCGTGGAACTCGGCGAACTCGTGAAAAAAATGCAGGGCGATTTCGGGATTTACCATAATCACGGTTACGAAACGGTCGAAGGCATCGTCGCCGGCACGAAAAAAATGGTCTGGTTCGACAATTATTTGGACGGCGGCGTTCCCGCGACTGACGCCTCGACCGATTCGCCGGAATCGCCGCTCGTGTTGCGCGCGAAGGACGGCACGATGATCAGCAATCACAACGGCAATCTGTTTCACTACGTCATCGAGCCGACGTTGTGGGGCACGCGCAGTTTCTTTCTGAAAAAATTGAGTCCAGCGGCGCAGGAAAAAATGAAGGAAGAATACGAAGCCGCGCTTGGCGCAAAAATTTCCGCCGCGCCGGTCGCGTTGCCGCGCGCGGACGTTTTGACGGCGGCTTCGATTGATTGCGCGGAAAAATTGGATTGGCTGTTGCAAGTTTCCAAAGACTGGCAGCCGCAACTCGGCGAATGTATCGGCGCGCTCGTGTGGATGACGCCGACGCTGAACGGTTATTTCGATGACTGGCGCGATTCGCGTTACAATCCCGTCGCGACCGGCCACTACGTCGCCGAATCGCGCGTGCTCGACATGCGCGGCATCATGTATAGCTTGAAAATCGCGAACGACGCAATTCTCCCGCAGCTTCAGCCGAAAAATCCCGGCCTCGCCGACCAGTTGAAATACGAATACGACAACATCATTTCGTTCATTGACCGCGTCGAAGCGCGCGACAAACAGAGCGGCTACAAATTGAGCATCCCGGCGATCGAGGAATTGGCCGAGCAAGCGAAAACGATGACCGACCAGTTGCAGCCACAACTGCGTCAGATGGCTGCGATTCTCGGCGCGGAAGTGCCGGAAAAACCGACGCTCGTGGCGATTGATGTTCCGGCGGGCGCGCAGAAATAATTTTCTTCGGGACTCAAATGAATCGCGTTCTCAAAATTTTAATTTGCTCGGCCATTTTCGCCGCGTCGCCGTTCATTTCGCGCGCCGCTTTGAGCGATGATTTTCACGGCGTTCAACAAAAATTGAACGACACGTTGCTCGACATTTATTCTGGCGAGACGGAAACTAATTTGTCAGCGCAACTTTCCGCGAGCTTGGCGAAGTTGCAGGCTTACGTTTCCGGTTACGAAAATTCGGCAGCAGACAAGATTTTGAGCGAACCGTTGCCCGCGCAACTTTCGCCCGCGGCTCAAATCGGCGTCGCGCGCGGACGTTTGCAGCACGCCGCCGCGCTCGCAATGTTGCAATGTCAGGCGTCGGGAAATTTCGACGGCGCGCAACAATGGCGCGCGCTTATCACGTTGCCGCAATTCGCGAACGGCGTGGACAGCGCGATGCTGTTGCAAAAGCCGGAACTCGCGCGCAAACCGGAAGTCGCCGCGACGCTCGCGAAGGAATATCTCGAATGGCAAACGATGCGCGTCCGCCAGTTGCTCGATTTCTTGCAGCAACAAGTCGCCATCAAAGCGGCGGACAAAAATGTCGTGGAAGCGAACGAAAGCGAAATTCTCACGCTCGCCGATTTTCCGGCGCCGTTGGTTCAAACGGCTGGTCTGACGAATAATTCCGCAGTGACGACGGCGACGGTCGCGTGGGATGATTCGGCGGATGAAAAGCAAAAAATTGCCGCCGTCGGCCAATGGCGTGACCAAGTAGAATCCACGCTGCCGAATCTGTTATCGCCTTCAGACATCGGACGGATGCAACGCTTGCTTGCGCGCTGCGTCAAACTCGTTCCGCGCGAATACTCGCACGGCGTCAGCAACGGCAAATTGATTATTCCGCTGGAATTGCGCGAAGCCAAACAATTTGCCGAACAATCCCAAACGCTGGTCAATCAACTCGCGCCAGTTTGGAAGCAGGAACAACCGCAAGTTTACGCACAATATCGCGCGGATTTGAGCGCGCAACTCGTTCAAATGCAGGCGATGCTTGATAATTTGCCGGAGCAGGACGCGCTCGACGAACAGAGCAAAAAAATTTCCGCGATTCTTGAGGATAAATTCAAAATCACCGCGCGTCGTGCCGGCGACAGCGGCGATGTGATTGACGAAACGGTTTTGGAAGTGCGCGCCGCGCTTGGCGGTTCGCTCGCCGCCGCTCAAAACGATCAATGGGAATCCGCCGAATCACAGCGCATGGACGCATACACGGCGTTCGATACCGAGATCGAAGCGCGCGTTTTGCCGCGCGATCCTGATTTGGCGGTCAAAGCGGAAAGCAGTTTTCTCGCGGGCGACGGCTCGCAGCTCGGCATCAAGGCGTTGCTCGACCGCCGCGCGCCGATGGATCAACTGCAAGCGGCTTACGAACGCACGCTCAATCATCTTTCGGACTGTTCGGAACTTTTGAAAGTCGCCGTTTCGCCGACGACCATCGGTTTCACCGCGTTCACCATCGTCGCGCGCGAAGGTTTGGAAGCGATCATCATTTTGGCCGCGTTGCTCGCCGGCTTGCGCGGCGCGGAATACGCTTCGACGCGCAAAGGCATCGCGGGCGGCGCGTGGATGGGTTTGGTCGTGACGGGAATCACGTTTTGGCTCTCGCGCACGGTCATTCAATCGCTCACGCGTTTCGGCGAAAAATTGGAAGCGGTCGTTTCCATTTTGGCTGTCATCATTTTGTTCATCGTGACGAACTGGGTTTTTCATCGCGTCTATTGGGTCGGCTGGAATTCCAAATTGCGTTCGCTCTCGAAATCCGCGCAGGACGTTTCGTCCACGCGCTGGGAATGGCTCGCGCTGCTGGGCGTCGGTTTTCTCACCGTCTATCGCGAAGGCTTTGAGATGGCGTTGTTCCTGCAATCGCTGTTACTCGAGGGCAGCAAATCGGCGGTGTTCATCGGCAGTGCCGTCGCCGTTTTATTTTTGGTTCTGCTGGGCGCGTTGACGTTCCGTTACGGCGTGAAATTGCCGTATCGCAAACTGCTGGTGCTGACGGGAATTTTGGTCGTTTCCATCATGGTTTCATTCATCGGCTCAAGTGTCCGGCTGTTCCAAACCGTCAACTGGATGCCGATCCATCCGATTTATGGCGTGCATTTTCCGAACTGGACGGGATTGTGGCTCGGACTTTATCCAAGTTGGGAAGGGATTTTGATTCCGCCGTTGGCGCTCGTTTATGTCGGCGGAATGTGGTTGTTCAACCGTTGGCGCTCGCGCCGGGCGGAACGCGCGGTTCCCGCCGGTCAGCCGGCGGCTTCGCACGCCTGATTTTTCAGAACCAAATTTTAATGAACTCAAGCATTATGCCTAAAAACAAAAACCTGTTCGCCCTGCTCTTCCTTAATTTGCTGATCGCAAAAGTCACGCACGCGGCCACGACGCCGACCTACGTGCCCGGGCCGAATTCGGGGAAAATTTCCGGCGCGCCCGGCCAGACTTTGCCACCGACCGAACCGGCCATTGACCTTTCCTCCACGAACGCGCCGTATAATCCGGCCAACGACAATCCCGGACTTTACACCGGTTTGCCGACGCAAATGCCCGAAGGTTTGACCCAAACGCCGGAAAATTTTTGGCATCGCGACACGATGTTTGGCGGTTTATGGGGCACGCGCAACACGATAGAAAATTATGGATTTGAATTTGACCCGGTTTATGTCGGTGAAGTCATGGGCAATGTTTCCGGCGGCATGAAACAAGGCGCGGTTTATGACCAGAGCTTGAATTTGCCGCTGACCATTTATCTCGACAAGATTCAAAACTGGTGGGACGGCGGAACCATCCACGCGAATGCGCTGTGGCTCGCCGGTCGTTCACTTTCGGCGGACAAAGTCGGCGACATCAGCGGCGCGAGCAACATTGCCGGCTATCCAACCTTGCGTTTGCAGGAATTCTGGTATCAGCAAACGTTTTGGAAAATGCGCGCGTCAATCAAGATTGGCCTCGTCGCCGCCGACGCGGAATTTTTCACGTCCGACACGGCGTCGCTGTTCATCAACGGAACATTCGGCGCGTTCACCCTCGTCGGTGCGAACCTGCCGAATCCGCCGGTCTATCCGGTGGCCACGCCCGCCGTGCGCTTTCTGGTTCAACCCATTCCGCAATTTTATTTTCAATCCGGCGTTTATTACGGCGACAGCGGCGCGCAGGATCAAAATCGGAACGGTTTGGATTTCGATTTCAACAGCCGCGCCGGCGCGCTGATTTTCTCGGAAATCGGCTGGCTCATCAACCAGGCTGCCAATGATCGCGGTCTGGTCGGCACTTACAAACTCGGTTCGTTTGTCCACACGGCGGATTTTACCGATTGGAATACCGGCGCGGGCGAAGGCTCCGATTATGGCATTTATGGAGTCGCGGATCAGGAAATTTACAAAAGCGGCGGCAAAGACATTTCCGCATTTGCCCGCGTTGGTTACGCGCCGGCCAACGTGAACACCATTGACTGGTATTTTGACGCCGGATTCAATTTCTCCGGTTTCGTTCCCGGACGATTGCTCGACACTGCCGGCCTCGCCGTGGCGCGCTCAACCTTCAGCCGCGACTTCAGCGATTCCCAGGTCGCGGGCGGCTCGAATCCGTTCTCGCAGGAAACCGTGATTGAAGCGACTTACAAGGCGCAAATCACGCCGTGGTGGACGTTGCAACCGGATTTTCAATACATCTTCAATCCCAGTGGCGAAAAAGGTTCGCACGACGCGGCGATTCTCGGATTGCGGACGACCATCGCTTTTTGACGTTTAATTTTCACGGATAAACCGCCGGACTTTCCCCTGCCCCGCCGGTTTGTCCAATCAATTTTATTTCGCCTTTGCAGATTTTGGTCTATAAGGCGGCATGGCATTGGATTATCGCCATCTGTCACGGGACGAGATGATCCGGTTGTTGGCATCGCGCGAACGCGTTTTGCGCGAATCTTCTGAAATTTACACAAAGGCTTTCCGCGTTTCGCCCGACGCGATTTCCATCACGGACATGGAGACGGGGCGATTCATTGAAATCAACGACAGCTTTGAACGATTTTTCGGCTACAAACACAACGAAGTCATCGGACGCACGTCAAATGAATTGGGATTTTGGTCCACTCCTCAAGACCGGGACCGGCTGATTGAGTTGGTGAAGCTGCGTGGTTCAGTCCGGGATTTCAAAACATCAGGACACACACGCGCTGGCGGGTTGAAAATCGGCCTGGTTTCAGCCGAGATGGTGGAAATTGCCGGACGCCCGGCGCTCGTATTGCTCGTTCGCGACATTACCAATCGGGAAAAAGCGGCGCAAGCGTTGCGCGAGTCCGAGGAAAAATTTTCCAAAGCGTTCCGCACCAGCCCGGATGTGATGTCCATAGCGGATTTTGAAACCGGACGTTACATTGAAGTCAATGATGCGCACGAAAAAATTTTCGGCTTCAAACGCGAAGAGGTCATCGGTCGCTCGCCCACCGAACTGGGCATTTTTGAAAACCCCGCTGTGCGGGAGAAAATATGGAAATCTCTCGAAGCCAACGGCTCGGTTCGCGACGTAGAGATTGAAGCCCGCACGCGCGACGGCAAACGATTGACATTATTGCACAATGCGGAATTGATTGAACTGGGCGGGCGCAAATGTGTGCTGCGCGTTTCGCATGACATCACGGAGCGGCAGGAAGCCATTTTACGCGAGCAACAGGCGCGCCGCGAATACACGCTGCAACTCATCGCGTCACAGGAAGCCGAACGCGCGCGCATTGCCACCGAATTGCACGACAGCATCGGGCAAAATCTGTTGCATTTCAGAAATCGTCTGCAATCTGTGCTGAACAAAAAAAATTTGCCCGTCAAATTGCGCAAGCAATTTGAAGATATGAACGATTTGGCGATGCAGACCATCGAAGAAGTCCGCCGGATTTCGCACGACATGCACCCGTATCAATTGGATCATCTCGGCCTGACGCGCGCGCTCGCTTCATTGATTGAAAGCACGAAGCAAGCCAGCGCCGTCGCTTTTGAACAGCGGATTGAAAACGTGGACGACCTGTTTTCAAAAGACGCCGCGACGAATCTCTATCGCATCGTGCAGGAAAGTTTGAACAACATTTTGAAACATTCCCGCGCCAAAAAAGTTCGCATCACGCTCGAACGCGACATTCATGAAGTTCATTTGAAAATTGCGGACAACGGACGCGGTTTCGCTCCGGCCAAATCACACAAGACAACCAAAGGACTTGGTTTGCGAAACATCGCCGAACACGCACAGGTGCTCAACGGCCAATTTCAGTTGAATTCCAAGCCCGGCAAAGGCACAACTTTGGAAATCACCATTCCTGTTTCCAATGGCCGCAAATCCGCCAAAAATGCCCGCAAATAAAATCAAGGTGCTGATTGTTGACGACCATCCGCTCTTGCGCAGCGGATTGAAGCAAACGATTGAATCCGATTCGCGCTTTGAAATGGCGGCGGAAACCGGCGATGGCGAAACTGCATTGAAATGGATTCTCGAAAAAAAGCCCGACGTGGCCGTGCTCGACGTGAATCTGCCCGGATTGAGCGGATTGGACATCGCCCGCAAATTGCAGGGCAAGCGCCTGCCCACCCGCGTCATCATGCTCACGATGCACAAGGAGGAAGACATTTTGAATCACGCGCTCGACCTCGGCGTGAAAGGTTTTGTGTTAAAAGAAAACGCTGATGACGAAATCCTGAAAGCGTTGATTACCGTCGCTGGAGGCGAATACTATTTGAGTTCTTCGCTTTCCGGCCATTTGGTTCGCCGCCGAAATCACGCCGAAGCGCTCGCCGCGCAAAAGCCCGGACTGGATGATTTGACTAAAGCTGAACGGCGCATCCTCAAACTTATCGCTGAGAAAAAAACCAGCCGCCAGATTGCCGCTGAATTGTTCATCAGCCAGCGCACCGTTGAAGCGCATCGCGCCAACATCAGCAAAAAATTGGAATTGCGCGGCAGCCACAGTCTTCTGCATTTCGCATTGGAAAATCGCTCGCAACTCTGATTCACACACTTGTTTTTGCCAATCATTCTTTGGCAATCCTACCTAGAAAAATAGCGGGAACTACCTAGTTGAAATTGCGTGTGAACCACAATTTCGCGCCGCCGTTTCCTGCGGCATTCTGATGGACTAATTTTGAATTAGTTTTCGACCAGAATGAAATTGACAGTCATTGATTACGATGCAAAAGCGGTGACGGTTCGCAAATCGAACGGCGACCGTCCTCGTCCCTATTTCCGCCAGCTCTCACGCGCCATTGACGACAAACCGGACGACCACCAACCGGCGGCTTACACTTCGTCAGACCAATTGACCGCCGCGAAACGGGATTCACTGGAGAACAAGGATTTCTCCAGTTTCAAGCGCGGCTCAAGTTCTTCACGGCGCATTTTGTTGGTGGACGACGATGCCGAAACACGCACGTTGATTGGCTTTGCGCTGACCAGCGAAGGTTACGAAGTCAAACACGCCGATAATGGCAAAGACGCCATCACGCTGCACAATCAGCAGCCGTTCGACCTCATCATCACCGAATTGATTTTGAAGGAAAAAGACGGTTTCGAGATTTTCGCGGAATTGAACCGCAAACCGCATCCGACAAAATTTATCGCCACAGCCAAAACCTCTTGGACCTCAGCCGAACTCTCTTTGAACATGGCCAAAAAACTCGGCGCGCATTTCACATTGACCAAACCTTTCAAGACCGAGCAATTACTTGAAACCGTGCGTAAAGCGCTGGATCAAAATTAAATCGTCACCACCGATTTTAGTTTCCCGAAAAAATTTGCAGTTCGCGCTGATATTTTCTGGACAAATCGATAAATCAGCCTTCTACTTGGCTCGCGTTCAATCGAACGCGGTTCCTCAACCTTCCGACGCCGCTCGTGTGAGCCGGTGTTGCAATCCAGCCGTCGCACGTCTTTGAACCAGTCGTTTTGATTTTCGGCGTGTCACGGCAAAACTTAAACCTCGCCCGCAAAGTGCGGTGCGACACGAACATGGCCGTTATGGAACTGATCGAGTCTTTGGCGTTCAATTTTGTCACGCGTTTTTATTTCGCGTCTCTCTTCGCATTTTGCGGGCAAATCCAAATGACCCGCCATGAATACCATCCTGTCCAAATTAGTGCATCGCGCGAACGACCTCGCCGATGTTGAACCTGTCGTCGCGCTGTTTCTCGGCGCTGCTTTGCTCGCCGTCTTTCTGACTGCGCTGTTCCAAAACAAAACCACCACCGAACCAAACGGCAAAAATTCCAGTTTACTGTGGACGCTTTACAAACATTTCACGCGATTGCTTTGGGCAACTTTGCTGGTCGCGTTGTTGGTCGCAACCATTTCAATTCTGCGTTCCTATTTGCGCCAGACCACAAATAATTTTCAACGCACGCACGGTCGCGTCACGCAAGCCAATTACAACGCGGTCCAAACCATTTGGGGTTCCGAGCAGGCGCAAGGCGAATTGAACGTGGACATTTATCACGACGAGGAAATCAGCGAACGCATCGAATCCGAGGACCCGACGAAGCCCGCGTTGATTCGCAAGAAAACCATCCATAAATCCATCACCGGCAATCCGTTTGTCTCCGCGCGACACGAAATCACCTTACGACCGAATGCACGCAAAAAGGGTTCCGCATTTTATGGCGGTTACGAAACCGATTGCGATTTTAACTGGAAATTACGCAACCCATCCGACACCAATCAAAATTGCACGCTCACCTTTCCCCTGCCCGCTTACAATGCGATTTATGATGGATTGGTCGCCACGCTGAACGGTAAAGATGTCCTGCCACAAATGGAAATCAAAGATTCGAGTCTCGTATTTGAACGAGATTTGCAGCCAAACGAAGCGATGGACTTTCACATCGCTTTCAAAAGCCGCGGCTTGAGTTATTGGTATTTTCAAGTGCGGGAAGCGCGCGAAATCCGCGATTTCACGCTAACCTTGAACCTGCCGACGCTGCCGAAATCAAAATTGAATTATCCCGACGGTTGCATGACGCCAACGGAAATCGCGACGACAAAAGACAATCAAGGAACTGTTTTGACCTACCGGCTCGACCATGCGCTTACCGACAAAGGTATGGGCATTTCACTTCCCAAATTATCGCAACCCGGCGAAACCACGCGCGCCGTTCTCGACGAAACGGAAAATGCGTGGCTGCTGGTTTTTGGTGTGCTGGGATTGTCGCTTACAATCGTCTCTGCGCGACACGCCATTCTGCTGACGATTCTTTTTGCCATCGCCACTGCATTTGGTTACGGATTGCTGGCTGACTTCAGCGACCTGCTTTTGGGGGTTTTGGGAACAGCCATTTTCATTTTACTGCCGATGTTTGGGCTGTTCGCGTGGCTATTGAAACGTGCCGTTCCGCAAATCGGCAAATGGCTCGCCGCGCAATTTTTATTGTTCAGTGTCATTTACCCGTCCGCCGCCGGATTGGACGCCGACCGTCAATCGCTTTACCTAAACATTTGCGCCTTAATTTTTTTGGCATTTACAGCGTGGCTGTTGATTAGAAATTTCGCGAGTGAAAGAATTTCAATTCAGTCGCAGATGGAAAACGCGCCCATGACTTGATAGCCGCCTAAATGAAAAAGCCGCTGTGATTTTCACAGCGGCTTTTTCGGCAAATCATTGGTCATTACGGCGATGTTGCTCTCGGTGTTTGCACAGCCAAAAGTTCGCCGAGCAACGCCGAGCCTTTCGGAATCAAAGTGATTGCCACCTGACTGTCGAGGATGTTTTGCGTTTCGAGCGTTTGAAATAATGCGTCGGAAACTTCCTTGTCTTTTGAGATTTCCTGCAACGCTTCACCGACGATATGCGGACGCATCGCGGCGGCTTTCGCAAACTCGATGGCCGCCTGCCGTTCCGCCGTGCTGGTGATAATGCTGACCTGATTTGCACCGGCCTGTTTGATGGCCGCCGTGACCTGCCGCAAACGGTTCACCACTTTTTCCTCGATTTGCTTAATCATGTTCTCATCTCGGAAATGCACTTTACGGATGTAAACCGAACCGAGTTGATAACCCCATTCGTTTGATTTGGGCGAAACTTCTTCGCGCACGGTCTGACTCATCGTGTGCCGGTCTTGCAGCATTTTATCCAGCGGCAAATTGCTCAAGCAGCGAACGGTGGAATTGCTTACGTTGGCCGCGAGCGAACCACGCGGGTCGGCATTTTTGAAAAGGTAGGAAATCGGGTCGTTGATATACATTTCATACCAGATGCCGATGCCCATCGGCGCGCCTTCCTCGGAATTCACGGGCTGGCTGCGCAGATAAGTCTGGTCGAGGCGCAAATCCAATTCGTAGCACTTGCCGAAATAATTCACGATGAACGCGCGCGCGCCGAGCTTGGCCGGCAAAAAATGCAATCCCGGCTCATTCAATTCCGCAATCACTTTGCCGAACAGAACATAAACTTTGCAATGTCCTTCGTTGACGATGGTGAAAAATCCGAACAGCCGCGTGAGTCCCAGAAATATCGGCACAATGATTGCCCAGCCCACGAGCGCGGAGAAAAATGCGATGATGAAAATCATTGTTTGGCCTCCATGATGACGCGCTGCGCCTTGCTGTAAAGCGAGAGCCGGACGTTGCGGATGTAAGATTCCAACGCGCCGTCTCCGGATTTTCTCAAGTTCAGCAATTGCTCGTTCAATTGCTTTAATGGTTCGACTTCGGCCTGCGCCTTGAGCGTTTCGATTTCCACCGCGCGCTTGGATTGTTCGATTTTCTGGTCCGCCGTCGCCTGCGCCAGACTGATGTCCGAAGAAACTTGATTATGCGCCGTGTTGATTGCGGCGAGTGCGGATTCGACTTCCGGCGGCGGGTCAATCCCGGTGATCAACGAGGCGTCCAGCGTGATGCCGTAACGCGCGGCGGACGAAAGACATTCCTGATCCATGTGCTCGTTGATGTCGCGCAAATTTTTGCGCAGGTCGTTGATGGAGATTCCAGAAATGGCCGAAACGCTGTTCACATCCTCTTCGGCAATGGAATCGCTGCTTTTAGGCGCTTCAAAATTCGCGATGCGTTCGCGCAACACGGAAACAAAATAGCCCATGACGTGGCTAATGGGATGTTTCACGCTGAAAAGATATGCGTAAAGATTCCGTTCCGAAACGCGGTAGCGGATTTGCCCGGACAATCCCGTGTTCAGTTGATCTTTCGTCACCGCTTCGAGAATCTGGCCGTCCTGATTCGCCGACGGGTCATCCGGGTCATGCGCCATGCTCAATGTCTGTGTGGCAACCGACACCTTGTAAATTTTTTCCCACGGCCATTTGAAATACGGACCGCCCGGTGGAATCACGCGCACTTGCGGATAAACATAACGCAGCTTTTCGTCGTCGGTCAGCGATTCGGCGATGGGATCGCTCAACGTCGTCATGTCCGGCACGCGGTCGGCGCGGCCAAAAATGGTTTTCACCGCGCGTTCATTTTGGTTCACCGTGTAAAGGCCACCGGCGAGATAACGAAGCAAAAACCAGATGACAAAGCCGAGAAATGAACCGAAGAATATTCCGCTCATAAGTTTGTCGCCCAGTTCATACTGCACTTTGAAAATTAAACAAGCAAAAAGCCGCCGGAAAATTCCGGCGGCTTGAAAACAAAGATTAAATGACAACTGCCAATTTTTATTTGGAAGATTTCGGAGCCTTGGTTTCTATCTCCGTCGCGGTCATCGTGTAATAAACCGTGACTTTATCGCCGACTTTCACGTCTGCGCCTTTGGTGGATTTGTCCACGGCAATCTCCCATTTCTGCTGGCCTTTTTGGACAACGATGTAATTGGCGTTGACCTCCAACACCGGGCCGGTGACTTGATAAGCTTTGGCGTCAGCCGCGCCAACATTGGCAGCAACCAGACAAAGACTGAATGCAACCAGACTGATTGTGATGATGATTTTTTTCATAAGGTTATTTTTTGGTTTTAATTGCAGTTGTGGTTTTGAATGACGTTATTTTTCTATCCGCCCGCCAATCTTTTGACAAGCGCATAAAAAAGCTGCTCTGGTTTCCAGAGCAGCTTTCGTAATGCGAATCTGTCACCGACAAAGAATTAAATCATTTCTTTTTGGCTTTGCGCTTTTCTTCAATTGCCGCCTGCGCCGCAGCGAGACGCGCGACCGGCACGCGGAACGGCGAGCAACTGACGTAGCTCAATCCGGCGCGGTGGCAGAACTTCACGGAATCCGGGTCGCCGCCATGTTCGCCGCAAATGCCGAGTTTGATTCCGGGACGAACCTTGCGGCCTTTGGCAATCGCGATTTCCATGAGTTGACCGACGCCGGTCTGGTCAATCGAAGCGAACGGATTTTTCTTGATGATTTCCGCTTCCTGATACGCGCCGAGAAACGAACCGGAATCGTCGCGGCTCATGCCGAGGCAGGTTTGCGTCAAATCATTCGTGCCGAAGCTGAAAAATTCCGCCGTGTGCGCGATTTCATCCGCCGTCAATGCGCCGCGCGGAATCTCAATCATCGTGCCGACACTGTAAGTCAACTTCACTTTTTTCTCCGCTTGAACCTGCTGCGCGACTTCGTGGACAATCGCAACCTGCAAATCCAATTCCTTTTTGAAACCAACGAGCGGAATCATGATTTCCGGTTTCGCCTTGTAACCTTGTTTCGTCGCGAGCGCGGCAGCCTCAAACACCGCGCGCGATTGCATCCGCGTGATCTCGGGATATTTGATGCCCAAACGGCAGCCACGGAAACCGAGCATCGGATTGAATTCGTGCAATTCAATCACGCGCTGAATGATTTTTTCAACGTGAATCCCCATCTTGTGCGCGAGGTCAAGCTGCTGCTCCTTCGAGTGCGGCAAAAATTCGTGCAGCGGCGGGTCGAGAAAACGAATCGTCGCTGGAAAACCTTTCAACGCTTTGAAAATGCCGTGAAAATCGTCGCGTTGATACGGCAGCAATTTCGCGAGCGCCGCTTCGCGCGCGGGCAACGTGTCGGCAAGAATCATTTCGCGCATCGCGTCAATGCGGTCGCCCTCGAAGAACATGTGCTCTGTGCGCGTCAATCCGATTCCGACCGCGCCAAACGCGACGGCATTCTCGGTTTGCTCTGGCGTGTCCGCGTTCGTGCGCACGCTCAAGCGTGAGAATTGCGCGCACCATTTCATCAATTGCGCGAAATTTTTGAACTTCTCGGTTTTCTGCGCCGTCTTGTCGTTGTTGATGAGTCCGGCGATGATTTCCGACGGCGCGGCTTTCAATTGTCCGGCGTAAACTGTGCCCGCTGTTCCGTCAATCGAAAGATAATCGCCTTCGTGAAACGTCTGACCGGCGACCGTGACGGTTTTTTTGTCGTAATCAATTTCCAGCGCGCTCGCGCCGCAAATACAAACTTTGCCCATTTGCCGAGCGACCAGCGCCGCGTGCGAACTCACGCCGCCGCGCGCCGTCAAAATACCTTCCGCCGCAATCATGCCGCGCAAATCTTCCGGCGACGTTTCGAGACGGACGAGCAAAACTTTTTCGCCCTTGTCGGCGGCGGCCACGGCGCGTTCGGCGTTCAGATAAATTTTGCCGGACGCCGCGCCCGGACCGGCGGGCAAACCCGTCGCGATCGCTTTCGCTTTTTTTACTTCGCTCAAATCAAAAATCGGCGCGAGCAATTGGTCAAGCTGGTCGGCGGGATTGCGCAACACGGCGGTCTCCGCATCAATCAATTTTTCTTTCACCATGTCAGCCGCAAATTTCAACGCGGCGGCGGCGGTGCGTTTGCCGTTGCGCGTTTGGAGCATGAACAATTTGCCTTCCTGAATCGTGAACTCGATGTCCTGCACGTCCTTGAAATGCTTCTCCAAAATTTTGCGGACGTTGAGCAATTCCGCGTAGGATTGCGGCATTTGCTTCTTCAATTCCAAAACCGGCTCCGGCGTGCGGACGCCCGCGACGACGTCTTCGCCCTGCGCGTTGATGAGAAATTCGCCGTAAAATTCGTTCGTGCCATTCGCCGGATTGCGTGTGAACGCGACGCCGGAACCGGATTTTTCACCCGTATTGCCGAACACCATCGCCTGCACGTTGACCGCCGTTCCCCATTCCGTCGGGATGTTGTATTTGCGGCGATACACAATCGCGCGGTCGTTCATCCACGAGCCGAACACCGCGCCCGCCGCGCCGCGCAGTTGTTCCCACGGATCGTTCGGAAAAACTTTGCCGGTGCGTTCTTTGACGAGCGCCTTGAAACGCTTCACGAGTTCCGCCTGGTCGGCGGCGGTCAATTCGGAATCCACAATGTCTTTGTGATACTTCTCGTGCTTGAATTCGTGGATGACGGTTTCAAACGGTTCGTGGTCTTCGCCCTCGCGCTTTTGCACGCCGAGCACCACGTCGCCATACATCTGAATAAAACGACGATAACAATCCCACGCGAAACGCGGATTCTTCGTCGCATTTTCCAGCGCGACAACCGTTTCATCGTTCAAGCCCAAATTCAAGATCGTGTCCATCATGCCGGGCATGGAATCGCGCGCGCCGGAACGAACGGCCACAAGCAACGGCATTCCCGAAGTCGCGCCGAATTTCGTGCCCATGATCTTTTCCATGTTCGCGATGCCGGCTTCCATCTGCGCCTGCAATTCCTTCGGATACGTTTTCTTGTGCGCGTAAAAATAAGTGCAGACTTCGGTGGTGATGGTGAAACCGGGCGGCACGGGCAAACCGATGCGCGTCATTTCGGCGAGATTTGCGCCTTTGCCGCCGAGCAACGGCTTCATCGAGCCGTCGCCGTCGGCTTTTTTGTTGCCCCAGGTATAGACGTATTTTGTGGATTTAGCTTTGGCCATAAATTCAATTCAATGTGTTGGTGTCGGAAAATTCAAAAAACGAGCGGCGAATCCTAGCAGAGCAAAACGAAGTGTCAATCCGACGATTGATGTTTTCGCGCACGCTGCCGCGAACAAAACATCGTTCCTAATTCGGGAATGGTCTTTGGGTGTAATAAATCGGCCACGGGGGTTGGTTGAGTTTGGTCATGCCGCCAACTTGCTGCAAATCCATTTTGCCTTGAATATAAAAGAGATGAATCACTCCATTGAGCAATACCACTTGAGGGTGGCCTGCGGTCATTCCATCCTTTGCTCCATCAGTTACTTTCAAAGGTTTCGTCCAAGTATTGCCGCCATCCTTGCTGGTGACATAGAAAATATCGTTCGGGTCATAATCCGTGTGGTATCTTCCGGCACTTGGAATTCCCGCCCAAACGACGACCACCTTGTCTCCTTCTGCGGATATACTTGGCGCGTAGCAATAAAGCACGCCTTTTGATAAAATAACATCCTTGCTCCAGCTATTGTCCGAATCTTTTCGATGGGAGTAATAAATGTCGTCGTTTTCTATCGCCGGACCTGATAAATCGAATCTCCATTTATTGTGCCGGCAGTCCATCCAGCATAGATGAACCGTATCGCCGTCGGCCATAGCAGTGTAATTTCCGAGTTCTTTGGCGAATGTCTTCGTCACTGACTTGGGCGCGCTCCACGCGCCGCCTTCAGTCGCTTTTTGGCTGAACCATAATTCGTGTGCGTTATTTAACCAACTTATCGCAATGTAATAATAGTAATTCTCGGCTCTACAAACCGTCGGCCCTCCAGCCTCGAAATCTGATATTTGTTCCATTTGCCAAGTTGCGCCGGAATCAACTGAATGAAATACGCCATTGTTAAAGGGACCGGCACGCACCGCATCCGTCAAAGTATCACCCGTCAAACAATAGGGAAGACAGATTTCCTTGTCATGTATGTTACCAGTTCCAATACTAGGGCCATTCAGACTCACATTTGTTCCGGTCACGCCAAAAAGAGACTGTTTATCCGTGATCCATTTTCTTTCGGTCTCAATTTGAACAGTGCCATTTTCTTTAAGTTGGGCGAAAAGGATACTTATCGTCAATTGATTGTTGGTAGCATGACCATCAGAGAAAAGTATTTTGCCATCGGATTGCTCTACAGTCGGATCAATGGCATATCCTTGAGAGATAATACTAGGAAGCGGCACTTCCACCCAGAAATTGCTATTATCATTGCCGCGTCTCATCAGGAGACACCTAGCTGACATATCTTTCGTAACCTGTAGCGCGATTATACTGTCAAGACATTTATATGGAGTCACTTTACCAGCCAAGCTATCTATACTGCTGGTCACTGCGACTGGAGGTGCCCAATTTTGATCAGGTTGGTTGGCAAGTTTATCGCAGCCGGTTAAAAACCAGACCGTTGACAACAAACAAAACCAGACTGGCACTGGCATTTTCATAAATTATTGATGGTCTTCTCGTAAGTCATTCGCCGATAAAATGCAAGGCTACACTCCGTGAATGGCCGCGAAAACGGTGTTCCCAAAGATAAATGCCCTGCCACGTGCCGAGCGCGAGCCGTCCACCGTGAACCGGAAGGCTCAAATTCACCGTCGTGAGCGCGGCGCGGACGTGCGCGGACATGTCGTCGTCGCCTTCTGCCGTGTGGATGAAAATCGCATCGCCATCCGGCACAAGCCGTTGGAAAAACGCTTCCAAATCGCGGCGCACATCCGGGTCGGCATTTTCCTGAATCAACAGCGAGGCCGACGTGTGCCGCAAATGAATGGTCAACAATCCTTCCGAAAATTTATTTTCGCGCACCCATTGTTCAATTTCGTCCGTGAATTCGTAAAGGCCACGTCCGCGCGTCGAAATGGTCAATTCATGGAATGATTGGCGCAGCATTTTGATTTATTTGAGATTATGTCGTCCGCAAACTATACGGTAATTCCCTCTCCCCGCCCAAGCGGGGAGAGGGTCAGGGTGAGGGGTTCGTCATTTGTTCTCAAAATCAAAGCTCCTCACCCCGCCCTCTCCTCGTTTGGCGAGGAGTGGGAGAAAATTTTGGACATCATTGGCGTTGCTCACATCAAAGGCATCATTCCAGCAGCATTTGGATTTATTGCGGATTTACCGATGCGCCCTTCTCCGTCAGCATTTTTTCCAGTTCGGGATTGTGCGGATGTCCGTTGTCCAGCGCCTTTTGATAATGCCAGCGCGCGAGTTCCACGAGCGGCGGTTGCGCGGTGATATAAATGACGGCGAGATTGTTATGTGCTTCGCCATAATTCGGGTCAATCTGCAATGCTTTGCGCAACGCCGTTTCGGCCTGCGCGCGCAATCCTTTGTCGGCGTAAGTCACGCCGAGATAATTTTGAATCTGCGCGTTTTGCGGGGCGAGACTGGCCGCGCGGCTCAACGTGTTCAACGCGTCGTCGTAATCTTTCTTGAGATATTGCAGGCGGCCAAGAACGGTCAAATCATAAACGTCATCGGGACTCTGCGCGAGCGCCTGATTGATATATTTTTCCGCTTCATCCAATTTGCCCAGTTCGATGTCAATCGTCGCCAGATTGGCGAGCGCGGCTCCGTTGTTTTCATCGCGCCGCAAAATCTGCGTGTAAATGTCCTCGGCCTTGTCGAATTGGTGCGAGGAAAAATCCCTCTGCGCCTGCGCGACCAACGTCGCCGTGTCCACGGCCATTGCATCCGAATCATGTCCCTTGTCAGCAGTGATCAATTGCGGTTCCGATTGTTTGAACAAAGCCAATTCCTCAGGCGTGTAAGGCACAACGTGCGCCTCATCCGCCGCCAAACGCGCGCGCAGCGTTTCCAATTCATGCTGGATTTCCGCCGACGGAACGGAATTGGCCGTTCCCGATTGAAGTTGTTGCAAACGGTTTTCCAGCGCGAGCCGTTCCAGCCAGTTGATGTTCGCGTCGGATTGCAATTTGGTGATTTGCGTCTGCATCTGTGCCAATTGCGAACCCGCCGTGCCCGTCGAACGCAATTCCGCCAGTTGTTTTTTAAGCAATTGATTCTCCTCGCGTAACGTCGCGGCGTCTTTCGCGCTCAATTGCAAACTTTCGATTTGCGTCTGCAATTTTTGGTTTTCCACCGCGAGTTTGTCAGCACGCCTTGTTTGTTCCGCCAATTTTTGATTTGAGCTGTCCAATTGCCGGCGCCATTCCACCGTTGCCGCCGCGCCGATGCCGATGGCCGCGTTGTTTTGCGCCTGCGTGAGGCCGGCTTTCAGCAAATCATTTTGTTTCATCAACGATTGGATTTGTTCCTGCGCCTTGGCCAATTCGCCCGCGTCAACCGCCGCCGGTTGCACGGACAAGGCTTCCTTGAGTTTGGCTTGCAGCGTCGTGTTGTCGGTCTGCAATTGCCGCACCTGATCGTGCAGCGCGTTTAATTGCGATTGCAAATCGGCGGCGGTTGCAGGAACGGCATTTGGAGTCGCCGCCGTTTGCGCCGGTTGATTGGTGGCGGGCGGCAATTGCGCGGAAACTTCGGAAATTTTTTGCGCGAGATAATTCAAGCGATAGGAAATGATGTTGGTGTGCCAGTCCGGATAAACTTTCTGGAATTTTTGCAGTTCCGATTGCGTTTCCACGTATCCGTTCAACGCCTGTCGCAACGCGCCGGAATTCTGCAGCGTGTCCGCCTGTTGCATGAGGCTGTAAATGATGACGTATTGGTCGTCGGGATTTTGTTGCGCGCGCGCCTGCGGCAAAACGAAAGCAAACCCCAAAAGGACAAAAGCGGTGAAACATTTCATGCGGGAAAAATAGCCGATGGCAGCGGTCTTTGGCAACGCTGACCGCGCAGTTGACCGGTGTCGTCGCTTCTGTTAGCTTTCAAGTCCGTCTGGCATGAACACGACCTTGAACCAACACGTGCTGGTATTGAACCGGTTGTGGCAGGCGGTCAACGTCTGCACCGCCCGGCGCGCGCTCACGTTGCTTTTTCAGGGTCAGGCGCAGGTCGTTGTCGGCGCCGAAGACGGCTCGTTTCGCACTTTCAATTTCCACGAGTGGCGCGACATTTCCACCGATGCGCCGCACGAAGAATCCGTTCACGCCATTTCCTTCCGCGTCCGCGTGCCGCGAATCATCCTGTTGATGATGTATGACCGGCTGCCGAAAAAGGAAGTGAAATTCACGCGGCACAACATTTTTGAGCGCGACAAAAACACCTGCCAGTATTGCGGGAATGTCTTTGAACGCAGCGAATTGAATTTGGACCACGTCATTCCGCGCGACCGTGGCGGCCCGACGACGTGGGAAAATATCGTTTGCTCCTGCATCAGTTGCAATACGAACAAGGCCAATCGCACGCCGCAGGAAGCCGGAATGCGTCTCGTCCGCAAACCCAAACGTCCGAAGTGGCGGCCGTTTGTGCAAATCAATTTTACCTTGCACCGGCACGAAAGCTGGAAGCATTTCGTGGACTTGGCTTATTGGAACGTCGAATTGGGCGAGGAAGTCGAGTGAGAATTTAATTTCTTTCCGCCGTCTTCGCCGCTTCAATCATTTTCCAGAATTCAGGATTGTCCTGAAGCGCCTCGTCCTCGGCGGTTTTCAAACCGGAGCGGAACAGGAAATCCTTCAGCGTATGGCGGCTCAAAATGCGATGCACCAGTACGCCCAATTCGTGTCGCTCAAAATAAACGCGATAATCGCCCACGCGAAAACGGTAAAGCAGCCGGTCGCCACTCTCCAATTTGCCGAAGCTGGCCAGTTCCGTGTCGCGCACCTGATGCGGCAATCCGCGAAAATCACCCAAAATCTGCAATTGCAATTCCTTCGGCATCCGCGCCAGTTCACCGGCGCTGATGGGCGTAAAAATAATTTGAAACGGTGTCATTTAATTTCAAGGCGAATCTTCCCGCAACCGCCGGTTGAAATCAAGCCCGGCAAAAATCACGCTTTCAATTTAACATATCAATATATCAAGATGCGTTGATTTTTAATTTGCACACCAGAGAATTCTCCATTACTCTGAAATCACGAATTCATGCCGGACAAAATTGAACATCTTCAAAATCGGTTGCGCGAACGCATCGTCATCCTCGACGGCGCGATGGGCACGATGATCCAACGGCACAAGCTGGCGGAAAAAGATTTTCGCGGTGAACGCTTTGCCAATTGGCAGGGCAAGGATTTGAAAGGTCTCAATGATTTGCTCAATATCACGCAACCGCAAATCATCGAAGACATTCATCGTCAATATCTCGAAGCCGGCGCGGACATCATTGAGACAAACACGTTCAATTCACAGAGCATTTCGCTTGCGGATTACGGAATGGAATCGCTTGCTTACGAATTGTCCAAAGCCGGCGCAGAATGTGCGCGCCGCGCGGTTGAAAATTTCCAAAAGCAAACTGGGAAAATTTGCTTCGTCGCCGGCGCAATCGGACCAACGACAAAAACCTCTTCGATTTCAACCGACGTGAACAATCCCGGTGCGCGCGGCTGCACGTTTGATGAATTGGTTGCCGCGTATTCCGAGCAAATCAACGGCTTGCTCGACGGCGGCGCGGATTTGCTTTTGGTCGAAACGATTTTTGACACGCTGAACGCGAAGGCGGCGTTTTTTGCGATTCAAAAAGTTTTTGAGGAACGCGGAATTGAACCACTCCCCTGCTCTGCTGCTACCAACAAATCCGCAATCCGCAATCCGCAATCCGCAATTCCGATTCTCGCCAGCGTCACTTTCATTCAGGCTGGCAGCAATCGCGGCGTGACCGGCCAAACTGTCGAGGCATTTTGGAATTCCATTTCCAATGTGCCGCTGCTTTCGGTTGGCATGAATTGCGCGCTCGGACCAAAAGAATTGCGTCCGCTCATCGAGGAACTTTCCGGTATCGCGCCGATTTATGTCAGCGCGTATCCGAATGCCGGATTGCCGAATCCGCTGTTGCCAACCGGATTTCCTGAAACGCCAGAAACGCTTGCGCCGCAATTGCGCGAATGGGCGCAAAACGGCTGGCTGAACATTGTCGGCGGTTGTTGCGGCACAACGCCGCCACACATCAAAGCAATTGCCGAAGCGGTTTGTGGAATTCCGCCGCGAAAAGTTCCAACGGTTGAACCCTATTTGCGCTTGAGCGGGTTGGACGCATTAACCGTCCGGCCTGATTCTAATTTCCTGAACATCGGCGAACGCACGAACGTCGCCGGTTCACCGAAATTCGCGCAACTCATCAAAGAAAACAAATTTGAAGACGCACTCGCCATTGCGCGGCAGCAGGTCGAAAACGGCGCACAGGTGATTGACGTTTGCATGGACGAAGGGATGATTGACGGCGTCGCGGTGATGACAAAATTTCTGAATCTTGTCGCCAGCGAGCCGGACATCTGCAAAGTGCCGGTGATGGTGGATTCCTCGAAATGGGAAGTCATCGAAGCCGGACTGAAATGTCTGCAAGGCAAAGGCATCGTCAATTCCATTTCGCTCAAGGAAGGCGAGGAAAAATTTCTGAAGCAGGCGAAACTCGTTCATCGCTACGGCGCGGCGGTTGTCGTCATGGCGTTTGATGAAAATGGTCAGGCGGATAATTTTGAGCGGCGGATTCAAGTTTGCAAACGCGCTTACGATTTGCTCGTGGAAAAAGTCGGTTTTCCGCCGCAGGACATTATTTTTGACCCGAACGTTTTGACCGTCGGCACGGGAATGGAAGAGCACGCGAATTACGCCGTGGATTTCATCCGCGCGACAAAATGGATCAAAGAAAATTTACCATTGGCGAAAGTCAGCGGCGGCATCAGCAACGTTTCGTTTTCATTTCGCGGCAACAACGCCGTGCGTGAAGCAATGCACAGCGCGTTTTTATTCCACGCGATTCGCTCCGGACTCGACATGGGAATTGTCAACGCCGGACAACTCGCGGTTTATGACGAAGTGCCGAAAGGTTTGCTCGAATTGGTCGAAGACGTTTTGCTGAATCGCCGTCCTGACGCGACAGAGCGACTGATTAAATTTGCCGATTCCGTCAAACAAAAAGGCAAGGCGGAAATTGTTGAAGACGAATGGCGCAAAGGCACGGTCGAGGAGCGCCTTTCGCACGCGCTCGTGAAAGGCATCGTGGATTTCATCGAAGCGGACACGGAGGAAGCGCGCCGGAAATTTCCCAAACCGCTGCAAGTCATCGAAGGGCCGCTCATGGACGGCATGAACGTCGTCGGCGATTTGTTCGGTACGGGCAAAATGTTTTTGCCGCAAGTCGTCAAATCCGCGCGTGTGATGAAAAAAGCCGTAGCGTATCTGATGCCGTTCATGGAAGCGGAAAAAAAATTAAGCGGCGCGACAAATAAAAATGCCGGAAAAATTTTGCTGGCGACGGTCAAAGGCGACGTTCATGACATCGGTAAAAACATCGTTGGCGTCGTGCTCGCGTGCAATAATTACGAAGTCATTGATTTGGGCGTGATGGTTCCGTGCGAAAAAATTCTGGCGACGGCGCGAGAAACGAAAGCCGACATCATCGGCTTGAGCGGATTGATTACGCCGTCGCTCGATGAAATGGCGCACGTCGCCAGTGAAATGGAGCGCGAAGGATTGAAATTGCCGCTGCTCATCGGCGGCGCGACGACGAGCAAAACGCACACGGCGGTGAAAATCGCGCCGAATTACCACGAGCCGGTCGTTCATGTGCTCGACGCTTCGCGCGCCGTGCCAGTCGTGAGCAATTTAATCAGCGTAGAAAATAAACCGGCGTTCACAAATCAAATTCGCGAAGAATACGAACGCTTGCGCGCGCAACACGCGGGACCGAAGGCAAAATTGGTTTCCATCGAAGAAGCGCGTGCGAATGCGCCAAAATTAAATTTCGATGATTTGCCGAAACCAGATTTTGTCGGCAAAAAAACAATTGAACCGTCGCTGAATGAATTGGCGAAGTTTATTGACTGGACGCCGTTTTTTCATACGTGGGAATTGCGCGGCGTTTATCCAAAAATTTTTCAGCATGAAAAACACGGCGAAGAAGCGAAAAAGCTTTTTGCCGACGCGCAAAAATTGTTGGAGAAAATCGTTTCGGAAAAATTACTTCAGCCGCGCGGCATTTATGGATTTTTTCCGGCAAATCGAATCGGCGACGACGTAGAGCTTTACACGGACGATTCGCGCGAGAAAATTTTGACGACGTTTTATTTCTTGCGTCAGCAAATTGTGAAAGACGATGGCACACCGAATTGGTGTTTGGCGGATTTTGTGGCGCAGAAGTCAGAAGCCAGAAGTCAGAAGTCAAAAGATTATTTAGGCGCGTTTGCCGTCACGAGCGGACACGGTTTGCGCGAACTCATCGAAAAATTCAAAGCCGACCATGACGATTACAACGCGATTATGGCCGAGGCGTTGGCGGATAGACTGGCGGAAGCGTTCGCGGAATTTTTGCACAAGCGCGTTCGTAATGAATGGGGGTTTGGAAAACGGGAAAATTTGTCGAACGCGGATTTGATTGACGAAAAATATCGCGGCATTCGTCCGGCGGCGGGTTATCCGGCTTGTCCCGACCACACGGAAAAGAAAACGCTTTGGCAATTGCTGGACGTGGAGAAGAACGCAGGCATTCAAATTACGGAAAGTTTTGCGATGTGGCCGGGTAGTTCGGTGAGCGGACTTTATTTCGCGCACCCGGAGTCGAAATACTTTGCCGTCGGCAAACTCGGAAAAGATCAAATTGAAGATTATGCCAAACGCAAAGATTTAACCGTTGCTGAAACGGAAAAGTGGCTCGGTCCGTGGCTGAATTACAATCCGGCTTAAACGGCTGGCGTGAACGGGACTTGTTTTTTGCGCGGCAAGGCTTAAATTTGCGGCATGAAGCACGACGTCGTGCCAGTGCAAATACGCGGAATCCTGCCAGCCAACAGCGGCTGTGCGCTTTTTGTTGGCAATGATGAAAAGGTGTTCGTCATCAATGTCGAGCCGCAGATGGGCGCGGTCATTGGCATGTTTTTGCGCCAGACGCCGAAAGAACGTCCGCTGACACACGACCTCATCAATCGCGTTTTTCAAGGCTTTGGCATCAGCGTCGAGCGCGTGGTCATCACGGATTTGAAGAATTCCACTTATTTCGCGCGGTTGATTTTGCAGCAACAAAACGAATTGCAAACGGCGCGCAAAATCGTTGAGTTGGATGCGCGACCAAGTGATTGTTTAGCGATAGCCGCCGCGCAAAAAAAGCCAATTTTCGTTTCCGCGCCGTTGTTTGAACAGGTCGAAGACATGAGCGACGTGCTCAACCGGATTAACGAGACCGGCAGTGAGGTCGAATAAAATGCCAACCGCAAAATCAGCCTCACCAGTCGCGCTTGTTTGTGGCGACGATGAATTCACCGTCAAGCAACGCGCCAAAAAGATTTATCAAGACTGGTCTGATGAATTGGGCGGCATGGATCATGAAATCATTGACGCCAGCGTTGCCAACAGCGGCGACGCACTGGCTGCCATCGCAAAACTCCGTGAAGCCCTTCAAACTCTTCCGTTTTTTGGTTCGGGAAAAGTGGTGTGGTTGCGCGATTGTAATTTTCTGGGTGATGAACGTGCCGCGAGCACGCAGGCCGTCACGGAAACGTTGGGCGAACTCGCCGAAGAATTGAAAAATTTCAAATGGCAAAGCGTGCGGTTGCTCATCAGCGCGGGAAAAGTGGACAAGCGCAAAACTTTTTTCAAAACGCTCGACAAAATCGGCACGGTGGAGAATTTCACCGCGCTTTCGGCAGACGACAAGGATTGGGCTGATCGCGCGGAAATTGAAGCGCGGTCGGCCATTCGTGAACGGCAAAAGGAAATTTCCGAGGAAGCGCTGGCGGAACTGGTCAATCGCATCGGCCCGAATTCAAGGCAGTTGGAAAATGAAATTGAAAAATTGTGCCTGTTTATCGGAAACCGGAAACAAATCGAATTCGCTGACGTAAATGTGATTTGCTCACGCAATAAAACCGCGCGCGCTTTTGCCTTGGGCGACGCTTTGGGCGACCGCGATTTACCGCGCTTGTTGAAGCGATTGGACGAGGAATTGTGGGAGGTGAAATCTGATTCGCAAAAATCTGAGATTGGTTTGCTCTACGGCTTGATTTCAAAAATCCGCGCGATGTTATTGCTCAAGGAAATGTTGCGCGAGGGCTGGATTAAAACGGAAATGGATTACAACCGTTTCAAGGCGCAATTGGAGCGTGTGCCCGCGGAGAAATTGCCGGCGGATAAACGGTTCAATCCGCTGGCGTTGAATCCTTATGTGCTTTACAAAGCGTTGCCGCAGGCCAGAAAATACAGCCAGCAAGAACTCGTGCGCGCGATGGATTTGCTGTTGCGCTGCAATCAACGACTGGTGTCCAGCGGATTGGACGAAACATTGGTGTTGCAGGAGGTGTTGACGCAAATCGTCGCGCCGCAGGCAATGGCCGCTTGAATCAGATTTAAAAATGTCAACTCCTTCAGCCAAATTATCGGTGTTAGCCTGCAAAGATATTGTCTGCGTGAAAATCGCAGGCCGGGCAAATTTCACTTTCAGCCCGAATTTCAAAACGCTTTTGTCCGAACTGTCGCAAAAAGGTTATGGCCGCATCGTCATAGATTTGTCAGAATGCGTGTTGATGGACAGCACGTTTCTGGGCGTGTTGGCGCAATTTGGACTTCAGAAAAATGCGGTGGGCGCGCCGGACGAAAATGTGATTAAGCTACTAAATCCCAATCCGCGCATCACCGAATTATTGGAAAATCTTGGCGCGCTGCATCTTTTCAAAATCATCACTGGCGACCTGCCGCTGCCGAGTGAAGCGCAGGTTTCCACGATTGAATCCACCGGCGCGCCGCGCGAGCAAATCACGCGCACGTGTCTTGAAGCCCACAAGACGTTGATGGCTGTGAATCCCGAAAATGCCGCCCGTTTCAAGGATGTAACCCAGTTTTTGGCCGAAGATTTGAAGAATCTGGAGAAACATTGAGGCGGCACGCCTTTTGCTCATTTTGGGCAAGATTATGAAAATGAAATTTTCGCTTCTTTTCACGGCGGCATTGATCGCCATTTGGCCGCTCAAAAATCACGCGCAAACGGAATCGGACGC
>DASZXH010000073.1:0-6027 GCA_035545995.1 Verrucomicrobiia bacterium
CATCGGCGTCGGCGCGGTCATCGCCGCCGTCAGCCTCACGACCGGCGCGACCAAACAGGTGGAAGATCAGGTGGCCAGTTTGGGTGAAAACGTGGTCACGGTTTTTTCCGGCAATTTTACCCAGGGAGCTTTGCGTGGCGGTTGGGGCAGCGCGCCAACACTGACCGTGGACGACGCCAATGCCATCGCCCAATTGCCGAATGTCGCCGCGGTCAGTCCGGAAGTTCGCGACCGGGAACAGATTCTGGGAAATGGGTTGAACTGGAACACGCAAGTCATGGGTGAATCTCCGGAATATCCTGACATCCTCAATCGAAGCATCGTTAGCGGCGCGATGTATGGCGATCAGGAAGTTCGCAGTCTCGCCAAGGTGGCGGTCATCGGCCAAACCGTCGTTGACCAGTTGTTTCCCAATCAAGATCCGGTTGGTCAGACCATCCGCATCCGCAACCTGCCGTTTCAAGTCGTCGGCGTGTTTACCCCGAAAGGGTTCAACCTTTTCGGTCAGGATCAGGATGACATCGTCGTTGTTCCTTATACCAGCCACATGCACCGGATTACCGCCCGCACATTTGTGAACGATATCTTGGTGGGAGCTTCAAGTGATAAAACCATCACCAAAGTGCAGGATGAAATCAATGATTTGTTGTTAATCCGGCATCGCAGCAAAGAACCGGATTTCACCGTTCGCAATCAGGCGGACTTGATGGAACGTGTTTCAGCTTCGTCACGCACGATGGGATTTCTGCTGGCCGGCGTCGCGGCGGTTTCCTTGATTGTCGGCGGCATCGGCATCATGAACATCATGCTGGTCAGCGTCACGGAACGCACTCGCGAAATCGGCATCCGCATGGCCGTCGGCGCGCGCGCCGGAGACATTTTGGTTCAATTTTTGATTGAAGCGGTGACGTTGAGCGCGTTTGGCGGATCCATCGGCATCATCGGCGGCATGGCGTTTTCATGGGCGCTTGCCAAGTTCCAAAACTGGCCGACGGTCACGCCGGTCGCATGGATCATCATCGCCTTTTTCTCCAGTGCCGTCATCGGCATCATCTCCGGTTTTTATCCTGCGTGGAAAGCTTCCAAGCTCGACCCGATTGACGCCTTGCGTTACGAATAAGGCGTGACGGCGGAAACCCTTTCAACCTCCACACCCGCACTTTTTGCCGCCGCCGTGAAACGCGCGGCGGAATTATTGCGCGCCGGCGAAGTCGTCGCTCTCCCGACCGAAACCGTTTATGGCCTGGCGGCGAACGCATTCGATGAAAACGCCGTCGCCAGAGTTTTTGAAATCAAAGGTCGCCCGGCAAACAATCCCGTCATCGTCCATTTCGCCGGTAATCAAATGGCTGGACAATGCGTGAAAAATTTTCCGCCGGTCGCAGAGAAATTGGCCAAAGCATTTTGGCCCGGCCCGCTCACGCTGGTTTTGCCGCGCTCAAAAAAAATTCCTCAAATCGTGACCGCTGGCGGCGAAACCGTTGGCATTCGCTGGCCAAGTCACCCGTTCATTCAGGCTGTGATTCGCGAATGTGATTTTCCATTGGCCGCGCCGAGCGCGAATCTTTCCAATCACGTTTCGCCGACCAATGCTAATCACGTTTCCAGACAACTCGGCAAAAAAATCAAACTGATTGTGGACGGCGGCCAATCACAAGTCGGCATCGAATCCACGGTTTTGGATTTGACCCAATCGCCGCCGCAAATTTTGCGTCCGGGCATGATTCACGCCGAATCGCTTGCCGCCGTTTGTGGTGAAGTTCAATGTTCAGCGTTCAGCGTTCACGGCTCGGAATTGCGAAGTCCGGGCTTGTTGAAAAAACATTATTCGCCGAAAGCCAGATTGCTGCTTCTGAATTGGCGCGACGAAGAAGATTTGATTGCGCAAATTTCGGATTTGAAACTCAAACCACAACACGCGCACGTCATTTCCCACACAAAAATTCCTTCCGACAAATCATTTGTCAGCGTCAGTGTGATTCCGCACGACGCGGAGGCGTTTGCGCGCGCGCTTTACGCCGAACTGCATCGGTGTGACGAGGCCGGCGCGGAACTGATTGTGGTTGAAACGCCACCGGATTTGCTGGAATGGTCCGGCATCACCGACCGTTTGCGCCGCGCGTCGGCGTAAATCAATCTATTGCGACTGATTATTGGAGCTCAATTTCCACCGATCCCAATCCGCCAAAAACAAACCGGAAACGAGGACTTTGGCGGAGTGCAACGGAAAATCCTTGGGAAATTGATTTTGGATTCCCACCTGAACCAAAAAGCGTCCCCAACTGTTTTGGCCGGCGCGCGCCATTTCGGAAAAGAATTTTCCGTCCATCGTCACCGGCGTCAGATAAATTCCCTGCACCGGCTTCATATAATCGTTGATGGCGAACAAATCGTCGTGCGCATCGCGCGTGAGCCAGACGCATTGCCGGTTGCCATACCACGCGACCGCCCACGGCACGTCGCTCATCGTCAATTCATTTTCCTTCATCCAGCCGGAAATCTGTTGCGCGTCCGGCGGATAATACGGCGGAAACGTCACCGGCACTTTTTTGGGCGGCAACAAGGCGAACACCATTGGCAAACAACACAACAAGGCAAATGCGCCGATCACGAAAGGACGCAGAAATGCCATTGGCAATTGCATCTGCTCCAAAAATGTGAAGAAGAAGCTCGCGCCATAAATGAAAACCAGCGGCGCCAGCAGAATCAACAGATTTTCCGAATTGATGTCCGGCGATTCTTCCGCCAATTGCGTTCGTCCCAACGCTTGAACGACAATCAAGGTCGCCAGGCACATCAGCAGAAAATATCGCATCCGCCGAATGGCTGCGCTGCGAAAGCTCAACAACAATCCCGCCAGAAATAAAATGCTCGCCCAACTGCCGCCCAGTTTTAGCAAATCGTTTTGAAAAATGCCGCGCAAATTGGCCAGCAATTTGTAGAAATAAACGACGGGCATCAGCGAATTGGAAAAGTCAGGATGCAGCGAGCGTTCAAGTTGGAATTCCGGCGATACGACCGTTCCTTCAACGATGGCGAATCCAGCGGTTCCAAATGGTGTGCCGCTGACGACAAAATTACGGATAATCCACGGAGAAATGACAATCGCAAAAGCGACGAACGCAATCACGGCGTTTAAGCTTCGTTTTTGCCCGCCGAACAGAAACAAAAAAACAACCAGCGGAATAATCAGCCAGCCGAAAGCGTAGCGCGTCAACATTCCCAATCCGACCAACACGCCGGTAATCAGGGCGAACGTGAGAGGACGATTGAAATTAGGTTGCGGTTCGCGTCCGCTTTCCTCGAATTTTAATGCCGACCACGTCAGGCCGAGAAAAATAATCAGCAACAACATTGTGGACAAACCCGACGCACTGAATTTCCAAAGCATTTCGCAGCCCAGCACCAGTAACGCGGAAAGCCACGCGACGTGCTGATCGAATAATTTTCGAGCGATTAGAAAGGTCAGCGTGACGACGACGAGCAGCAAAATTTCATTGAACAAAGCAATCAGAAAGTCCGGCTGGTAACGCCAAAACGCTCCGTTATTGCTCCAGAAGGAACTTTGCGTATTCACCGCAAAATGAAACGGCAACGCTTTCATTAGGCCAGCGAGAACCAGCGGATACACCGGCGGATTGGCCAAATCGGGATGCGCGGTCTTGAGCCGCGCGGCATCGGGCGCGGTCACGGCCAAAAGATTTGTGTTGCCGGCGTCGGCGTGATTCTGCAGCAAATAAATACTCAAAGGCCGGATAAACAGTGTCGTATAACCTTTGCCTTCGGAAATGTTTCGCGCCAGCTGCGCCGTGTCCATCGCCTCCTGCGTGTTGAAATTGCGACATACGCGAAAATTATAAAGCAACGCCAGCATCGCAACCAACAATACGATGACGGTGAATTTCAGATAACGCACGCCTGCGCCTTCCTCCAATTTATGAATCCAATCTTGTAATGAACGCATGATTAAAATCCTTCCAAATGATACGCGTGCAATTTGCGATGAAACGTCCGGCGGCTCATGCCGATTTTTTTGGCGGCCACCGTCCGATTGCCGTTGGTTTCCTTGAGCGCGCGCACAATCAATTGTTTCTCAGCTTCCTTCACCGTCAAATCATTTCGCGCGGACAATTGAATTCCGCCGAAACGTTCGCCCGTGCCATTGCGAACCGATGCCGGCAAATCCCGCGCGGAAATTTTTTCGCCGCGGCACAAAACCACCGCGTGCTCGATGGCCGTGCGCAATTCCCGCACGTTGCCCGGCCACCGATAATTCATCAGCAGTTGGAGCGCGTCTGCTGTGAAATCGTTCACCGATTTTCCATTTTCTTTGGCGAATTCGCGCAGGAAATTTTGCGCCAGCAACGGAATATCACCCGTTCGTTCGCGCAACGGCGGCAAATGGATTTCCACGACGTGCAGCCGGAAAAACAAATCTTCGCGGAATTTTCCGGCCTGCACAAGTTCTTCGAGATTTTTGTTCGTCGCGGCAATCAGGCGCACGTCCGCGCTCAAGGTTTTGTTCGAGCCGACGCGCTCGAACGTGCGTTCGCCAAGAAAGCGCAGCAATTTCACCTGAATCGTCGCGTCAATCTCGCCGATTTCGTCCAAAAACAGCGTGCCGCCCTGCGCCTGCTCGAATCTGCCGATGCGCCGCTCGTGCGCGCCGGTGAACGCGCCCTTTTCGTGGCCGAACAATTCGCTCTCCAAAAGCGTCGGCGCGAGCGCGGCGCAATGCACGGCCACAAACGGCTGTTTCGCGCGCGGACTCAATTGATGAATCGCCTTCGCAAAAATTTCCTTGCCCGTGCCACTTTCGCTACTCAACAGAATCGTCGCCCGCGTCGGCGCAGCCTGTTTCACAACCTCAAAAATTTCCTTCATCGCCGGCGATTCGCCGCCGATGTTTTCGAGGCCGAATTTGGAATTGAGTTGTTGGCGCAGCGAAACATTTTCTGTTTCGAGATTCTGCCGTTTCAGCGCACGCGCAATGCGCATTTCCAATTCATCAATTTGCAGCCGGCCTTTGGCGATGTAATCGTCCGCACCGCGTTTCATCGCTTCGACGGCGACTTCTTCCGAACCGTAAGCCGTCATCAAAATGCAGATTGGCGGTTTGGAAAGTGATTTCGCGCGGGCAATCAATTTCATGCCGTCTTCGTTCGGCAAACGAAAATCCGTCAACAACACGTCAAAATGGTCGCGCTCCAGCAAATCCATCGCGGCCTTGGCATCTTCGGCGATGTAAACGTCGTAACGTTCTTCCAACGCCGCGCGCAAGCCGTCGCGCGTCGGCTTCTCGTCGTCCACAATCAACAAAGTCGGTTTCATTTTATTTTTTTAACCGCAGATTTCGCCGATGGACGCAGATTAAATTTTTTGTCTGCGAAAATCTGTATCATCTGCGGAAAAAGAAATCTGTGTTCATCCGTGGTTTAATCAATTTTTGCCTCAAGCAATCTCGGTTTTCGCTCGTGCAACGGCAGCCAGACCCGAAACGTCGTGCCTTTGCCAACGTTGCTTTCCAATTCAATCCGTCCGTTGTGCGCGCGAACAATTCGCTGGACAATCATCAGACCGAGACCGGAGCCTTTTTTCTTGGTTGTGTAAAACGGCTCGAAAATGCGATTGATTTGTTCCTGCGGAATGCCGCCGCCCGTGTCCGAAACACTTACCCAGACACCGTCGGCATTTTCTCCGGTTTGCAAAATGAGCGCGCCGTTTTTGGTCATCGCCTGCGCCGCATTTTTGATGAGATTCACCAAAACCTGCTGGATTTGCGTCGCGTCAATCGGCGTGGGCGTCAGGTCGCGCGCCAATTTGGTTTTGACGGTCAACTCGCGATTTTCCAATTCCGGTTGCAGCAAGTCCAAAGTTTTTTCCACGACTTCATTCAACGAAATCAATTTCAATTGCAACGGCGCGGGACGGATGGCCTGCAAAAATTGCGTGATGATGTAGTCGAGCCGGATAATTTCACCTTTGGAAACTTCGAGATATTGTTCCAGCTTTTCGCAAATTTCCTGA
>DASZXH010000074.1:0-116196 GCA_035545995.1 Verrucomicrobiia bacterium
TTTCAACGCCGACGATGATGTGCCCAAAACCAATTCGCCCGCGCAAAATGAATTTGATTATTACAATTCCGCTTTTCTATTTGATCCCGATGCCCGTTGCGCGGCGATTTATCACAAGCGTAAACTGGTGATGTTCGGCGAGTATGTCCCGTTCACGCGCTGGCTGCCGTTTTTGAAATGGTTCACGCCCATCACCGGCGGTTACGCGACCGGCGACAAACCGATTACGTTTCATTTGAACGATTTCAACGTCAAAACGTCGCCGCTGATTTGTTTCGAGGACACGTTCCCGCAACTCGCGCGCGAAGCGGTTGCAAACAACGATTTGGATTTTCTGGTGAACCTGACGAACGACGGCTGGTTTGGCGACAGCGCCGAGCAATGGCAGCACATGGCTAACGCGGTTTTTCGCGCGGTAGAAAATGGCGTTCCGCTCATCCGTTGCGCGAACAACGGCATCACTTGCTGGATTGATGCCCATGGCCGCGTGCAGAAAATTTTCACCGACGCCAACGGCAGTGTTTATGGGCGCGGCGCGATGAACATTCAAATTCCCCTACCCGCCGAAAAATTCGCGCCGACGTTTTACAATCGTCACGGCGACTGGTTTGGCTGGATTTGCGTGGCAACGGCGGTCGGCATTTTTCTGCTTCGCCTGAAATTATGTCGTTGACATAAATTTCCTTCTCCCCGCCAACGGGGAGAAGGTCAGGATGAGGGGTTTGTAAAATCAAATCTCCTCACCCCGGCCCTCTCCTCGTTTGGCGAGGAGAGGGAGAAAAGTTCACGTTTCTTCGCCGTTTTTATGTCAAAGGCATAATTCCAGTTTCGCCTGAAAAAATAGCTTGAATTTTTTCCCAAACGGGCGGATAAAGGTATCAAGCCTATGAAAGCCAGTGTTCCCATCAGCGCACTGTTGCATCAAAAAGGCTCGACGGTTTGGTCCGTCCCGCCGGATGCGACGGTGTTTGACGCCATCAAACTCATGGCCGCCAAAAATATCGGCGCGCTGCTCGTCATGTCCGGCTCCGTATTGGTCGGCATTTTCACCGAACGCGATTACACGCGCAAAATTGCCTTGCAGGGCAAGACTTCCAAGGACACGCAGGTCTGGGAAATCATGCCCAAGGAAATCATTTTTGCGCATCCTGAAGATTCGGTGGAAAGCTGCATGAAATTGATGACCGAACGGCGCGTGCGCCATTTGCCGGTGGTCGAGCACGGAAAAATTTGCGGCATCATCTCCATCGGCGACCTTGTGAACTATATCATCTCCGCGCAGGACGCGACCATCACGCAAATGGAACAATATATTTCGGGCGGCCTTTCCGCTTGAAATTTGCGAAATCACCGCTTGACGCCAGCCGACTTCGGCATAGCATCGCGTTGTCGTTGTTGGTCAAACTTAAAACCCTGAACAAAAAATTATGGATACCACGACTCCCGCACAAACTCCGCCGCCCGTGACCGGCGCTGAAGACAAAACCGTCGCCATCGTCGCCTATCTCACATTGATCGGCTTCATTGCGGCCATCATTATTCACAGCAACAAGAAAACGCAACTGGGCGCGTATCATCTCCGGCAAGTGCTCGGATTCTTTTTAACTTGCATCGCCGCCGGTTTCTGCGAGTTCATCCTCGTGTTCATCCCTATTCTTGGCTGGTTGGCCATAGTTGTGATTTGGATTTTCTTGTTCGTCTGTTGGATTATGGGATTGATCGCCGCCATCAACGGTCAGATGAAACCCATGCCCATTGTCGGGCCACTCTATCAGAAATGGTTCGGCACGACGTTCAATTGATTTATCCTACAATTCCAATTCCTTGTCCGTCACCGCGCCTTCGGAAGCGCTGGTCACATGCGCGGCGTATTTTGCCAGCACGCCGCGGGTGTAACGCGGCGCGGGGGTTTTCCACGCCTTGCGGCGCGCGGAAAATTCTTTCGCCGAAATTTCCAGATTCATTTCGCGCTTCAAGGCGTCAATCGTAATCGTGTCGCCATTTTTCACGAGCGCAATCGCGCCGCCGACATACGCTTCGGGCGTGATGTGGCCGACGACGAAACCATGACTGCCGCCGGAAAAACGTCCGTCGGTGATGAGCGCGACGTCTTTGCCGAGTCCCTTGCCGACAATCGCGGAAGTGGGCGAAAGCATTTCGCGCATTCCGGGTCCGCCTTTTGGCCCCTCAAATCGAACGACGATGACGTGACCTTTTTTCACTTTGCCGGCGAGAATGGCCTGCAAAGCAGCTTCTTCACTATTGAAGCAAATGGCTTTGCCGCTGAAATGCAAACCTTCCTTGCCGGTCAATTTGGCAATCGCACCTTCGCTCGCCAGATTGCCGCGCAGCACGACCAAATGACTGTCCTTTTTAATCGGACGGTCGAACGGCTGAATAATCGTTTGGCCAGCGGGATACGGTTTCACGTCGGCAAGCGTTTGCGCCATCGTTTCGCCGGTGACGGTGAGCGTGTCGCCGTGCAACAATCCTTTGTCGAGCAACATTTTCATTAGCGGACGAATGCCGCCAATCGCAACGAGTTCGCTCATCAAATGTTTTCCGCTCGGCTTCAAGTCGGCGAGCACGGGAACTTTTTTTCCGATGCGCGTAAAATCATCGAGCGCCAATTTCACTTTCGCCGCGTGCGCAATCGCGAGCAGATGCAAAACCGCATTCGTCGAACCGCCGAGCGCGATGACGACGGCAATCGCATTTTCAAACGCTTTCTTTGTTAAGATGTCGAGCGGGCGCAATCCGCTTTTCAGCATTTCCACGACACACGCGCCGGCGCGACGGCAATCGTCCATCTTCGCGGGTGACACGGCGTTTTGCGCCGAGCTGTTCGGCAAACTCATGCCGAGCGCTTCAATCGCGGACGCCATCGTGTTCGCGGTATACATCCCGCCGCACGAGCCGGGTCCGGGAATGGCGCATTGTTCAACGGCCTCAAATTCCGCGTCGGAAATTTTATGGTTTGCGTGCGCGCCAATCGCTTCAAAAACGGAAACGATGTCGAGCTTGCGCTTTTGAATATCGCCAGTGATGCAACCGGGCAAAATGGTTCCGCCATAGACGAACACCGCCGCGCGATTCATGCGCGCAATCGCGATGAGCGAGCCGGGCATATTTTTGTCACAACCACCGATGGCCACAAAACCGTCCATGCCCGCGCAGCCGACGACGGTTTCGATGGAATCAGCAATCACCTCGCGCGAGACGAGCGAGTATTTCATCCCTTCACTCCCCATCGAAATGCCGTCTGAAACCGTGATGGTATTGAAAATGATTGCCTTACCGCCGTTTTCGTTCGCGCCCTTTTCCGCTTCGAGCGCGAGTTTGTCAATGTGCATGTTGCATGGCGTGACATTGCTCCAAGTCGAGGCGATGCCAATAATCGGTTTGGAAAAATCTTCTTCCTTGAAACCGACAGGATATAACATGGCGCGCGCGGCAGCACGTTCATCACCATCAACCAGAATGCTGGAAAACGGACGCAGAGAATTAACAGATTGATTTTTTTTCATCGGACGGACATGTTGCCATCGAAATGAAATATCGGCAAGTCGTGGAGTTTTGAATTGAAAACACGCTGAGTTTTGCCGAAGATGTTTTCTCCGGCGGAGAGATGGCTGAGTGGTTTAAGGCACACGCCTGGAAAGCGTGCGTGGCTAACCCCACCGGGGGTTCGAATCCCCCTCTCTCCGCCATTCTGACTTTTCGTGACTCATGGTGACAAGCTGTGAGTCACGCAGACTTTCGCCAATGTTTTCAATGTGATTCTCGGTTTTCAACTCCCTATTTTCAAGGACTCCTTGTGACACCGTTTGACGTGCTTTGCCTAAATTTCGGGAGTCTATTCGGGAGTCAGCGCGTTCACCAAAACCCGGCAACGTGTCCATGACTTCACGCAGCGGCAACTGCCCGGCGTCCGTGTAGTTCTTCATGGTTAACTGGCCAATTCTTGTGAATCTCCCGAAGTCAGGTCGAAGCAACTTTTACTTAATTTAATTAAGGTAGAAACATAAATTTCTACATCTCAATTGCAATAAACTACTAATATAGTCGTAAAATAATATCCAAAATGAAATTATGTCAGCAGATTTTATTTTTTTTGTTAACAAGCAAACATTTTGGCTTGAATAATGTGAGATTTAACGATTTTTTGTTTGTTGCGGCGGCTGAAAAGATTTAAAAAAAATAATTGACAAAGAATGATTTCAATCTATAATAACGACAATACAAGTCGTTATTATGACTTATGTGGACAGATATGTTGTTAAACTAAAAAAGAAAAGATTAGGTAGTTAGTTTTAAGCAAGGCGCTGACTGGACGGCCGGAAGTTCCCCTAAATTAGTTGTTAAAATTATGTGGAACTCAATTCGTCCAACGCGACGGGCAATGCCTCGTATTCCCGAGGTCATGGCTTTTACCTTGATCGAACTTCTTGTTGTCATTGCGATTATCGCAATTCTCGCAGCTTTGTTGTTGCCTGCTCTGGCAAAGGCCAAAATAAAAACGCAAGGCGTTTATTGCATGAACAACGAGAAGCAGTTGATGCTTTGCTGGACACTTTACTCGGGCGACTACAATGACTATTTAGCTCCCAACATCGGTTTTGCCCAGCCTGCTTACGCGTTGAACGCAACCTGGTGTTATGGAAAAGTCAATGCGCTGCCGGATGAAACGAACACCACTTATCTTTTGAATTCATTGCTGGGGCCATACACGAAAAACATCGGCATTTATCGCTGTCCGGCGGACCCGGGCAATCCGGTGGGAACGCAGCGCGTGCGTAGCATTTCCATGAACAATTACATGAACGGCATCGGGCAGAACATTTTCAGCAATTCATTCGCCTTGTATAAGCGCTCGTCAAATATTGACCATCCGACTGACCGTTTTGTTTTTTTGGACGAACGTTCTTCGACGTTGGACGACGGGTATTTCGAGATGGATATGACGGCTAATCCCAGTGGTATCACCGTAATCAACCTGCCGGCGAATTACCACGGCTTTGCGGGCGGCTTATCTTTTGCCGACGGCCATTCCATCGTCCACAAGTGGAGAACGCCATTGTTTCAAACTCCGGCGACACAATCTGTTGACAGCAGCGCGCCCAACAACACGGATTACATCTGGCTGATGCAAAACACAACGGCGTCACTGGGCGGCGGTGGCGGTGGAGTCCACCTCTAAAATTTCTACCGATCAATTCCAAACCAAATCACGTTTATATCAAAGCTATGACAACCAACCTCAATACACCAAACTTCAAACAGGGCAAGTTATCCAAGTCACTTGGCGCATTTATCATAGTGCTCGCCGCGCAAGCCGTTTTCGCGCAGCCGGTCATCAATTCCATTTATCCGCCGACGTTGACGGAACGGGCTGGCGATCACGTTGCCTTTGTCGTTTCCGCCAATGGCGACGCGCCGTTGGCTTATCAATGGTATCAAGACGGCAATTTGCTGGCGAACCAGACCAATGCGTCCATCGTGCTGACGAACATTCAAACTACAAACAGCGGTCAATACCAGGTTATCGTCACGGATGCCGAAAGCAACCAAGCCAGCAATGCGGCGACGCTCAATGTTTCCGCCGATGCGCTTCCGCTGGCTTCCACCAATCTGGTGGTTCTGCGTTTGGGCGATGGCGTTCAGGCGTTGAGCGGCGCGACGGGCAACACGATTTATCTTGATCAATACACAACAAATGGAATTTACGTCAGCACCATTCAAATTCCCGACAATCTTCCCGGTCAACCATACGGAGTCGGCACCAACAAAACCGTATTTGGTAGCCAATCGGTGATTTTGCCAGGCGCGGGTTCGGATGCGGTAAATGAAGGCGTATTGACGCTTTCCGGTGACCAGCAAAATCTGGTTCTTGCTGGTTATCAACTGGCTTATCCGTTCACAGCAGCGGACGTCACGGCTGGCGGCGCGAACTTCGTCAGAGGCATTTACGGAGTCAATGCTCATGGTTTTTCCTCGTTGCTCTATACGAACTTCGGTCTTTACAGCGGCGGGCCGCATTTTATTCGTTCGGCATGGACATCCGACGAAACTAATTTTTGGACGACCGGTTCGGCAGGCTCGTCCGGCGGTGTCAAGTATGTCAACAAAACTGTGGCTACCTACGCAAACGGCAGCAGTATTCCCACTATTGCTTCCAGTCTTCATGGTCCCCAGGTGGTGCAGGCGATTAATGGCAATCTGGTTTTTTCCGATCCTCAAGCTTCTGCCGGAAGCGGTTTATATGCGACCACGAATGGACTGAGCCAACTGCCGCCGAGCACGGGGGCGGCCAATATAGCGCAACTGGTTTTGAATGAAGGAGGAATCCCAAACGACTTCGCAGCTAGTCCGGATGAAAACACCATCTATATCGCCGATGGCCGGGCTTATGTTGACAACAACACTCAAGCCGGCGGTATCGAACGCTGGGATTGGGACGGTTCCGAATATGCCTTCAGCTATACTCTGCCTACGATTGGAACCAACGGCGCGCAAAACCTGACGGTTTATTTTCCGCCGGAAGTCAGCGATTGGGGCGTTGGCGCGATTGGCGCGGTCATTTACGCGACGCCAGCCATTGCAACCAATAACGCCTTGATTTCCGTGGCTGATAACGGCTCTGATTCCACGTCAACGGTGCTGGTCACCGCCGGACCAAATCAAGTGTTGCGCGGATTGCGGTTCGGTCCTGTGGCTTCGGACTCAATATCCATTTTCACCCAGCCGTCGAATCAAGTGGTCGCGGTGGATAACAGCGTCACATTTTCCGTGGACGCCCAAGCGCCGCTGGGCGTGGCCATCACTTACCAATGGCAATTGAATGGCACGAACATCGTCGGCGCGACCAACGCCACTTTGACGTTGACTGACATTCAATTTTCCGATGCCGGGAGTTACTCTGTCATCGTCAGTAATTCGACAACTTCAGTTACGAGTTCAGCCGCGACGTTGACCGTCGTTCCCGGTGAACCGCAAATCACCATTGACGCCCAGCCGCGAACGGAAACCGTCGGCGACCATCTGGCGTTATCGGCGCAGGTTTTCGGAAGCGATCCGTTGAGTTACCAGTGGTTTTCCAACAATGTGCCGATTTTGGGAGCCACCAACAGTTCATTGGTCTTCTCCAATCTCCAGAGCGCCGATGCCGCGAGTTACTATTTGTCCGTGACCAACATCTTTGGCTCAACCAATTCTTCCACTGTCGCGTTGAATGTGCTTCCTGCTCCGCCATTCTTGGATTCCAACAATCTGATTGTTTCGCGCGTGGGCGATGGCGACCAGACGTTGAGCTTGGCGACGGGAAACACCATTTATCTCGACCAGTTTGAAACGAACGGCACTTATGTCAGCTCCATTCAAATTCCCGATCAAGGCTTGGGCAATCCCTACGGTTTTGGCGCGGGAACCAATGCCAGTTCCAGTTCCATTCTGCCGCCGGGCAGCAATCCGTTGATTGTCGCCGGCGCGGGCAGCGACGCGCCTTATGAAGCGTTGCTGACTTTGTCGGAGGACAAGGCGTCCATCAATTTTGCCGGTTACGTCGAGGCTTATCCGAATAACACGTCCGATGTGACTGACCCCGGAGTGCGGACTTCCGGCGGCAATGCCATTTTCAACTGGCGCGGCATCGGCGGCGTGAGCGCTTACGGCAACTACACGTTGATTTACACCAACAGCGGACTTTACAGCGGCGGACGCGGCATCCATTCCGCCGTGACTTTGGAAGGCGTCAACTTCTGGACGACCGGTTTGGCGCAGAACAACGGTGTCAAATTTGTCAACACGCTGGATTCAAGTTACGCCAACGGCGTCAGCGTTCCGCAAGTGACTTCCAGCGGCGCCGGCACGCGCATGGTTCAAGTGGCTGACAATCAGGTTTTCTTCTCCGATGCCGGAGCCAGTCCATCTGGAATCTACGCTGTCGATGGCGGCGCGCCGATATTGTCGGCGCTCGGCCTTGCCGGTTCGACTCTGGTGCTCAATGAAGGCGGCAGTCCGGTGGATTTTGCCGCCAGCCCGGACCATCGCACGGTCTATATCAGCGACGATCGCGCTTTTGCCGGAGACAACGTTTCGGCGGGCGGCATTCAACGCTGGGATTCAGACGACGGAATCAATTTCAATTACAGTTACACCTTATCCACCGGAACGAATTCCGTCGGAGCTATCGGACTGACGGTTTATTTCCCGCCGGAAATCACCAGTTGGGGCGCGGGCGTCAATGGCGCGGTTCTTTACGCCACGACTGCCGAGCGTCCCAACAATCGTCTGATTCGCATCGTGGACGACGGAATTGATTCTCCGGCGGCGACGATTGCTTACAGCGGCGTTAACCAGACGTTTCAGGGAGTTCGCTTTGCTCCCAACACTGTCGCGCCGGGCATTTATCAAAATCCGACGACGACCAACGCCATTGCCGGCCAAAGTGTGACTTTCTCCGTCACGCCCACCGGCAGCACGCCGTTCTATTATCAATGGCAACTGAACGGCACGAACATCGTCGGCGCAACCAACGCCATTTTGACCTTGAACAATCTTCAAACCAACGCTGCCGGCGCTTACACTGTCGTGGTGAGCAACAACGTCAGTTCCGTCACCAGTTCCGCCGGCGAATTGACGGCGCTGCCCGCGCCAATTTTTTCTTCCATCCAGAATCTTGGCAGCGGTCAAGGCATCCAGTTGGATTTCAGCGGCCCCGCCGGGTTCAATTATTCCATCTGGACTTCAACCAACCTAACGCAGGCTCCCATCCAAAATACTTGGACGCAGCTTGCGTCAGGCGGAACATTCAGCGGCGGAACTGATACTTATACCGATCCAAATGGTGGCACTAACGCCAGCCAGTTCTACATCATCACCGTTCCATAAATCGCAACAACTATTCGGGAGCCGTTCGACACGGCTCTCGAATTACAAATAGCATGAGTGGTCAACCACAGTCTGTTTCCATTCGCACGCCGGAACCCGCCGTTGAAGTCGGCTGGTTCTCGGCGTTGTGCAACGAAGATTACGAATTTCTTGGCGTGCCCGATGGTCAATATCGCAGCAGTTTTGAACATTGCTCCGACATCGTGCAAACCGCCGACCGGCTCGGCTATCAAAACATTTTGATGCCGTCGTCGTTCAACGCGGGACAAGAACCGCTCACGTTCGCGGGCGCAACGGCGGTGTTGACGGAACAGATTCATTTTCTGGTCGCGGTGCGCATGGGTGAAATCCATCCGCCGATGCTCGCGCGACATCTTTCCACACTCGACCACATCCTGAAAGGCCGGCTCACGGTCAACATCATCTCGTCGGATTTGGTCGGCGTGACGGAATCAAATGAAGATCGCTACGCGCGTTCGGATGAAGTTGTTCAAATTCTCAAACAGGCTTGGACGCAGGATAGGATCAAATTCAAAGGCCGTTTTTACGATTTGGATTTACCCGCCGAGCCGGTGAAACCGTATCAGCAAAACGGCGGGCCGCTGCTTTATTTCGGCGGCATTTCCGATCCGGCGAAAGATTTGTGCGCGAAACATTGCGACGTTTTTCTCATGTGGCCGGAGCCGGAAGAAAATTTATATGCGACGATGACCGATTTGAGTCAACGCGCGGCGGCTTACGGACGAAAAATTGATTTTGGTTTGCGCATTCACGTCATCGTTCGCGAGACGGAACAGGCGGCGCGCGATGCGGCGACGCGGTTGATGTCAAAATTTGACGCCACGAAAGGCGCGGAAATCCGCGCTCGCTCGCAGGACAACAAATCGGCGGGCGTTTTACGGCAAGACGAACTGCGTGCGAAATCAAAAGACGATTACATCGAACCGCACGTTTGGTCGGGCATCGGTCGCGGACGTTCCGGCTGCGGCAGCGCGTTGGTGGGAACGCCCGAACAGATTTTGAATAAGCTGCAACGCTATATCGCGATGGGTATTCGCGCGTTTATTTTTTCCGGTTATCCACACAAAGAGGAAGCCGAATTATTTGCGCGCCATGTTTTGCCTTCGTTGAAAACGACGAAATTATCCGTCGCGCAAGGCCGCGTTCCCGCAACGACTCCGATAACTCCGCTGACGACCGCGCCGCGCCATTGATTTGATTCGAAATGGGAACGCACACTTACATCGTCATCGGCTTGCTCATCTATGGCTGCCTGATGTTAGCCATGTCGTCCTTCTGGATGTTTCGAGTTAGAAAAGCCGTGGACTATCTCGTCGCCGGACGAAATCTGCCTTACTGGATTTTGGCGGGAACCATTACCGCCGGTTGCATCGGCACGGGTGTTGTCATCGGCGGTTCGGGCATCGCGTATCAATTCGGTTGGGCGGGTTCGGCGTATCCGCTCGGCCTCGGACTCGGCACGGTTTTGACCGGATTTTTTTTCGCCCACACGCGCCGCTACAAATTCATCACGTTGAGCGAGGAAATTTCCTGTTATTACAACAACCACCGCGCCATCACGGAATTTTGCAACGTCAGTTTGTTTCTCTCGCAACTATGTTGGTTGACCGTTCAAATCACTGGTTGCGGCCATGTGCTTGGCATCGTCACCGGCTGGCGACCGGAATTGTGCATTGTGCTCGCGGGTTTTGTTACGGCATTGATCGCGATTCCCGGCGGATTCCGCACCGTCGTTTATACAGATTTTCTCAATGCGATCATTCTGCTGACCGGTTTTGGTTTTCTGTTCCATTCGGCGCTGCATCATTCCGGCGGATTTAGCGGATTGCGCCAATCCGTGCCGCCGGAAAATTTTTCATTTCTCGGCCACGAAGCGTTCGGCAATCTGAAATTGATCAGCCTGCTTTTGGTTTTGATTTTAAGCGACGTGGCCGATCCCGGACGGCGGCTCGCCATTTACAGCGCGCGCACTCCGGCCATCGCCAAATGGAGCATGGTCACGGCGGGAACGGTCGTGATGATTTTCTCCGTCGTCATCGGCATCATCGGTATGTATGCCTTCAGCATCAATCCCAATTTACCAAAAGAACAAGCTGACCAAACCTTCCCGTGGCTCGTCGTCCATGTGCTGCCGCCCGCGCTTGCGGCCATCGTCGTCGTTGCGGCGACGGCGGCGATTTTGTCCTGCGCGAACAGCAACGCCGCCGCCGTCGGAACCTTTTTCGTGCGCCACATTTTTCCGCTGGCCACGCGCCGCTATCCGCAAAATCCCGTTCGCGTCGCGCGCTGGACGCTGGTTTTTGCTTTCATCATTTCAACCGCCTTTGCGCTGCACACGACTTCCATTGTCGGCTTCGTCGTCAAATTTTTGCCCGTGACGATGAGCGGACTGGCCGTCATCATTTTGATCGGCCGCTTTTGGAAGCGCGCGAACTGGCAGGGCGCGCTCGCCGCGTTGATCGCCACGCCCGTCGTTTCGCTCGCGGTCATTTTGATTCCCTCGCTGACCCGATTCTGGGGTTATCCCGCGATTCCGGCAATTGTCGCCGGCGGCCTCGCGCAAACTATCGTCAGTTTATTGACGCCGCCCCAACAATCCAGCTTCGCCGAAATCGCGGAAAAAATGACGCGCGAACGTGAAATCATCGAAGGCAATCCGCCGGAACCGCCGAAACTAAAATCGCCGGCGCAAAATCTGGAAGACGTGGCGACCGTCTGATAGTTTTCCAATCCCAATCAAATGAAATCAAATCAGCTTCAAAAATTTGTCGGCGTGGCCTTGTTCGCGATCCTGCTTTGCCGTTTGGTTCGCGCCGATGAAATTTACACCGCCGACAATTACCAAATCATTTTGAGCGGCGATTTCAACCATTCCAAATTGCAAGCCGCCGACATCAGCGGCGCGCCGGTCGGCGGGGAAAATGCCTTTCGCCGCGAAATTTTCGGCGGCGCATTCAAACTGTCCGTGCCCGATTTGAATTCCGGCAAATATAAAATCATCCTCGGATTTTCCGAAAATTATGCCGGCAGCGCCGGTGAACGGATTTTCGACATCACTTCCGGCAATCAAATTATCGCGCACGGATTTGACATTTTTGCAGCGGCGGGCGGCAAATCAAAAGTTGTCTATCTGACCAACGAAATCGTTTTCGATCGCACCGAAACCAATCAACCGTTGACGCTGAATTTCTTCGCCGAAAAAAACAACGCCAAATTCAACACGTTTGAATTGTGCGACGCGGAAAATCATTTGCTGGTTTTTGCGCGCGCAACGGATTTTGTTCCCGGCGTGGCCGACGATCCGGCGGCGTTGAAAATTCCCATCGTGACCGCGCCGGAAATTTGGACCGATTCATCGCAACCGCTCGACGCGCGCATCAAAGATTTGATCCGCCGCCTGTCGCTCGCCGAAAAAGTTTCACAGTTGAGTTGCGAAGCGCCGGCGATTCCGCGTTTGAACATTCCCGCTTACAATTATCGCAACGAAGCGTTGCACGGCTATCAACCGCAAACCGGCCACGCCACCGTTTTTCCGCAATCCATCGGCATGGCCGCGACGTGGGACACCGCGCTGATTCACGACGAAGCGGACGTCATCGCCACCGAAGCGCGCGCGATTCACAACGATTATATCGCGAAGCATAATGGCGAAAGCAGCATCCATTTCGGCATCAATCTGTATGCGCCGAACATCAACATTTTTCGCGACCCGCGCTGGGGACGCGGACAGGAAACTTACGGCGAAGACCCGTTTCTCACGTCGCAATTCGGCGTCGCGTTCATCACCGGCTTGCAAGGCGACGACCCAAATTATTTCAAAACCATCGCCACCGCGAAACATTACGCCATCCACAGCGGGCCGGAATTTGAACGCCACCGTTTCAACGTCAATCCGCCCGAACGCGATTTGTATGAAACGTATTTGCCCGCGTTTGAAGCCGCTGTGCGCGAAGGTCATGTGGATTCAATCATGGGCGCATACAGCGCGTTTCAAGGCACGCCCGATTGCGCGAATCCATTTTTGCTGACCGACGTTCTCCGCAAACAATGGGGCTTCGACGGCTTTGTCGTTTCCGACGGCGGCGCGATTGCCGACATCAATTTGCATCACAAATTTGTCGCCACGCCGGAAGAAGCCGCTGCCGCCGCCGTGAAAGCCGGTTGCGATTTGTGCAGCGGCGGCGGACGCGAGTATTACGCGCTCACGCACGCGGTGAAACTCGGTTTGATTTCTGAGGCGGAAATTGACGCCGCGCTGTATCGCGGATTGAAGGCGCGTTTTCAACTCGGCAATTTTGATCCGCCGGAAAAAAATCCGTATTCCAAAATCACCATCGCCGAAAACGACACGCCGGCACACGCCGCACTCGCGCTCAAAGTCGCGCGCGAATCCATCGTGTTGCTCAAAAACGACGGCACGCTGCCGCTCAAACGCGAACAGTTGAAACGCATTCTCGTCGTCGGCGCGAACGCAAATTCCGTTTCCATGTTGTCCGGCAATTACAGCGTCGCGCCGTCGCAGCCGGTTTCCATTTTGGACGGAATCAAATCTGTCGCCGGTTCAAATATCGAAGTCACTTACGAATTGGGCTGTCCGCTCGTCACTGGCGATTTGCGCAAAAGCAAAGATTTGTCGAAACAAAATTTATCAAATGCGCTGGCTGCCGCGACAAATTCGGATTTGATTATTTACGTCGGCGGATTGAGCGCGCAACTCGAAGGCGAAGAAATGGGAATTGAATTCGACGGCTTTTATCACGGCGACCGGACAAAAATCGAATTGCCGGAAATCCAGACGAAATTTCTCCAAGCGTTGCAAACGACCGGCAAACCCGTCGTGTTCGTGAATTGCAGCGGCAGCGCCATCGCGATGCCGTGGGAAATCAAAAACCTGTCCGCGATTGTGCAGGCGTGGTATCCGGGTGAACAAGGTGGTCGCGCCGTCGCGGAAATTTTATTTGGCGACGTGAATCCCGCCGGACGTTTGCCCGTCACATTTTACAATGCGACCGCCGACTTGCCGGACTTTGAAAATTATTCGATGAGCAATCGCACCTATCGCTATTTCAACGGCCAGCCGGAATTCGCTTTCGGTTACGGTTTGAGTTACACGAAATTTGATTACCGCGATGCAAAATTGAACGGTTCAAATTTCACGACGAACGACACGATTCAAATTTCTTTCACGATCCAAAACACCGGCGCGCGCGACGGCGACGAAGTGCCGCAAATCTATTTTCGCCACGTCAATTCTTCCGTGCCGCAACCGAAACTCGCGCTGTGCGGATTTGAACGCGTGAACGTGCCATCGAATCAAACGACTAATGTCACTGTTCAAATTTCCCCGCAACGATTGCGTTATTGGGACACGACCAAAAAACAATACGTCGTCGAAGCGGGCGATTACGAACTGCTTGTCGGCGCGTCTTCGGACGACATTCGTTTGAAAGCGCCGTTCAAAATCGCGCCGTAACCTCAAATCAAAAATCGCGGTCAAATCATCATGGCCTCAAATTCTTTTCGGGAAATTTCGCGGCGCAAATTTTTGCGCAACGTCGCGCTCGGAACTTCGGCGCTGGCAGTTTCACCGATTCTAAATTATCGCAGTTTGGCCGCGCCAAAATCCACCGGCGCCGCGCGCTGGGAAATTCCGTTGAACAACGACTGGCTCTTCGGCGGAAAATTTTCAGACGACGCGGTTCAAACTGCGTTTGGCGATTCTGCGTTTGAAAAAATTTCGCTGCCGCATTCCGTAGCCAAACTTTCGTGGCATAACTGGAAATTTTCCGATTGGTCGGACGTTTGGATTTATCGCAAACATTTTTCGACGCCGGAAAATCTGCAAGACCGGCGCGTGTTTTTGCATTTCGACGCGGTGACGACGAGCGCGACGCCGTCCCTCAACGGCCACGCATTGCCGGCGCACGTCGGCGGTTATTTGCCGTTTGAATACGAAATCACCGAATGGCTCGCGGAAAAGGAAAATCTGCTCGCCGTCGCGATTGATGGACGCTGGCAAAACGTGCCGCCGGAAGGCTCGCCGCGCGGTGCGGGCGCGGTGGATTTTTTTGAGCCGGGTGGAATGACACGTCCGGTTTCATTGCGCGTTGTGCCGCAAATTTTCATCAGCGACGTTTTTGCGAAGCCGGTCAATGTGCTGGACGCAAAAAATCGCCGCGTGGAAATCGCCGTTGTGATTGATGCCGGAATCGTTCCGACAAAATCCGCGCGTGTGAAAATTGAATTGTTCGACGCGAACCGAAAAATTGCGGACGCGACGCAGGAATTCAAAATTGAAAATGTTGGTGAAACGAAATTGAATCTGGCGCTGACAGATTTGCCTGATGTGAAATTGTGGGACGTGGATTCGCCGCAACTTTATCAAATCGTCGCCACGCTGATTTTGGACGAAACGCCCGTTCACGATTTTCAAACACGCATCGGTTTCCGCGAGGCGCGATTTGAATTGGATGGATTTTTTCTCAATGGTCGTCGCTTGCAACTTTTTGGTTTGAACCGGCACGAGTTGTTTCCTTACGTCGGATTTGCCGCGTCGGCTCGCGCGCATCGGCGTGACGCGGAAATTTTGCGCCGCGATTTGAATTGCAATGTCGTCCGCTGCTCGCATTATCCGCAGTCCGAAAATTTTCTCGCGGCGTGCGATGAACTCGGCTTGCTCGTTTGGGAAGAAATTCCCGGCTGGAGTTACATCGGCAATGCGGCGTGGCAGGATTTGTTGGTGCGTGATGTGCGCGACATGATTGTGCGCGACCGCAACCGGCCATCGGTCATCATTTGGGGCGTGCGCGTGAACGAATCCAACGACAACCCGGAATTGTATCGCCGCACGACGGCGCTCGCGAAATCGCTCGACGATTCGCGTCCGGCTTCCGGCGCGATGGTCGGCGGCGGCCCGGAACGTCATTCCACGAAACATTGGGCGGAAGACGTTTTCGCCTACAACGATTACCGTCACGTCGCTCCCGATTTTGACGTGTCGCTTGAACCGCCGTTGCCGGGCGTGCCGTATCTTATCACCGAAGCCGTCGGCCAAATTGTCGGTCCGCCGAAGGTTGACCATAAATATCGCCGCGCGGGCGACCCGTTTTTGCAGGCGCGACAGGCGATTTATCACGCGCAAGTTCATGATCAGGCGTTGAAAGACAGACATTATGCCGGAGTCATCGCATGGTGCGCGTTTGAATATGGCAGCCCGATGAATTCATTCAACGGCATCAAGTGTCCGGGCGTCATGGATTTTTTCCGGATTCCAAAATTGGGCGCGTCGTTTTATCAATCGCAAATTGACCCGCAAATTCGTCCGGTGATTCAGCCGAATTTTTATTGGGATTTGGGAATCCAAACGCCGCGCGGTCCTGGCAAAAACGCCGCGATTTTCTCCAATTGCGACCGGCTGAAACTTTTTCTCGACGGAAAACCGATTGTGGAATTGAAACCCGACCGCGTGAAATTTCCGCATTTGAAATACGCGCCGTTTTTTGCCGATTTGGATTTGGACGGCGCAGGCAAACCCGAATTGCGAATTGACGGATTTGTCGGCGACAAATTGGTTTTGTCGAAATCATTTTCGTCGGACGCGACGCAAGATCAATTTTTTCTGCGCGCGGACGACACGGAAATTTCCGGCGACGGCATTGACACAACGCGATTGGTTTTTGGCGTGACGGACAAGTTCGGCGCGCCGCGCGTATTTGCCGGCGGCGAAGTGTCATTTCAAATTGAGGGCACGGTAAAAATTGTCGGCGACAATCCATTTCAATTGACTGATGCTGGAGGATTCGCAGCCGTTTGGGTTAAAGCTCGTCAGGACAATTCAGGCAAAGTGCAGATCACTGCCGCGCATTCCATTTTGGGAACAAAGTCCGTAGAAATTTTTCTTGCCAAAGTGACTTCTTACTGGTGACTGATCGAAACGACTATAAAATATTCGTCGTGCTGCCGATGGAAGCCAACGCATCTGCGTTTTACATTGTCCGTCCGCGATGAGCGCGCGTGAAGTCACAGCATAACGCGCATTGGTCGCGGCGGTAATGGTTCAGCTTATTTTTATCAGAAATTCATGTGTGTTTTTCTGACAAAATCAAACCTAAAAATGGCTGTAATCATGGTGATCACCCAACTGAATTTGTGATTTGCAAATGGCTCGACGGTCACGAATTTTCATAGTGCACGCGTTACCCCTTAACAAAGTAAGGTTTTTACGGCTCGCCAAAATCTTGCCGAAACTTGTGCGGAGTCCCGCAAGATGGAACGTGCAACGTCTGACAAGACATCTTGCGAAATGCTTCGCTGGTGCTAACCGCGTTGTGAACTTTACTGCTTCGGATGAGTGCGACTTGCAGCCTTTGACATAAAAATATACGGCTTCAACTGTCTTGTTTCTGACCGGACTGACGTCTTTGATCATGCTCCGCCTCTCCAATGCCTTCATCAACCAGCCTTTCATTGTCACTTCGTCCTTCATCATCCTCATCTTCGCCGGCGGCTACTGGAATTTTGTGTCCGGTCGAGCCATGAACCGGGTCCCAACGTTCGGATTCGGGTGCTGATTCAAGCGCCGCTTCCTTGGAGCCAATGTCCGAATCACCCGTCAATTCCCGTTTGGCCTGTTCCCAATCGGATTTCGACGCTTCATGCGCAGAGCGACCGTTGATGATCGCCAGTTCAACCGCACGCTCCCGCACCATCTTGCGGGTCACCGTGCCGACGCCGGCGGAATTTTTAGTCAACGAGCCTTCTTTCAATGGATTCGTTTTCATAACTTGAAATCACAGCAAGGCGCAAATGCGAAAAAATGTTTGTGAGTCATGCGACGTTTTCACCGGCACACGCTACGATCCTCGTGCGTGTCGCGGGATTTGGAAAAAATGTTGTCCCGCTTTTGAGGTTTTGGATTTGTGGTGTCCTTGGGGAAATTCGGTCGCAGTCGGTGAAATGTTTTGGGGAAAACAGGAGTTTGCTGTGTTGCTGGAAATTCAGTGGTGGATGCCTTGTTATTCATGGCCAAAAGCATCACTTAACTACGCTGCGAACGCTATGGGGTATAACCCTACCACCGCCGAAGGGAGACTAAAAAGCCGGCTATCGGAACAGCGCGAAGCTGATGCGAAGTTCATCCGATTTTTTATTGTAGCCCAACAAACTTTCGCCGGAACCGGTGAAGTATTGCACGTCCAGATACAAGCTGAAGCTGCCGAAAAATCTCATCGTCGGTTTCATACACCTTGGGCGTTTCCGCCAGATTAACGATGGGTGTGCTCATAAATTGATTTTATGTCTGGTTGTGAAAACCATGAGTTCGTGTGAGTTTGCGTTCCGCGAGCAATTCCGCTTCCGCCGCCAGCCAATGCTGCACCTCATGCCCTTGTGGCGAATCCTGATTCACGTAACTGAAGTAGGCTTTTCTGGCCACTTCATCCGGCGACAGCGCAAAATCAGTTTCGTTTTGGTTTGAGTCTGTCGTTGGCCGTGAGGCAACGACCGGCTTTTGGTTTTGGGAGAATTTATTGTGTTTCAAAAAAAGAGAATTGGTTTAATGCGGTCAATCAACCGCTCCGGTTGGAATTATCTTTCAGCGTTATCCCCGTGCTGGTTGTCCTTCGGACTTTGGTCTTGCTTCGCGCCGTCCGGCTTCCAGTTTTTTGGATACTGCTTGACCACTTGCGCATGATGATTGACCGGGGAATCGTGGAAATTCATTTTCACTGACGGTGAAGCCACCAGCGCATTCACTGGGATTCCGCGCGGCGCAGGCCGCGCCACCCATATGTTGCCTTCCCGGTAAGCATATTGGCGACGGCTCACACTGTAATAGCATTCATACTGGGGGTAATAAACGTAGTCATCCTGTGCGGCGAACGCATACGGCTCCACTTGAACTTCGGCGCGCGGCCCCACGCATCCAGCCAGCGTCATCAGCAGCGCAACAGCGAACACAAACCCGACTTTGCCGGCCTTGACGAAAATCTTTTTGTCATTCATGGAATAAAAGTAATTCAATCCAATGCCCGACCGCTATGGGGTATTACCCTACCGGCAGATTTTTTAGAGTAAGGATCGGATGACTTTCACTCCATTGCCGCCAGTAGTTCGTCCAGCGAAACGGTGCCAAAACTGGTGGCGGAATCGCTCATCGCGTAAGGAATAATCAGTTCGCGTTCTTGCAACAACGCGCCGCAGGTGTAAACAACATTCGGAACGTAACCTTCGCGTTCGGCTTCGTTCGGACACAGAAACGGCTCGCGCAGGCGACGGATGACGCGCGTGGGGTCATTCAAATCCAACAGAAACGCGCCCAGACAATACTTCCGCATCGCGCCGACGCCGTGACTCAACACCAGCCAGCCCGCTTCCGTTTCAATCGGCGAACCGCAGTTGCCAATCTTAAAAAATTCCCACGGCTGTGAAGGTGACAACAACAACTTGGGCGTCTGCCAGAAATGGAGGTTGTCCGAAAACATAAGCAAAATGTTTTCATCGTCCTGACGCGAGAGCATGACAAATTGCCCGTTGATTTTGCGCGGGAACAACGCCATGCCTTTGTTCTGCACGGCGGGGCCGTTGAGCGTGCTGAATTTGAAATGCACGAAGTCCGGCGTCTCCAATAATTGTGGCAGCGTGATTTTTCCGTCGTAGGCGGTGTAAGTTGCAAAGTAAGTAAAACTGCCGTCGTCGTTTTGAAAACGGACAAAACGCGCGTCTTCAATGCCGTTGCTCTGGCTCGGCGCGGACGGAAAAAGCACGCGCTGCGAAACTTGACTGTCCGGCGCAAAGTTCACTTCGTAGTTTGATTCCGCCAGCAATAAAATTCCGCGCGCCGCACGCGCTGCCGTGGCGTCGGAAGTGTCCGTCAGACCCGACGCCAGCAGAACCGCGCGCAATTCCTTCAGCGTAAAATCCTCGTGCAACTTGTCCAGCACGCGTCGGCAAAAATCATTTTGCACGCCCGCTTCTTCTAATTTGTGAGTGAACAATCCTTTAACATAAGCGGCATCCGGCACACGCTCCGGCTCGGTCACAAACGGCACGGGCGGCGTGAGCGTGATGCGATGTTGCGCGCTGATCATGCCGGTGCGAAAGGTGATGGAGGAAATATGTCCTTCCCCCGTGGCGCGCAAACTCAAAATGAAACGCAATGCGCCTTTGGGCAATCCGCTCTGGTCGGGATGCGGCACGATGGATGGATTGAACAACGCCGCCGACTCCGGCGAATACTCGCTCGTGAAGTAAGCGCCGATGAGCATTTGACGGTCGAGCGATGGCTGCGCGCCGGGTTCGAGATAAATCTTCACCTGCTCGAAACGGGCACGAAAAAACTTTTTAACGCGCTCATGCCGGTTCGCAAACTCGCCGAGCACTTGTTTCAACAACTCGGCGACTTGCTCATCTGAAAGAGCCATGACCCGCGCGACAATCCGCCGCGCGATGTCGTCGGTAGTCGGACGAAACGGTCGCAGCAGCACGCGCGAATGATCCGGCGTCAACGTCGGTCCGATGCGTTTAGCGTGAAGAATAGTATTTTTCAAAATAGATTGCGGCTATTCGGCAGGCGTTTCCTTGAAACTGGTGAGGGTATTTTGCAACGCCTGCATTTCCGCGAGCGACAACAAAAATGCCAGCGTGGATTCCGCGCCTTGATTCTGACTCAGCCGGTCCATGTGCAAACCATCGCGGCAGCCGCCCGTTCCCGGATCGTAAAGCGCCAGCCCCAAATCGTTGCGACCGAGAAACCACTCGAACGCGCGGCGCGCTTCCGCGACCCAGAACATATCGTTTGTGGCATGATACGCCTCGATGCAGGCGGAAATTGTCGCTTGAGCTTCGATGGGTTGTTGGTCGAAAACGGCGCGCTCTTTTCCGCGCGGAAAAAATCCATTTGAACCAATCGGACGAAAAGAGCCGGCATCCGAAGTCTGAATTTTTGTCAGCCAGCGCAATGTTTTCAGGCCCAGTTCCAGCATCGTTGAGTTGTTCAGGCAGCGTCCGCTTAAAATCATCGCGTGCGGCAATTTGGCATTCGCATAGGAAACGATTTCTTCAAACCAATGCCAGTCGTCCGTCGCGGCGTCGGCGTAACGTTGCGTGAGTTTGGCCGTGAGCGATTCGCGAATCTGGTTCGCGCGCCGGTCGCCGTTGAATCGCCGCAAGTATTCGTCAATGCCGATGAGGGTGAACGCCCACGCGCGCGGCGACACAAATTCGGCGGCCACCGGCAGCGCCTGTTCGAATAGTTGCGCGGCAAGCATTTGAAAACTTCCCTGGCCGGCCTGCGACACGCACAAGCCGAGTGCCCAAAGCGCGTGTCCCTGGCAATCTTCCGAGCCGATTTCTTCCAGCCAGCGCCGGTCAAAACTCATGAAGTTGCGGAAGCGTCCGCGTTTTTGGTCAAAGGCGTGATTCAGAAACGCCGCATAACTCGCGGCCACTTCGCCGAGACGCGGCGAATCATTCCCCAATTTTTGCAACATCAACGTCAGCACCAAAGCGCGGGCGTTGTCGTCCGTGCAATAACCTTCGGCAAAATTCGGCACGGTGAAACTGGCATGTTGAAAAATGCCGGTCGAATCGCTCATCCGAAAGAGATGATCCAGTTTTAATTCCGGCAACTGACCGGACTGCTCATCAAGCGTCTTGATGGGCGAAGTTTTCCGCCCGACGAAACTGTGGTCTTGTCGCGCTTGCTCAAACGACTTCGCATATAGTTGCGCGACACGGCTCCAAATCATTTCACGTCCAAGTTTGTAAGCGTTCTTGCGCATTGAGTGACGCAGTGGTTCATCTCGGAGCAAATCAACGACGGCGACGGCGATGGTCTTTGCGTCACGAAATGGCACGAGTTTGCCGCGCTCGGCAGTTAGTAACTCCGCCGCGTGCCAATAAGGCGTGGACACGACGGCGTTGCCTGCACCGAATGCGTAAGCCAGCGTGCCGGACGTGATTTGCGATTCGGTGAGATACGGCGTGAGATAAATGTCCGCCGCGCCGATGAACCGCATCAATTCTTCCAACTCGACGAAGCGGTTGAAGAACACGACATTTTTTTGCACGCCCAAATCTTTCGCCAGTCGTTCCAGACTCAAGCGGTATGCCTCACCTTCGTCGCGCAGCAGATTCGGATGTGTCTGGCCGAGCACGATATAAACGGCGTTGGGAAATTCGCGGATGATGTCCGGCAACGCGCGCAAAGCGAATTCGATTCCTTTGTTCGGCGACAGCAAACCGAACGTGAGCAAAACCTGTTTGCCCGCGACACCGAATTCATCCTTGAAATAATTCGGGTCGGCGAACGGCATGTCGGGAATGCCGTGTGGAATCAGGTCAATTTTATTTTCCGGCGCGTGATAAACGTCGCGCAAAAATTCCCGCCCGCGTTCACTCATCACGACGAGGCGCGTCGAAAGGCGAATCAACTCGCGCATCACGCGGCGTTGTTCCACGTTTGGCTCGCGCAAAACCGTGTGCAGCGTGGTAACGATGGACATTTGCAATTCGCGCAAGAGCGCCAGCAGATGGCTGCCCGCCGGGCCGCCGAAAATGCCAAATTCATGTTGCACGCAAACCACGTCCACGTCCGTGATGTTCAGAAAATCTGCCGCACGCAAATACGACGGCAAATCTTGTTCCACAATCTCGAAACGCACTTCCGCCGGATAATCGTAACCGTCCGCGAGATCATTGACCGGCACGACAAGACATTGCAGCGCAGGAAATTCCTTCGCTACGGCGCAGCGCAAGTCGGTCGTGAACGTGGCGATGCCGCATTTGCGCGGCAGATAATCGCCGAGAAACGCGACCTTGGAGATGTTCGATGGTTGCGGCATGAAACATTTCTTGCTGCGCGGGTGGATTCACCGGTCAGCTTCACAGTCTGCTATTTTTCTTTTTGCCCGCGACCTTGCGGGCGGAACGCTGCTCGGATGGCTGAAACGATTTCCGCGCCTTTGAGAAGGGTTTGCAGCCACGAAGGTTTATCAGCGGCGGGCGCGGATTTTTGGCGGCGGAAAGCCGCAAGGCCAGCAACCAACGAGGCGACGGCGGACGCCAGCGAACGGATGGTTCTGGCCTGATTTGCGAGCGCATGAACTTCGTCCGTCATCATCCGCCAATTTTGGACCAACTGCGCGCGGTTGAGTTCGCTTTCCGCCAGCAGAAGTTTTTTCCGGGTGGCGAGCGGATTCAGGTGAGGATTTTTTCCAGACATTCACGGTCCTTTCGGAGTTGATCGAGCGTGGCGGAAAGTGTCTGCCAGTTTCGCAGCAGTCCGGTGAGTCGTCGGTAAAGACAAATCCCGGCAGCGGCGTAAAGTGCGGTCAATGTCAGGAGAACGGCCACGGGCGAGCACGCCCACAACCAAATCACGATGGCGGCCGTGAGCGCAAGACCAGCGAGCAGACCGAACGCGGCCACGCCAAGCGCCAGCAGGAAGGCGCACAAGAGACCTTCGCGCTCTTCCTGTATTTCCACCGTCAACAGTTCGAGGCGGTTTTCTCCGATGGTTAGTAATCGCCGGACAAACTGTTTCGAGGTCGCGGCCAGCGGGCTGAAGCCGAGAGTGGATTCTTCCATAAGGTAATCAATCGTCTTTGCGCGAACAACGTCGGCCAAGGAGATAGCCGATGAGCGCACCGACGCCGACGCCGATGATGACCGCTTGATAGGGGTTCTCACGGACGGCTTGATCGGTAATCTTTGCGCCGGCGACCGCTTTGTCACGGACATTTCCGGCGATTTCTTTGGCGCGTTCCAGCGCGGCGGCGAGACGGTTGCGGGCTTCGCTGACTTTTTCTCCGGCCACATCGGCGGTGGCGGCCAGCAAATCGCGCGCGTCTTCGGCGACCGTGCCGGGGTCATTACTGGTGGTTGGTGTTGGTTTGTTCATATTTTTATTTTTGCTGGTTTGCGTTTTTCAGTGGTAAATCATTCGCGTCGGCGCGATGAGCGGCCTCGGTTGAGTTCGCCACTTTCAAGATCGAATTTCTGCCGCCGAACGGGTTGGGCACGGATTCTTTGGCGAGCGGATCGGGCATCCATTGTCCGTCCACGATGAAGCAGTATTCATAAGTGCCGGGAGCCAAAGTTGTTTCCTTCCACCAGTGACCGACGCCGGACGAATGCAGGATTTTGCTTTCGGGCTGCCAACGGTTGAAAGTTCCGGCGAGGCAAACGGTGGTTGCCGTCGGATGCGTGAACTCAAAGCGAATCGGCACGAGCTGGACAATTGGAGCGTTGTCGTGGTTGTGATTATGTTTCATGGTGGTTGGGTTAGTGAACCTGCGGGACGCGAATGTCGCCTGAATGATTAAGCACGCCGAAGGCATACAACAGCCATACGACGACGCAAATCACCACGACGACGTTGAGAATCTTTTTGATCTTTCCGTCCATCGGAATATAGGTGTTGACCAGCCAAAGCAGCACGCCGATGACGACGAGTGTGATGACGAGAGAAATCAGTGACATAAATTGCCTTCAGTTTGGATGAGTATTTTATTCATGTGCTGAACATAAACGGGAAGACGGAAAAATGATATGGGGTGTTACCCTACCGGAGATTTTCCAGATGGCCGAAACCAACCAGTCGGTGTTGCTGTTCGTCCCAGAGCCGGAAGGTCAAAGATTTGAGGCTGGAAAATAGTGTGACGGGCGGCACGGTTTGAAACAACGGCTCGGCCTTGTGGCAGCGCTCCAGATTGTAATTGGGAATGCGCGGACTTAAATGATGGATGTGATGAAACCCGATGTTGCCCGAAAACCATTGGAGTATCTTCGGCAACTTATAGAATGAACTGCCTTGTAACGCCGCCGCGAGATAATCCCATTGGCCGTGGCGTTGCCAATAGACTCCCTCGAACTGGTGCTGCACGTAAAACAACCATACGCCCGCCGAACCAGCCACCATGACCATCGTCAACTGAACCAACAAATACGCCTTGAGGCCAAAAATCATAACCAACCCGATGGCTATTCCTAAAATCGCCAGATTCGTCCAATACACCGAGCGTCGCTCCCGCCAGCTTGCTTGTTTCGGCGAAAAACGCTGCTTAATCACAAACAGAAAAAATGGCGCAATCACGAAGAGCACGAACGGATTTCGCGCCAGCCGGTAGGCGAACCGTTTCCAGCGGGACGCTTCCAAATATTCTTGCACGGTCAATGTCCAAACCGAACCCAGGCCGCGACGATCTAGGTCTCCCGATGCCGAATGGTGGACGGCATGTTCCCGCCGCCAGAGTTGATATGGAGTGAACGTCAGCACGCCGGTGATGAATCCCCAAATGTCATTGGCTCTTCGGGATTTGAAAAATGAACTGTGGCCGCAATCGTGATGAATGATGAACAACCGCACCAGAAATCCCCCCGCCAATATCGCCAGCGGCAATGCGATCCACCATGACACTGCCAAAGTGAAATAAATCAGACACCAGAGAGCGGCATAAGGAACGAGCGAATTGACAATCTGCCAAATGCCGCGCCACCGGGAAGGCTGCTGATATTTGAAAACAATTTTCTTCCAATCCGCCGCGCCGCTTGAGCGTTCGTTGGTCATCAAGTCTGGGACATTTCCGGTTTGGAAAAGTCTATTCATGATAACACGATAGGCTGATAAAAACGTGAATGCTATGGGGTATTCACCCCATAGATTTTTCAGGACACGGTTCAATAGTATTCCCGCTTTCATGTTCACGCATAAGCTCATAAAATCAATTTTCGATGAGACAAACCGAAGCGGCTTCCACAATTTAGTAGTTTCAGTATGCCACGCAAATCTCAACCTTTGACGGCAAAAGTGTCTGTCAGGTCAATGATACTGGTGGCGAGATTGACGTGGCGGCGATCGAACTGGAACGCGCTGTGCTGGCTCACGGAAACCCGTTGCAGATTCATCCGGCATGTTGAAGAGACTTGTGCAGGCTAACAGTATCGCCATCATTGTTCTTCAATTCATGGAAAACAATGGCGGAGAGGATGGTTAATCCGCCGAGGACGAGGAACGCCTTGTGAATACCCTGAATCATTTCCGGCGCGCTGGTGTGAAGGCGGTCAGGAATGAAGAATGCCGCGACCAGCGACGCTATCGCTATGCCGAAACTGATGGACATCTGTTGCATTGTGCTCGTGATGGTACTGGCACTGCTGGTCTGTTCTTCAGTGACATCGGCGTAAACAAGCGTGTTCATGCTCGTATATTGCAACGAAGTAAAAAATCCAAAGATAAATACCTGTATAACCACGAGCCATATTGGTGTGCCCGCGCCGATGGTCGCAAACAGGGCGATGAGTAGACCGAGAATTATCGTGTTGGAAAACAATACGCGGCGGTAACCAAAACGCCTTAAAATTCCCGGCATCGTCATCTTAAGGCTCATGGCGGCCACCGCTTGAGGCATCATGAGCAGACCGGATTGAATCGGCGTGAACCCAAAACCCACTTGATAAAGGAGTGGAAAAAGAAAAGGAATCCCGCCGATGCCTAAACGAGTAAAAAAACTGCCGCTGACCGACGTGCGAAAAGTCCGAATGCGAAACAATGTCAGCTGGAGCAAGGGAAATTCAACATGGGCCGCCCGCAAGCCGTAGCCGGTGAGACAAACGGCGGAAATCACCAATAAACCCAATATGACATATCCAGCCAGCGTATGTTCGCCAAAAACTTCCAGCACATACGCCAGCAACGCGATGCCGCAGCTAAACAGGAAGAGTCCGATAAGGTCAAGCGGATGGGAATGTTCTTCCCGATAATCCGGAAGATGCCGATAGACCAGATACAAACCAAAGAGGCCAATCGGCAGGTTGATGAAAAAGATCACTCGCCAATGGAAGTATCCGACGATGAGGCCGCCGGCGATGGGGCCGAGCATCGGACCAATCAGACCGGGTATGGCAACGAAACTCATGGCGCGGATGAGTTCAGATTTGGGAAAGGTTCGCACCAGAGTAAGCCGGCCCACCGGCACCATCATGGCTCCGCCACAACCTTGCAGGATGCGGCACGCGACGAGGACATGGATGTTGTTTGAAATGCCGCAAAGAAACGATCCCAGGGTGAAGAGGCCGATCGCGGATGAAAACACCCGGCGCGTGCCAAAGCGGTCGGCCATCCAGCCGCTGATAGGAATGAACACCGCCAGACTCAATGCGTAACTCGACAGCACCGCCTTCATGTTGAGCGGAGTGACAGCGAGCGCCTTCGCGATCGTGGGAACGGCAGTGTTCAAAATTGTCGTGTCGAGGGATTCCATGAAGAAAGCCACGGCGACCAGCCATGGTAACAAGCGCTTCACGGATTCACCCGGCGTTTGCGGAGGCGTGGAAATAACGTTGGAATCGGCTGGAATCATATTTATCACAGACGGCATTGCCAAGTTTGCATGACCTTGACTGCAAAACAGGCGGCTGAATTGTTCCCCGCTTTCAGTTGTGAATTTTAGGCAATTCCCTCGTTGCGTGGCAATGTATTGCTTGCTAAACAACGGTCAACTGCACGCTGCTCTCGATGATGCCCGCGCTGATGGCGTAGCGGGTAAGACCGGCGGTGTCGTGGATGTCGAGCTTCTGCATGAGATGCTCGCGGTGCTTTTCAACGGTCTTCATGCCGATGCCGAGTTCCGCCGCCGTTTCTTTGTTGGCCTTGCCTTCGGCGATGAGTTGGAGCACTTCCATCTCACGCGAAGTCAATCGGGCAGTTTTTTTGTGGAGCCGCCCCGCGCGGTCAGACGATGGTGGATTGAGACGGCCAAGCCGTTTGGAAATGGAAGGGCTGAAAAATGTTTTCCCGCTTTGGACTTCCCGAATCGCCCGGCACACTTCATGGGCGGAGGTTTGCTTGAGCAAAAACCCCAGCGCGCCGGACTCGGTCGCGTTTTTGACATAGGCGTCATCATTGTGCGCGGAGAGAATAAGCACTTTGGCGGTAGGGAGAGCTTTAAGAATTTGCCGGGTGGCTTCCAAACCATTGAGCAAGGGCATCGCGATGTCCATTAGCACCGCGTCCGGGCGAAGTTTTTTGGCCAGCGCAACCGCCTGACGACCGTCTTGTGCCTCACCGACCACTTCAAGGTCGTTTTCAAATTCGAGCATCTTGCGAAAGCCTTCGCGCACAATCGTATGGTCTTCGGCCAGCAGAACGGTGATTCGTTTCATAAAAATTCAAGGTTTGATTTCCGCGGCCTTTGCCAGTGTTACGGTCGTTGCTTTTTCGGCAAAGTGATAGATCGGCTCAAAGAGCATTTCTCTATCTCCCGCCATGAACCGTATCTTGAGTTTTCCACTGTTGATGTTGGTTGGCGTGACCACGACATTGACGCGTCGAATCTTGCCGCCTTTGCCGTTGGTTGTGGCTGTCCCGATGATTGTCACAACCTTTCCCCGGTTGAATTCGGCCAGTGATTCATCCGAAACGACGATGGCCATCCAGCCGTTTTCATTTTTTAAGAAATAAGGAAACACCTTGAACTTGTAATTGCCCGAATAAACGCCGTTCGTGCGCTGAAGGATGCCGATGGTCAGCGTGGCTTTGCCAAAGGTCAGCGGCATGGAACTGGAATCAATCATGAGAATGCGATTAGTCGAAGCAGAATTGGTCACAGGCGGCGCTGCATGAGCGTCATTCCAGCCAGCCACGATCAACGCCAGCAGAATCAGGATGCGTTTCATAAAAATTCAAGGCTTGGTTTCAGCGGACTTCATCAGCGATATTACCTGGGCTTTGCTGAGCGGAATTTTCGCCGTGATGGTTGTGCCCTGGCCCGCAACGGACTCGACATCAAAACGGCCACCGACCATTTCCAAACGTTCCCTCATGCCGAGCAGGCCGAGATGTTTTCTGCCTTTGGCGTTCAAGACGTGTTCCACCTGAAATGATTTGCCGTTGTCATTGATTTTCATGCAAACACCGTCCGCGAGTTTCTGGATGCTCACTTCCACGCGACTGGCTTGCGCGTGGCGGGACACGTTGGTGAGCGCTTCCTGCGCGACGCGATAGAGAATCGTCCGCTGATTGCCGTCCAACTGCTCAACGCCCGCAAAAACTTTCAGGTGAACATGGATATGCGTCCGTTTGGAAAAAAGTTTCACGAACGAATGCAGGGCGGGAATCAGCCCCAAATCATCCAGTACCGCCGGGCGCAATTCGCGCGCGAACTCATGCACGATGTTCACCGATTTTTCCACGAGCCGTTGCGTGCGGGCGATGTTACGGTTGAGGCCGTTGGTGTTGACCGACGCCTCTTTTTTCAGGGTCGCCAGCCGGATGTTGATGCCCGTCAACGTCTGGGCGATGACATCATGCAGTTCGCGGCTGATTCTTTTTCGTTCATCTTCCTGCGCCGAGAGAATCTGGCGGGACAATCGCCGCAATTGTTCCTGCAAATGATCCGACTGCTTCAACAACTGCGAGTAATGGCGCTCGCTTTTTTTGAGTGCTTCCTCCGCCGCCTTGCGCTGGGCGATTTCCACGCTCAATTCCAGATTCGAGGCGGCCAGTTCCACCGTGCGCTGGCTCAAGGTCTCGATGAATTTTTTCAGCAGGACGGCGGCTTCCTGCGCGCTGCGATGAGTTTTCTCAATCGGCGTGATGGCTGCGGCAAAAAAAATGCCCGCCTGCTTGATGAGCGCGGAACGTTTGCCTTTCGGACAGCCCGGCAACACTTCCGTGACCAGAACTTGTTCGTGAAGTTTGGCCAAGTCCAGCGTTTCCAGTCCGGCGACCAGCGCCTGACCGCCGAGTCCGCGCGCTGATGCCAAATTTGCCTGCCGCCCCTGTTTCAGGTGCGTTCGCAATGCCGCCCGATAGCGCCGTGAAAAATTGAAGAGCCTGCGTTTCATAGACTGCCGATTTTACGGCCAACCTGCCGCACCGACCTAGCTGAATTTGTCACCAATCGCTGCGTGCTGGCGATTTCATTCTTGAGACCTTTGCTGTTGCTGTATGCCTCGTGTTTCAAGGAAAGAAGCCGGACATTGATGCCCAACAAAGTCTGGGCGATTTCATCCTGAAGTTCACGGCTAATCTTCTTGCGTTCATCCTCCTGCGCCGCGATAACCTGATGTGTTAACTGGCGCAAACGTTTCTGTAATTCGAGCGATTCCTCAAGGCGTTTCTGGTAGCGCCTCCCGCGTTTGGCGAAGTCATTTTCCATGACTTTGCGCCGAACGACGCCCTGTTGCAATTGGCGGTTGGAAGCAGCCAGTTCCGCCGTGCGCCGAGACAGTGTGGCCATCAGCCGACTTAAATGAACTTTGGTCTGCCGCGCGGCGCGATGAGTTTCTTCAATCAAAGTGTTGGCCTCGGTAAAAAAATTTCCGGCCAGTTTGGTGAACGCATTTTTAGCGTTGGATAATCCCAACGCGACGAGCGCCTGCTCGTGAATCCGCGCCAGTTCCAGCGTTTCCAATCCAAGCGCGACGGCCTCGCGTCCCATTCTCAACGCCGGTTGCAAATTCGCGTTCGGCCCTTGCTTCAAATGTTTTTCCAAGGCCGCCACATATCGTTGTGACAGTTGAGTTAGATTTTGCTTCATGTTGTCATGCTGGGTTTGACGGAACTGTGAGGAAAGCCTTATCTTTCAATAGCGACTACAACCCCATCAACATCCACCGGTTTCATTGATTTGTATATGGGGTAAAACCCCACCCTCAATCGAGGAGAAAGAATTTGAAAGCCCGGTGAACACCGGAGGAAAAGTGTTCGCCGGGTGATGCCGGTCCAAACGAAAGCTTATTTCGTCCGGGCTGTGCAAATGATTCAAGTCCGTTTCAATTCCACCACGAGCACGATAAAATCATTTCCCACGATACTTCAAAGGGTTGCAAATCCGATCCAGCCGTTCGGCTTCACGTTTGTCCAGGACAGCCTGCTGCTGTCTTTGATTGACGGCATTCTTGATGGATTTGGGAAGCGCGCCGACCTGTTTGGCTAGTTGGATAAAGGTCAGGCAAATGTGTTTTATTGTGTTCATGGCGTTTTCCTGGCCACGGCCGGCTGGCGCGCCAACTTCCGGTAAATCGTTTTGATGAATGAGTCGGCGCGGAAACCGCTTGGCCCTTCCCACAGTTCAAATCCCCGGCGCTCGTCCTCGACGTAATCGCCTTGGCGCACTCGTTCATTCCTTTTTAAACGTCGAAGCCGTTTTGGAACGACTACGATAACAGATGAATCAGCTTCGTTCATCAGACCTGTTTGGGTTTCACGAACAGCAATACGATGCCGCCAATGAGCGCGAGCGCTCCGACGGCGGGCGGGATAAAATGATTGTCGGTGGTCGAGATGTGCATCCCCAGAAACTCGATAGGTTTTCCCGGAGTCGTGAAGCTTAAGCCCGAATAGGCGAGCACGACAATGCCCAAGGCGATCAAGGCGACGGCAACGATGGTTTTGGTGTTCATATTGAATTTATAATTTGATTTCTTTTGACTGACAGTTTCTCAAAGCACTGGTTTCCTGCCGGAGATGACCCGGAGCAAAACCATCACAATGGCGATGGCAAGAAGAACATGAATGAAGCCATGTATCGTAACTCCGGTCACTAGACCGAGCAGCCACAAAACCAGCAGGATTACCGCGATGGTGTATAACATAAAATTTTCTTTCAGTTGGTTTGTCGGCTGACACAGGAACGTGCCAACCGGCAAGTTGATGGTTTAGTTGGCCGCTGACGCTACGATGATCGTCATATTATTGATCACGCTGGTCACGCCGTTGATGTCGGTGGCAAGCTTGGTGACAAGGCTTTTTTCCGCGTCGTTTTTAGCCACGCCGCCCACGGTGACGACGCCATCCGTCGTTGAAACCGTGGTATGCAAAGCGCTGGTTGAGCGATGCGACAGCAACGATGACTTGACTTCCGCCGTGATGGAGGCGTCGTCAATTTTGTCGCTGATGGTTGCGTCTGCCGTCGCCGGAGTCGCAGCAATCGTCATGTCATTCTTGACCCCCTTCACGTTGTCAACGTCTTTGGCGTATTCGGTGGTGAGTTCTTTCTGCGCAATGCTACTCGCCTCACCCTGCAAGGTGACAACACCGTCTGTAGTCGAGACCGTCGTCCCGGTGGCGCTCACGTTGCGATGAAACAGCAACGCGGTTTTCACCTTCATGGTGATCCATGTGTCTGAATGTTCCGCCGGCTGTTCGCCGCTGACCACGAGTTGATTGTCCACGCTCTTGACGCCGGGCAAACTCGCCACGGTATCCTCGGCCAGAGATTTGTCGGATGCGTCGGCAACCGTTCCGGTCAGAGTGACGGCACCGTCTTTGGAATCAACTTTGATAGAATCGTCCTTGAGGGTGGTTTTGAAGGTGTAAGATTTCGCGGCAGACGACTCAATGCGGCTGTCCGTGTCGGCAGCCCGCACCGGCGCGCTGGTGATTAACATTGTGCTCACAACGACTGCGAGCGTTAAGGGGAACATGGTTTTCATTTTATTTCTTTCAGTTATTACGTTGTTGTTTTTTTACACTTGAAGCACGTTAGGTGATATGTCCGCTCTTTGCTATGGGGTGTAACCCTACCGTTTGTGGATGCTTCTTGAAGAAGAGTGAACACAGAGTTGAACCAGAACCAAACACTTGCTGACATCCTATTCCACACGTCAATTCAGCTAAATTGATCTAGGCGACATATTCAGGGCTGTTCTCGCGAATTTTCACCGCACCAGGAAATTTTTTACTGGCTGGGTTAAGAAGCGGGACTGCACTAGGCTCTGCCTTACAAAATATGACGCAAAATTCATCGTGTCAAAAAGACAGAATTATCACTGAGAAATAGCGACAGCCCCAGAATCCAAGGGCAGAATTTTAGCCAGTCGTAACCAGTCATCAGGAGATGACCATGCTCGCTTCGCCAAAGTCCGAGGCGATTAAGGCTTCACGCGGGAAGTTTCACGGTTAAGGGTTGAAACACCAATGAATCAAACCGGCAATTCGCCGGACTGAATAAACGCGTCGTGAGTTGCAAAGCAGCAGTCATGGTTTTGAGTCATTTTTCGATTTCAAGGAGGCGTTGCATTCTGTGGCTTCTTTGGGACTCATCAATTCAACTTTGGCAATACGCGGTCCGCGTGTTGTGAGGGGGAAAATTTCCTGGGCTGGTGGCAGGAGATTATCCGCCGGTGCAATGGGTGGCGTTGGTGCGACCGGCACAGTTTTTTCGCCAGCAGCGGGCATACTTTGAGACGCAGCAGGGACAACGATGGCTGATGCAGATTTCAATCGTTTTCGCCGTTTGCGAGATTTTCCACTTTCCAAGACAATGCGGCCGTATTCAGCTACACGCGCCCGGCTGGTCTTTATACCATACCGCTGCAATAACTCGGCGATGGCCGCATAAGATATAGTTCGGTTGCGTAATTCCACAATGGAATCGTGAACAAGCTTGAGGTCTTTGAATGGAACACGATGCGGGTTTGGTTGATAGTGCTCAACTGCTTTCCGTAGCCCTTCAAGATCAGGATTTGGTGTGGTTGGTGTGTTCATAATTTTGCGAGGTCTTGGTTGAAAGTTGATGATGAGATTCTCATGAGTCGCTTGCGGGTTTTTGTGTATTCAACCCATGAGTCATCTGGATAGATGCTTGACAGGATTGTTTCGCCATTGCCAAGAAACTGTGCAGTCGTGGGCGAAAAATTTCGCCAGATGTCTCGCCGGTTGTTTTGCGGGCATCGCGTAACCGTCTTGCGGGACTCTGCGCATTGAACGGCGAGATTTTAGCGAGCCGCAGAACCCTTGTTTCGACAAGGGGTAAAGCTTGATTCCAATAAAATGATAATTCAATGACGTGCGCTTGCACTGCACTTGATAAATTGTTGCACACGATTTGTCGCGCTTCGTGAATATGAACGTGCAATTTGCTGGTGCAATTCGTGCTGTGAATTTGAAGCGTCTTTGCGTCCGTCTCTTGGTAGCTGTGTCGGCAACAGTCGGGCGAAGTTGGACGAAATGTGGCATGGCTGCGCTAAAACCGCAGCCACAACGATTACCATTCCCGCTAGAGCATTTTTCCAAGGCGGCGATCTTCGCTTGCAGCCAGCCCAAATCTCTGACTTGCAAGCGCGTTAAATTTGATGGTGACGCGCTCATGTGCCATGTCAGGTTAAAGCTCATGGGAAAAATCATTCCGCCGATTTGACGATAGCGAGGATTGCCACCTTGAGTGGGGCTGAAAGTTTTTCCCAAGCCATGATTACTTGAGACAGTTCAGGACAAGCCGTGATTGAATTTCGGGAGTCTATTCGGGAGTCTGTGTGAGATTCCCTTTTATTTACGGGCAAAAGATTGGGGTTCGAATCCCCCTCTCTCCGCCAGTTTTTATTCACCATCGTTTTCAAAACATTAAAGATTTGTCCCAATCTTTAATGTTTTGAAAACGATGGTGTAAGACAAACGTTAGATATTCGCATTGAGCTGATATTCGGGAATGTTCCCGTAAACACCATGTCAACCGCATCCGCTGTTCGTAGCAAACTTGAGTGTCAGATAGCCGTTTTTCTGACAGAGTTGAAACTTAAGGTCGCTTAACATTGGGTACATTTTTAGAAAGAACCCGTTCACATTATGACCCATAAAGGTATCTTCGCAAGTGCAGTATCATAAGCAATATTGCATCTACATTGCCATTCGCCATGTAATACAATCTCAATGTTATCGGACGGATTTGTTCTCTTTGACGGGCTCGATGGTTTTGATACAATATTGGTCATTATGGTGACACAGGCACAAATAGCCCGGAAACTCGGAGTGTCCCGCCAGTTGGTTACTTTTGCACTCTCCGGTTATCCTCAAATTTCCAAGAAATCGCGAGAACGCATCTTGGCTACCGCTCGGGAAATGGGCTACAGTCCCAATCCTTATGCCCGCGCTTTGAAGAAAGGCCGCAGCGGAATTATTGGCCTGTGGATTCCGGATCAGATTTCCACCCATTATACACATGTCGCGCGAGAATTGAACCGGCTGGTAAAGGCGGCGCGTCATGAATTGATCGTCAGTGAAGTCAGCATTGCCGAGGAACAACAGATGTTGTCACACGTTCCGATGGATGGAATTCTTGTGGTGGATGCCCCTCAACAAGCGGAGATTTATCAAAAATCAGCCACGATTTCCAAAGTTCCCATTATCAGCATGGGAGCGGATTGTTGTAAAAACACGGACTCAGTTCAGGTGGATCTGTTCGCCGGTGTTTTGGAGGTCATGGAACATCTGATCAGTTCAGGACTCCGCCGCATCGCTCACGCCACCTTCATCCGGAAGGATTCGCAACGCGCGGGGCGCCGGGCGGGTTATGTGAAAGCCATGCGCCGGGCAAAACTGAAACCGGAATTCATTTATTATCCGCTGACCGAACAACAGCGGCCAATCACTCGTCAACTCATTCAAGACTATATCCGGGATCATGGCTGTCCGGACGCCATCTTCTGTCATTCAGACGACGTAGCGCTTGGGATTTATCGTGGACTGTGCGACATGAAATTGCGGGTGCCTGAAAATGTGGTCTTGGTCGGGTGCGACGGCATTCAGGACGTTGAATATCTGGAATGTCAATTGACGACCTTGGTACAACCCGTTGCCGCCATGTGCGCCACGGCCTGGCAGTTTCTCCTGCAACGGATGGATCAAGCCGACACAAAACCTCAAATGGCTGAGTTAAAACCAAAACTGGTTGTCCGCGATTCTTCCCTCCGCAAAGCTTGAAAGCACGCCGGTCTCTCTGAAATGTACCAATGCAGACAATTGTCCAAAAATCTAAAAAACCTATAATTATCATGTGATAAATTATTCTTGACAGGGCGTGGTCAAAGGATTTATGGTGGCGCAACTTGATGTGCCTAATATCAAAAATGCGGAGTTTTCGATCACGAACTGAATTTCCGTTCACCGAATCCTATTACCCGAATCACAATTTCTTCAGAAAGGAAATCCAAAAAAACAAAACCATGAAAACTAGAACAATAAAAAACCATGCAGTTCTGATCGCCGCCACGTGTGGGATCGCCAACATTGCCCATGCCGGCACGTTTCAACCGATAACCATTGACGGTGACTTCTCTGATTGGGCGGGAGTGCCTTTGGCCTACACCGCGCTGGAGGGACCAAGCGACGCCATTCAATACGATGACGTGTATGTCGCGAATGATGCCGACAACCTTTACATTCGGTTTACGCTGTATTCGGCCAGCCCTGACGCGTTCGCCAATTCACTTGACAACCTGTTCATTGACACGGACAACAACTCTACGACTGGCTTCTCTACAGGTGGTATTGGTTCGGAAGCGCTCGTCGAATGGGGGAGCGGATACCAGGAAAAAAATGGCGGCTTTAACGAAGGCGGCATTAATGGGTTGGGCTGGCAGATCGCGGGTTCGCCGGACAGTATGGATTTTGAACTGGCTATTTCTCGCAACGCCACTTACGCGTCCGATGGCAGTCCGGTGTTCACTGGCAACACAATCAGCATTCTGCTCGAAGGGGACGATTCCAGTTATGACAGCGTTGAATTTGCGCCATCTTCGGGTGGCATTGTTTATACCTTTGCTTCGGTTCCTGAGCCTGCAACCTTCACGGTCGCCGGGTTGGGCTTGTTGCTTTTAATGGGCAGGTTTCTGTTTTTACGAAGAAATTCCGGAGTGAACGGTTAGTCAACCAGTATCGAAAACCATCGCATCCAGCATGAATCAAACTCCCAACCAAACGTTATGAAAACCAATTACCTCCTTAAGCTCCTGTCCGCGATCGGACTGGTTTGTGCCTGCGGTTTCAGCGCCTTGGCTCAAACAAATGTGCCCAGCACATTCAAACACATTACCATAGACGGCTCGTTCGACGATTGGACTGGTGTGCCGTTGGCTTACACCTCCACCAATCAGCCGGCCAACGCCATTCAATATGAAAATGTTTATATCGCCAACGATGAGACAAATCTCTACATCCGCTTCACTCTGTACTCACCGCGTGCGGCATTTCAAAATTCTTACGACAATATTTTCATTGACACTGACAACAATCCGGCAACGGGATACAGCGGCGCCGGTGGCATTGGCTCGGAAATGCTCATTCAACAGGGCACCGGTTATCAGGAAAAAGGCGGTGGTTTTAACGAGGGCGAGGTCAACAATTTGGGGTGGAACATCGCCGGTTCGGAGGACAGCATGGATTATGAATTATCCATTTCACTGGGTGCGACCTTTGCCTCGGATAATACGCCTGTGTTTCCCAGCAACACCATTGCCATCCTGCTGGAAGGTGACGATACCGGTTACAATAACGTTGAATTTGTGCCGCCCACTGGCGGTTTAGTTTATACGTTTGCCACCCAGCCAACAACGCTTGCTACCAATACAACATTGATAACCCTTGCCAATTCCTGGCAGGCAAACGCTGCGGGAAGTGATTTGGGCACCAACTGGCTTGGCCAGTCATACGACGATACTGGTGCAGGCTGGGCGGCGGGCGATGGTTTGTTTGGTTATACGCCTTCCCCTGGATCCTACCCGGCCATCAACACCGCCCTAGCCAGCGGCCCCAACACTTATTATTTTCGGACTCATTTTGAATATACCAATGACACCGCCAACATTGCTTTTGTGATTACCAATTACCTGAGTGATGGTGCGGTTTATTATCTGAATGGAAATGAAGTCAGACGCATAAGGATGCCGGGCGGCACTGTTACTTATGCCACCGCAGCGTCCGCCACAAATTCTCCGACCGGCCACGCCGATATTTTTGGCATTAATGGCGGAGGTCTGCAATTTGGCGACAACATCCTGGAAGTTGAAACCCATCAAGCTCCCGCCAGCAGCGCCGACATGGTGTTTGGCCTGTCGTTGGCCGCATTGACCAGTTATCCGGTGCTGAATGTCAGCGCCAATTTGCCGGCCGATCAAACCGTTCTGGCCGGCGGCTCAGTGACTTTTACCTCGGATGTCATCGGCAGCGGTCCGCTGACCTATCAATGGTATTTTAATGGCACGACCGCCATTGCAGGGGCCAATGGTCCAAGTTACACAATTCCTTTGGTGCTGACGAACAATGCTGGAACCTATTCTTTGCAAGTAAGCAATTTGATTTCAAGTGCTGTCACGACCCGTGCAGCCTCACTGACGGTGAGCAATACCCCTATTTCCATTGTGACGCAACCAACCAACCAAATTGCCGTTGAGGGCCGGCCCGCGACCTTCAGCGTAGGAGTTTCAGGAACTCCACTTATTCAATATCAGTGGTATTTTGGTGCAAACCCCATCCCCGGCGCGACCAACGCTGATTATGTTATTCCTGATTGCAATCCGACCAACGCGGGGAACTATCAGGTCACAATCAGCAATCCTGCATCCACTACCAACAGTGTTCAAGCCAATCTGACTGTGTTGTTGGACACCCTTCCACCCAAGTTGACGACTATCGCTGCGGGAGCCAATCAAATTGTTGTCACCTTTTCCGAGCCGGTTGATACGGTAACTGCGGAGAATATCACCAAATATTCCATCAGTGGTGGCGTCACTGTCCTGTCGGCAGTTCAAAGTTCAGGCAATCCTGCGCAGGTGACGTTGACCACCGGGGTCGCCATGAATTTGGGAACTGTTTATACTTTGACAGTTAATGGCGTGGCAGATTTGTTCGGCAATCTGGCTTATGTCAGCGGACAATTCGCGCGCGTCATCACGATTGATGGCTCCTTTGACGATTGGGACGGTGTGGCTCCCGTTTATAGCTCTGACGCGCCCAGTGGCAACACGGGGGCCGCGGATTTCAAAGACATCTACATGTATGATGATGCAAATAATTATTATTTCCGCGTCACCCTTTGGACGGATATTGACCCGGGTTCCGGGCAGTTCCCTGACTATGTGAACTTGTTCTTTGACACGGATGACAATGTCGCTACTGGTTATGGTCCCGGCGCTCTTGGTTCCGATATGCTGATCCAAAGCGGTTTTGCTTATCAGGAAAAAAATGGCAACTTCAACGACGGGTATGGCATCAACAATCTGAACTGGTTTTGCCTGCCACAGTCACCGGGAACCAACTTTGAATTTAGCATCTCAAAGGCGGCCACTTTTGGAGAAGACGGCACGCCCGTCTTTACGGCAAATGTAATCAACTTCATTTTTCAAGGTATGGATACCTCCTTCAATGTTATAAATCAGGTGCCGGCAAGCGGTGTCATTACCTATAATGACAATCCTCCATTATCGGTGGCTGCGTTGCCATTAGGAAATCTGTCCGTTTCTGCCTTGTCTGGAAAACAGGCTGCGGTCGTCTGGGATCCGCCCGGAATCTTGCAGGAATCATCATCACTGACCGGCCCATGGACTAATTTGCCGTCGGCTACCAGTCCTTATGTAATCCCGGCGTCTAATGGGAATCAATTCTTCCGCTTGACGCAATAGGATGGGAGTAAAACAAAAGGAGGCGCGGACAGTTTCCGCGCCTCCTTTATCTAAATCTAAAACAAAGCATGATAAGCGCCGGGGGAAACATGAAATTAAAGAACTTCGCCATCGTCCCAATCCGCCATTCCTGCCAGGCAACCGGAAATGACAAAGATGGATTTACCCTGATCGAACTGCTGGTGGTAATTGCCATTATTGCCATTTTAGCGGCGATGCTTCTGCCGGCCCTCTCGGCAGCGAAGTTAAAGGCCAAGAATATTGCCTGCGTTAACAACTTAAAACAACTTGGTCTCGCGCAGACAATGTATGCCGGCGATTTTGGGGCGATGTTTCAGTATTATACTGTGTCCGGTTCCACGCTTTGGATGGGACTCATTTTGGATTATAGCGGCCGGTCGGATGCGGTCAGAGCCTGCCCGGTCGCCAATAATATCTCAACACAGTCGCTTCCAGGCGCCCCAAGCAACCGTTATGGCACGGCAGATCAGATGTGGAGCTGGACGTTAGGCACCACAAATTACCAAGGCAGCTATGCGTTGAATGGATGGCTTTATACAGGAACTTATGTGGTGCAGGACCTTTTCCCGTTTGGCGTGCCGGCGGCTTGGAAATATGGGAAAAATGTTTTAACACCCACCTCCGTGCCGGTGTTCGCCGATGCCATGTGGATTGATGAATGGCCGGAAGAGACGCAAGGTGCAGCCAAGGATCTTTACACTGGAGATGCCACCAAATTCATGGGCCGGTTTACGATTGCACGTCATGGCGGGCGCGGGCCGGAAAGCGCAAACAGAAACAACACCTCTGACGCTAGTATGGTTGGTTCAATCAACATGGTGCTTTATGATGGCCATGTGGAATCGCCAAAGTTGACAGGGCTATGGAATTATTATTGGCACAATGGCTGGGTCACTCCAACGACCATACCCTGATCGTGGTTTTTCCATAAACGGACTTGTTTTGTCGGCCATCCAATGCCGGTCAAATAAGCCGCGCAAATGGTGTTTAACAAATGAAAAAAATCGTCCAGTTCTTTTTTTGCTCATTATTGACGTTATGTTTTAGTGGGAACGCGGATGAATTGCCGGCTTCGCTGACGCCGCCTGATGCGCCTTCACCGAGAATCAATGGCCCAAGTGTTTTCGGAGTGCGTCCCGGTTCGGCGTTTCTCTACACGATACCCGCCACGGGCGACCGTCCAATGCGATTCGACGCCGACGGCCTGCCGAAAGGTTTGACGCTCGATCCGAGGAACGGTCAAATAACCGGGGAGCTTGATCATGCCAGAAGCTATCAAATCGTTCTGCATGCCGCCAATGACAAAGGCGCGGCCGAAAAAACATTTCGCATTGTGGTCGGCGATAAAATTGCGCTAACCCCGCCAATGGGATGGAACAGTTGGAATTGCTGGGCAGGTTCAGTGGATCAGGAGAAAGCGTTGCGTTCGGCCCGCGCCATGGTTGCTTCCGGCCTGATCAATCACGGTTGGACGTATATTAACATTGATGACACCTGGCAGGGAAAGCGCGGCGGTCGCTTTAATGCCATTCAACCCAATAAGAAATTCCCGGATATAAAATTGCTTTGCGATCAAATACATGCAATGGGTTTGAAGGCGGGCATTTACTCGACGCCTTGGATTACTTCCTACGCTGGCTTCATCGGCGGCTCCAGCGACGATTCATCGGGTGTGTGGTCAAAAGAATTTGCCGACGATAAATTTCATCGCTTTGGGAAGTATTATTTTGCAAAGAACGACGCCAAACAATGGGCTGATTGGGGCATTGATTATCTCAAATTCGACTGGTTTCCGAACGATGTTCCCCACACGATCGAAATGTCCAAAGCCCTGCGCAGCACGAAGCGAGACATCGTATTCAGTTTGTCAAACACCGCTCCTTTTGATCATGCCGCCGATTGGGCGAAGTGGGCGAATTGCTGGCGCACAACCTGTGATATTTGGGACGGCTGGGTTGAAAATTCCGAGCTGGGCCATGAATTTAACTACGGTGTTTCTGAAATCGCCTTTTCGCAAGACCGGTGGGCGCCTTATGCTGGCTCTGGCCATTGGAACGATCCGGACATGCTGGTGGTGGGTGATGTCGGTTGGGGGGCGAATTTACATGCGTCCAAATTGACTCCCGATGAACAGTATTCCCACATCAGCATGTGGTGCCTGCTTTCCGCCCCCTTGTTGATCGGCTGTGATTTGGAACATCTAAATCCTTTCACGCTCGGTCTGCTGGACAACAACGAGGTGCTGGCTCTGGATCAGGACGCTCTGGGCAAACAGGCGGTTCGCGTTGCCACCATTGGTCCGGTGGATATTTTTATGAAGCCGCTGGAAGACGGTTCCATGGCGCTCGGATTTTTTAATCGCGGCGAGGAACTAGAAAACGTGAACTTCAACAAGCTCGCCAGAATCGGTCTGTCCGGAGTTTATCACGTTCGCGATTTATGGCGGCAAAAGAATCTTCCGGATGCGCAGGACGGGTTGAAATTATCCATTCAACCGCACGGAGTGGCTCTGTTAAAACTTACTCAGATTTAATGAACCTGTTCAAATCATATTCAAGTTGTATATTTGGCATGCTGCTGCCATTGACGCGCATAGCGCTGGCCGGAGACAATGGTGCCTTGGCGGAATTTAACACTTCCCAGCCATATTTAATTTATTACGGCAACTGGACGACTGCCCAAGTGAATTACGCCCGCACAAATTATCATCTGGTGATTTTGCACCCTGCCAGCAACATCACGGCGAGTCAGATTGCCGCCATCCGGAGCGGGAAGGACGGCATTCTCGGCACCGCAGACGACGTGAAGGTGCTGGCATATCTCTCCATCGGCGAAGACGATCGCAACGGCGCTCCGGTGGCGGGTGATCGCATGGGACCACGTGTGGATCCGCGGTCGTCGGACAATGATCCGCTCTCCAGTATCACCAACGCGATTGGATTACCATCGGCGGGTGGTACGAATTACGCCTCGTATTATTTGAATTCCAAAACCAACCAGACCGGCATTCCCGATGAGAACGCGAATTTTGGCAGTTATTACGTCAACGCCGGATCGCCAGCGTGGTGGACCGTGCTGCAAACCATGACCAAGGCCACGAGCGGTCAATCGGGGTTGCAGGAAATCTTGAGCACCAACTATGGCAATGCGCTCAATTGTGACGGCGTTTTTTTGGATACGGTGGACACTGCGGCTCCAAATACCTGGGGCACGCCTTATGAATGGACCGCGCCCGGGATGCAATCCCTCATTCAGGAAATCCATACGAATTACCCCGGCAAGCTGCTCATGGCCAACCGCGGACTTTTCTTTTATGATCCCAACCTGAAAACTTATCCATACTGCATAAGGCCATTCGTGGACATGGTGATGTTTGAAAGTTATTACAGCGACTCGTCCACTAACAATATCTCGCCTTCATTTCCCGACAACAAATATGATTTTGCGCCCAAGCTGAACGCCGAAGCCGGCCGCTCGGACGGGTTCAACCTTTTTGTCGTTGATTACGACCATACGCCGCCACAGTCAGCGGCGACTGTAAATCAGGATTACGTCGAGAGCATGGGCATCCAGGGCTGGCCTTTGTATCGGACTAATCCATACCTCGATGAAACCTTGAACACCAACCCGGCGGCGTGGTTGGCCACCAACATGGATGCGCTGCCGCCGGTTTGGGACAGCACGGCTGCTACCGATCCAACGCCGCCAGCGCCTCGCGTCGGCGTGCAGGAAGTGGTGGCGGGCAATGGCAGCGCAACAGTGTATTGGGATGTAGCGCGAGACCAAACCGGACCGGTTTACTACAACATTTATTATTCAACCGGCGGAACAGTCAACTTTGTCACCGCCACCAAACTTTCCCATGTCGCTCCTGATATCCCCGCCAATTACAATTATCCCACGGGAACGGGGCCGGGGGTTTATCCTTATTGTTACACGGTAAAAGGATTGCAAAACGGAATGACCTATGCCTTTGCCATTCGGGCGGAGGACAGTTGCCTTCCGGCGCATGAGGACACCAATACGGTTTCGATAACCGTGGTCGCGGGAACAAATAATGTCCTTAGCACATATAAAACAATAACCGTTGATGGCTCATTCTCCGACTGGGCGAGCGTTCCCTGGGCGTATCAGGGAATTGCGGACGGCAATCCGGTTAATTATCTCAAGGTGCAATTTGCCAATGACACGAATTTTCTCTACGGCCACGTTATTCTGGCGTCGCCTTACGCGTTGTTTTCGGAGTATTATTCGCATCTTTTTTTTGACACGGATTTGAATGCGGCCACGGGCTATCCAGTTGCGGGCGCGTTGTTCGGCTCAGAAATGATGATCGAATCTGGCTACGGTTATGATCAAAGGAATGGCGACTTCAACGCCGGTTCTGTTTCAAATCTGGGCTGGGCGGTCGCTCCCTCGACCAGCGCCAGCGAATTTGAATTTCAGGTGTCGCTGGCAGCGCTTTATCCCGATAACAAAAAGGTTTTCGGGGGCAATCCCATGCGCATACTGGTTCAAGACAATCGTGGTTCGGAAACGGCCGTGGCTACGGGCATAGCCTATCAAATCGCTCCACCCCAATTGAGCCGGCTTTTCCTGACACAGTCCAACAGCATCATTAACATTTTTTGGACTGGCCCGGGCACGTTGCAATCCGCTCCTTCACTGAACCCCGCCACCTGGACAAGTTTGGCGACGGCGACCAACCCTTACAGTTTTATTCCCGGCAGCGGACAACAATTCTTCCGGCTGACACAATGAACAGGGACGACGGCATCGGTTTAATCCGGCTAAACATGATTGAAGGATTTAGAATGAAAGAAAAATTGATTACAACTATTTTGGCGACGGCGTTCATCCTGGGTTGCCATGCTCAAGACTCCGGGCGGCTGGAGAATGACGACATCACCTGGCAGTGGAATTGGTCCTCCGGCAAATTATCCTCCACGCTCAAGAATAAAGCCGATGGCGTCACGCTCGCCATTCAAAGCGAACCATTTCAACTCGTGTTGGGAGACGGGCAAATCGTCAAAGCCTCCGATCTCAAGCTGGTTGGCATTCCCCGCACCGACAATTTGCCGGCGGATCCGGCTTCGTCCACGTTTGCGCGCCACTTTGCCGGTCGGCGATTGACGCTGCAATTCTCGGATGAACGCAATCATCTGCTCGCCACCTGGCAGGCGGAACTTCGTCAGGAGGCCAGCTATCTCCAGCAGCAACTCACGCTCAAAGCGAACGGTGGCAATGTTCTGATTCAAGACATCACGTTGTTTGAACAGGCGGTGCCGGGCGCAAAAACGGTTGGCGTCGTGGATGGATCGCCGGTGGTCGCGGGCACATTTTTTTGCGGTTATGAACATCCGATGGCGCAAAACACAGTGTCGGCAAATGACGAGGTGCAATGCCATCTCGCACGCAATGCCGTTTTGAAGGACGGCGAAACGCTAGTGCAAAGTTTTGTTCTGGGTGTAGCGGCTCCCGGCCAGATGCGCCGTGGTTTTCTGGCTTACGTTGAGCGCGCGCGAACGCACCCTTACCGCTCATTCCTGCATTACAACTCTTGGTTTGATATTGCATGGGACAAACAAAAATATGATGAACCCCAAAGTCTGGATGTCATCAACCAGTTTGGCCGGCAACTGGTGCGGAAGCGCGGCGTGCGAATGGATTCCTTTCTGTTTGACGATGGCTGGGATGACAACAAAACGCTCTGGAAATTTAATTCGGGGTTTCCCAACGGTTTCACGTCGTTGAAGAAAGCGGCTGCCGAATATGGTGCCGGCATTGGCGTCTGGATTTCTCCGTTCGGCGGCTATGACGTCGCAAAAGTCCAGCGTTTGCAATATGCCAGCCAGTTTGGTTACGAAACCAATGACAGCGGCTTTTCTCTCGCCGGCCCGAAATACTATCAGTGGTTCCACGACATCTGTTTGGAGATGATTCAGAAATATGGTGTGAACCAGTTCAAGTTTGACGGTCTTGCCGCCGGAGCCAAGGCGAACGAAAACGGACTCACGCGTGATGGCGATGCCATGTTGCGGCTGGTCGAGGATCTGCGCGCCGCGAAACCGGACATTTACATCAACCAGACTACCGGCACCTGGCCGTCGCCATTTTGGCTGCTTTACGTGGATTCAACCTGGCGCGGTGGTGCGGATCATGACTTTCAAGGCCAGGGTTCCTGGTGCCAGCAATGGATGACTTATCGCGATACGCAGACTTATGACAACGTGGTTACGAAAGCACCGCTTTACCCGCTTAATTCGCTCATGTTGCACGGCATCATTTACGCGAAGAACGCGAGCCACCTGACCAACATGAGCGATGCAGATTTTGCCGAGCAGGCGCGCGAATTTTTCGGCAACGGCACGCAATTACAGGAAATGTATATCACGCCCTCGCTGCTGGACAAACAGAACTGGGATGATCTGGCCGAAGCCGCAAATTGGTCGCGTCGGAATGCCGACGTGCTGGTGGACACACACTGGATCGGTGGTGATCCGTCGAGGGGCGAAATTTATGGCTGGGCGTCATGGTCGCCGCGCAAGGCGATTTTGGTGCTGCGCAATCCCACCGATCAGCCGGCGGATTTCACGGCGGATGCGGTGAAACTTTTTGAACTGCCATCTGGCGCGCCGCAAAAATTTGTCATGCACAGCCCTTGGAAGCAGGATCGTCAAAAGCCGGCAATCACGCTGGAAAGCCGACAGCCGGCCACGCTGGTCTTGAAACCATTTGAAGTGCTCGTATTGGAAGCAACAATCGCGAAATGAATGCAGCCACGCTTAAATCGGAACAGACCACTGCGGTTGCCGCGCCCGTCAAAGGTTTGGTAAATCGAGTTAGCTCCATTGATGCGTTTCGCGGCTTCGTCATGCTTCTGATGTTGACGGAAGCCATGGATATTCCCGGAGTGGCAAAGAGTTTGTCGGAAAATGGGTTTTGGACTTTCCTGGGTCACGAGTTTAGCCACTCCTTGTGGATTGGCTGCTCCCTGTTCGATTTAATCCAGCCGGGGTTCTCGTTTCTGGTGGGTGTAGCGCTGCCGTATTCGCTGGCGCGGCGGGCTATCGCCGGACAACCGCAATGGCAACGCACGCTGCACGCCTTCGGGCGGGCGTTGGTGCTGATTCTTCTGGGCGTTTTTTTAAGGTCGCTGGATCAACCGCAAACTTTTTGGACTTTCAAGGACACTCTCTCGCAAATTGGGCTGGGCTACGGCTTCTTGTATTTGCTCGCGCTGCGTTCCGTGCGGGTTCAATGGGCGGCGTTGGCGCTCATCCTGATTTCCTACTGGCTGTTGTTTGCGCTGTATCCGTTGCCGGGTCCGGGATTTGACTGGAGCCACGCCGGCACCAGCCCCGACCAGTTGCTACCCGGTTTCGCCGGTCACTGGAGTCTCAACACCAATCCGGCCTGGGCATTCGACGTTTGGTTCCTGAATCTGTTTCCACAGGCGCATCCATTCATGTATGCGGATGACGGCGGTTACTGCACGTTGAGCTTTATCCCGACGCTGGGCACAATGATTCTTGGCTTGATCACCGGCGAAGTGTTGCGCAGTGAACGTTTTCCGCTTGGCAAAGTCCGTTGGCTGGCCGTTGGCGGAGTCATCGGTCTTGCCGCTGGCTGGCTGCTGGGTGCGCTGGGCATCTGCCCGGTGGTGAAACGTATCTGGACACCGAGCTGGGTGCTGTTCAGTGGCGGCTGGTGCCTGCTCATTCTGGCGGGCTTTTATCTGGCCATGGATATTTGGAATCGGCGCACCTGGGCCTTCCCGCTGACGGTGGTGGGGATGAATTCAATCGCCATTTATGTGATGTCCTGGGTATGTGTTGACTTCATCGCCAATGCGTTGCTGCGCCACTTGGGTCATCGTGTTTTTGAAGTATTTGGCAGCGCTTATCAACCCTTGTTGTTGGGCGCGGGTGTCATACTGGTGGAATGGCTGATTCTGTGGTGGATGTATCGGCGAAAAATTTTTCTGCGGATTTAAATGAAAAACCAACAATCTGAAAATTCCGTTGCATCTGGCCGGGCTGTTCTGCCCGCGGCCAGGAATGAATACAACTGCTCGAAGAAATCGAAGAGCATTTTGAAACTTTCAACCTGACATGAAAATCAAACTTAACTTTGCTCCGCCGCTGGATCCGGGGTTTCAACCCGCGGCGCTCATCAACCGCAACTACGTCGCTGCCGCGAGAAAAACCGGACAGGCCGAACCGCTCGTCATCGGCATTGAGCGTGAGAGCGGGTTGGTGTCGCGATATGCCACGTTTGTATTTCCTGACACCAATGCCTTGACGCTCCAGTATGTCGAGCGCACGGTGAAATTTCTTTTGTGGGCGCGTGGCGGCTGGAAAATTTTCATCGGCGGCCCGAAAGGCATCGGTGAATTCATCCGCAAAACCTACTCGCCAAACGGCGCGCGGAAGTTTGATCGTGACTTGATGGGCGCGGCATACGGAAAGGAATTTCAAGTCATCGTGACCACGCCGGAAAATGTTCCCGCCGGCAGCGAAATGGAAGTGGCGGCGGGTGGCCATCTCAAAGGCTGTCGTATCGGTTTTGACCTCGGTGCAAGCGATTACAAGGTGTCCGCCGTGATGGATGGCAAGGCGATTTTTACGGAAGAGGCGCCGTGGCATCCGACAATTCAGGCTAATCCCGAATATCATTACCATCATATTTCTGCCGCGCTGCATCGCGCGGCCGCGCATTTGCCGCGCGTGGACGCCATTGGCGGCAGCTCCGCCGGCGTAGTGGTGAACAATGAAATTCGCGTGGCGTCGCTGTTGCGCGCCATTCCGAAAAAGGATTTTCCGAAAGCCGCCGGCATTTTCAAGCGCATTCAAAACGAATGGAACGTGCCGGTGGTGGTCATGAACGACGGCGACGTGACGGCTTTGGCCGGGGCGCTTTCGCTCCGCAAAAAGGGGGTGCTTGGCATCGCCATGGGTTCCAGCGAAGCGGTTGGTTTCATGGACAAGAAGGGTCGAATTCTTGGCTGGCTGAACGAGCTGGCATTCGCGCCGGTGGATTACAATCCCGCCGCTGCTGCCGATGAATGGTCCGGCGACAAGGGCGTGGGCGCGTTGTATTTTTCGCAGCAGGCGGTCAACAAACTTTTGCCTGCCGCAAACATTTCGCTGCCACAAAAAATGAGCCTGCCGGAGCGGCTCAAGGAAGTCCAGGCGTTGATGGCGAAAGGCGACCAGCGCGCGGCGAAAATTTACGAGACCATCGGCGTCTATCTAGGCTACACCTTGGCACATTACGCCGATTTCTACGACTTTTATCATGCGTTGATTCTGGGCCGCGTCACGACCGGCAAGGGCGGCGACATCGTGCTCGATAAGGCGCGTGAAGTTTTGAGCCGGGAATTTCCGGCGGTGGCGAAGAAAATCGCGCTGCATGTGCCGGATGAAAAATCGCGGCGGATTGGCCAGGCGGTGGCGGCGGCAAGTTTGCCAGAAGTGAAGAAATAATTTTATGGAACGGCATCAATTCACGGCGCAGATATCGAAATTGGGCAAACGGCTGGGGAAAACCTGAACATGGAAACCATCATCCAACCCACCGTCGAAGCCGCAACCAGCGTGGCGGCACAGATCATTGCGCAGTTGTTGCGGCAGAAACCTGACACCGTGCTTGGTCTGGCCACGGGTAGCACGCCGTTGCTGCTTTACCGCGAATTGATCGCGATGAAGCTCGACTGGCGAAAAGTGACGACATTCAACCTTGACGAATATGTGGGACTGCCGCCGGATCACAAGCAGTCTTATCACAGTTTCATGTGGGAAAATCTTTTCCGGCACGTCAACATTGCCAAAAAGAACGTCCACATCCCGGACGGCATGAGCCGGAACATCGCGAAGTATTGCAAACAATATGAAGCGAAAATCCGCTCGGCGGGCGGCATAGATTTGCAAGTATTGGGCATTGGCACTGACGGTCATATTGGTTTCAATGAGCCTACTTCTTCGTTCACCTCGCGGACGCGCCTCAAGACGCTGACCCGGCAAACCCATCGGGACAACGCCCGCTTTTTCGGCAGCGCGGACAAGGTGCCGTATCACGTGATTACGATGGGGTTGGGCACCATTCTGGAAGCCCGGGAAATCATTCTGCTGGCCTTCGGCGCGAAAAAGGCGCGGGCGATAGCGGCGACCGTTGAAGGCCCGCTGGCGGCGATCAATCCGGCCTCAGTTTTGCAACTGCATCCCAACATCAAAGTCTGCCTCGACACGCTGGCGGCGGGGAAATTGAAGCGCGCCGATTATTATCGGTGGGTGTATGAAAACAAACCGGCCTGGCAGCAGTTTTACAATTATTAAAAATATGCAAAATGCAGAATCATTTGTCGCAGTCTTGCCCAGTTGGCCGGACTCAATTCAGTGTGAGCTGCTGCCGGCGTTTGATCGCACCGATCACGAACAAGTGCGGCGCGCGTTCCAGTCCGCCGTTGTTTTATCATTTCAACAGGCATGGTTGCCAGCAGAGGAGGCGGGCTTTTTCCCCGGCGAGGTGCGAATGGGCTGGCGGGAACGCTCCCTGCTGGTTTTCGCCGAATTAACGGACCTTGATATTTTCCACGATGCAACCGGCGCCAATCAGCGCATGTGGGAACTGGGGGACGTGTTTGAAATGTTTTTCAAAGTTGCTGAAATGGAAAGCTATGTTGAATTTCAGGTCACGCCGCATAATCAGCGATTGCAGTTGCATTACCCCGACGCCGATGCCGTTGAACGGGTGAGGAAATCGGGAAGGTTCGCGGATTTTTTGATTCGGGACGAAGTGTTTCATTCTCAAACATGGATTGAACCCCAATTGAACCGGTGGCAGGTCTATGCGGAAATTCCGGCTGACGCGGTGTGCGGTTCAAATGAGCCAATGGAAAACACCCAATGGCTTTTTTCTTTTGGCCGTTACGACTATACGCGCGGTGTCACGGAGCCAGTGATTTCGTCCACGTCACTCCACGCCAAACTTGATTTTCACCGCCAGCATGAATGGGGCGTGATGACTTTTAACAACTTGGCAGTAAAGTAATTGTGAACAGATGAACAAAAGAACCTTGTTAGTTCTAGCCGCAGGCATGGGCAGCCGTTATGGCGGGCTCAAGCAGATTGACCCGGTCGGGCCGGGCGGGGAGACCATCATTGATTATTCGGTGTATGACGCGATTCGGGCAGGATTTGATCAATTGGTGTTTGTGATTCGCCGGGACATTGAACAGGTGTTCCGCGAAACCATCGGTCGCCGCTTCGAGCAGCGCATCGCCGTGAAGTATATCTTTCAGGAGCTGGACTGCCTGCCGCCGAGTGAAGTCGTGCCGCCCAATCGCCGGAAACCGTGGGGAACCGGGCACGCAATTTTGATGGCGGCCGATATCATCCACGGACCGTTCGGAGTCATCAATGCCGATGATTTTTATGGCGCGCAATCGTTCCAATTGCTCGCTGCGCACTTGCAGCCCGACAATCTCAACTACGCCATGGTGGGTTTTATCCTGCGCAACACACTGTCCGAATTTGGCAGCGTTGCCCGGGGTGTTTGTCAATTGGCAGCTGGCCGATTGGAAAGTGTCCGCGAGATTATTGGCATTGAAAAACAGGGGGCGGCGGCCCGATACAAAAATGGAGCCGGAGAGTTCCAAACGCTGACGGGTGACGAAATGGTTTCGATGAACATGTGGGGTTTCAATCCGGACATCTTCGATCATTTACACCGGCAGTTCCTGAAATTTTTGAAGGAGCGTGGCGCGGATGAAAAGGCGGAGTTCTATATCCCGAATGTTGTGAACACATTGATCCGTAATGAAAAAAAACAAGTGGACGTGTTGCCGACACGTTCGGCCTGGTTTGGGGTTACTTATCGTGAAGACCGTCCATTTGTGGTCGAAGGCATCAACCAGCTCGTCCGCAATGGCGAATATCCCGAAAGGCTTTGGATATGAACTCGAAACACGACATCCGGGATGTGGCGCGGCATTTTCAGATCTACGGCGAGTTCTGTGGTGCCAAGCCTTATGGCAGCGGTCATATTAATGACACCTATTGCGCCGTTTTTAATCAGGCCGGGACGATGACGCGCTACATTTTGCAGCGCATCAATCACAATATCTTTAAGAAACCGGTTTCCTTGATGGAAAACATCCATCGCGTCACCACTCATCTGGCCGGAAAATTGTCCGGCGAGCCTGATTTCAGCCGGCGCATGCTCACGTTGATACCGGTGAGAAACGGTCTTTTTTATCATCACGATGACCAAGGAAATTATTGGCGGGCTTATCTATTCATCGAAAAAGCCAAAACGTATGATGCCGTCGAATCGGCCGGTCAGGCGTTTGAAGCCGCCAAGGCCTACGGTCGCTTTCAGAAACTGCTCGCCGACCTGCCCGCACCGCGATTGCACGACACCATTCCGGATTTCCATCATACACCCAAACGATTTGCGGCGTTAGTCAAGGCCATTGAAAATGACGCTTCCAACCGCGCCAGCCTCGCGAAGACGGAGATTGATTTTGCCCTGCAACGAGCAACCCTGGTGAATGGTTTGATCAATGCAAAACTGCCGGAGCGCGTCACGCACAACGATACCAAATTCAACAACGTCATGTTGGACGACGTGACCGGCGAGGGCATCTGCGTTGTGGATCTGGACACGTTGATGCCCGGCTTGACGCTCTACGATTTTGGCGACATGGTCCGCACGACCACCAGTCCGGCCAAGGAAGACGAGGTTGACTTGACGCGGGTGACGATGCAGATGCCGATGTTTGAGGCCTTGGTGAAGGGCTATCTCACATTCGCCGGTGATTTTCTGACTCCGGCGGAAAAACGGCTGTTGGCCTTTTCCGGCAAGCTGATCACCTTTGAAATCGGCCTCCGCTTTCTGACGGATTTCCTCGGCGGCGACACCTATTTCAAAGTGCATCGCAACGGGCACAACCTTGACCGTTGCCGCACCCAGTTCAAACTGGTTGAATCCATCGAACGGCAGGAAGAACAGATGAACAAGCTTGTGGAGGAATTTCTATGAAAGTGTTGGTTACGGGCGGTGCTGGTTTCATCGGCAGCCATATTGTGGAATATTTTCAGGGCAACGCTGAAGTACGTGTGCTGGACAATCTGCGTTCCGGGTTCAAGCACAACCTCGCCGGGTTCAAACACGAATTCATCGAAGGTTCCATTTCTGACCGTCAGGCCGTCCGTCGCGCGATGGCAGGCGTGGATTTTGTTTTTCATCTGGCGGCAATGATCAGCGTCCCAGAGTCCATGCTTAATCCGACGGAGTGCAACGAAATCAACGCGGCCGGCACGCTCATCGTGCTCGAGGAAGCTGCGCGGGCAAAAGTGAAAAAACTGGTTTTCAGCAGTTCCGCAGCGGTCTACGGCGACAACCCCGTGACTCCAAAAGTCGAAACCATGTTGCCCGAACCCAAAAGTCCCTACGCCATCACCAAGCTCGATGGCGAATTTTACTGCAAAATGTTCACCAGCGAGGGGGGGCTGGCGACCACCAGCTTGCGTTACTTTAACGTCTTCGGCCCGCGTCAAAATCCCAGAAGCCAATACGCCGCCGCCGTTCCCATTTTTGTTGAACGTGCGGTGAAGAATGAGCCGATTGTCATTCATGGCGACGGCGAGCAGACGCGCGATTTTGTCTATGTGAAGGATGTTGCTGCGGCGAACGCGTTCTTTGCGACTCAATCTGCGGCGACGGGCGTTTTCAATGTCGGTTATGGCCAGCAGATCACGATTAAAGCGCTGGCTACGGCCATTTGTCGGTCAGCTGGTTCATCCTCGATAGTTCAATACGCGCCAGAACGACTTGGAGACGTGAAACACTCGCAGGCGGGCGCAGAAAAGCTGCGCGCCGCCGGTTTCCAGCCGCAGGGAAATTTCCATGACGGATTGAACGCCACCGTCGAGTTTTTCCGAAACAAATAAATTAAAACCTGTGAATATGAGACGATCCGCTGTCGGTGTGTTGCTTGCAACAATGCTAACTACAATAACGGCGTGTTCCGCGCCACTCGGCATCATGGTGCCGGCCTATTTTTATCCAACATCAGGAGGATATTGGAATTCACTTGATTTTGCCGCTTCGCGTGTACCGCTGATTGCCATTATGAATCCGAACAGCGGCCCCGGTGCGTCGCAGGATAGTGCTTACGTCCGGGCGTTGGCCAATTTGCACCAAGCCGGCGGCAAGGTGACAGCTTATGTTCATACTTCCTACGGCACACGCCCTCTAACGGATGTGGAGAGCGACATTGACCTTTACCTTTCGTTTTATGCGGTGGACGGATTCTTTATTGATGAGATGACAGATGACGAAAGCACCACCAATCTTAATTACTACGCCACCATTTACCAATACATCAAGGCCAAGAACGCGAATTACAGCGTTACCGGCAATCCCGGTTCCAACACCCAGTCGGATTACATCACACGACCCACGGCTGACAGTCTCATGATTTTTGAGAACGATGGCATCAATTATTCCGGCTTCGACCCATCCAGTTGGGTGGCCCAATATCCCGCGCAGCAGTTTGTTCATCTCCCTTACGATGTGGCAACAGCAACGACCATGTCCAACGATGTGGGGCTTGCCGTGAGCCGCAACGCCGGCTGGATTTACATCACCGACGACTCACTCCCCAATCCGTATGACACGCTGCCGTCTTACTGGACAAATGAAGTGAATTTAGTGCAGTCGTTCAACGGAGGCGTCCTGCCCGTGACCATTATTACGCAACCTGCCGATCAAACTGCGAAAGTGGGAAGCTCAACCACTTTTTCAGTTGCAGCTTTCGGTTCGCAGCCCTTGTCATATCAGTGGTTTACTGGCACGAACGCCATTGTTAATGCAACCAATGCCTCCTACACAATCTCACCCGTTCAGCTAACGAATGTTGGCGACTATTATGTCCAAGTCACTAACTCCATCAATTCGACTAACAGCCGCGCAGCCTCGCTTACCATCAATTCAAACACCAACGCCAGCACATATAAGCACATCACCATTGACGGTTCGTTCACTGATTGGACGGGCGTGCCATTGGCCTACACCGCGCCAATGGGTTCGAGCAACGCGATCCAATATCAAAACGTCTATATTGCCAACGATCAAACCAACCTCTATATCCGGTTCACGCTCTACTCGCCGCGCACCAACGCGTTCGCCAATTCGTATGATAATATCTTCATTGACACTGATGACAATGCCTCGACTGGCTACCCGGTCGGGGGCATTGGTTCGGAGATGCTCGTGCAGTGGGGAAATGGCTATCAGGAAAAGAATGGTGGCTTCAACGAGGGTGGCATCAATAAATTGGGCTGGGCTATCGCGGGTTCGACGGACAACATGGATTTCGAGCTGGCAATTTCGCGTAGTGCCACTTATGCTTCTAACAACAGTCCGGTCTTCACCAACAACACGATTGCCATTCTGCTCGAAGGAGACGATTCCAGCTTCAATAACGTGGAGTTCGCACCACCTTCCAGCGGCCTTGTTTATACCTTTGCAACCGCGATTCCGGGTCCGCTTTCCATAAGCGCCTCCGGCGGGAATGTCATAGTTTCCTGGCCTAGTTCAGGGACGCTGCAATCGTGTGGCTCGTTGACCAATGACGTAACCTGGTCCGACGTGCCGGACGCAAGCAATCCCTACAACATCACGCCGACCAATACACAACAGTTCTTCCGGCTCATTCAATGACTTCCTTGGGATTACAGAAATCTCCTTCCCCACAAATTTCGTGTTGAAAGGGTTCAACAATAATTCCGAAAGCCTTTTTGAACCGACCTCGGCTGCCTTCGCCATTGCTTGCCAGTAATTTAAGGTGGCATCCTGACGCATAAACTTCAAATTGCCAAGACATGTGGCCGCGCGGACATCTTCACCGGAACAGTAGTCGTGTAAAGCAGATTGCCCAAGTGATCAATCATACGGATTTCCATTTGATCCGGATACAAAATGGCAGCAACGAAACCCGGACAGGATTCCAAAAATTTCGACTGTTGAATCCGTTGGGTAAGGCTGACTTGCGAACCAGCACCAGAGCAGAAAAAATTCATCTTGCCATCTGCCAAATGTTGCAAATCGTGGTCGTGGCCATTAAACCACGCCTGCACATTGTATTCATGCAACAGCGGCAAAACCTGTTCAATTAAATCGGCGGTGTCGCTATGTTTGCCGCCGGAATAAATTGGATGATGACCGAACACAATTTTCCATTTTGCTTTAGACGTGGCCAGCGCGTCCTCGAACCAGGTAAGTTGTTTAACCACACTTTGCGTGGCGATGTTCGGGCCGATTTTTTTCTGATGAACGTAGCTTTTTATCATCGGCGTCGTGTCGAGATAAAAGAAATCGGCGGTGGTGGAATCGTCAATGCGATGGGTCTGGACAAAATAACGCGACGGCATGTTCCAGCGCGGGTGCGTTTTTGAGTATTCGATTTGAGCGTCGCAGTTGCCGTAATAGTCATGATTTCCCAAAATAACCTGCCAGGGAATTTGGAGCGCGCGGTCATGATAAACGTTTTCAAAGGAAGCCTGCCATTGCGGGTCGGTGACGGAAGCTACGCCTTCGTTATAAAAATTATCGCCGACGGAAATGATAAATTGCGCGGAAATATCCTTTGCGGCGCGCGCCATTTGAAAGGCGACTTCAGTTTGGTCCTGCTCGCCATTGCGTCCCCAATCGCCGAAAACAAGGAAGCGCAGTCCGCCAGTAGACGAAAGTGATTTGTCTGCGGCGAAAAGTCGTGTGGGCATCAAGCTACCAATGACGGCGGCCTGCGTGGCGACAAAAAGTGTGTGAACAAATTCGCGGCGGGTCTGTTTCATAATTTCAATCTTGTTTTATGTGCTCTTGATTTCATTTACATGCACAGAAAAATTTTGCGCCAATACATCCACTAGAGGATCAACCATTCCACCAGCATGACGACTGCGCCCAACAACAATGGCTCGTAAGCTTTGCCGAGAATTTCAAAGCTAGCCGGCCAAAATGCCGAAGCAAAGCGTCGGTGATGAAACCGACGAACAGCCATGAAATCATATAGGCGGCGATGGAATTCATGCCGACGACTTTCAAAGGAAATGTCCATACGCGTTTATTCCAAACATCAATGATTAATTATAGTCCCGCCAAAATCAACAAACAACAGCCGCCGCTGAACAGCACCCGACTCAGTGTCCAAATGCGTTTTACCACAGGGCAAATGCCGAGCGCGCCAACCAACCAGCCATACAAGTTCAATTATTCCGGCAATCGCCAGCCAGCGGACTTTCTCAAGCGGTGAATGTTTGTCGCGCAGCACGTTGCCGACAATTAAGTCTAGAACCATCGTCGCCAAAGTTGGAATGAAACTCAACGTGGCGTAGCCGCCGTCGGCATATTGAAATGGATGTTCCTGTGGAAAGAAATTCAAGAACCAGACATCAAATGCCCATGCCAGATTTGTGTTCAGACTCTAATGTCCCGCGAAACCGGGAAGCAATTTATCCGAGCCTGTGCCGGCATTGCTCCAATTGAAATCCGTAGCCGAGTCCGATTTGCGTGAGCGTGTCCTTGAACGTTCAAAAGGTTTGCGGATAACTCAAGTTGGACCACCAACTATCCACCAGAACAAATTATTAATATTCCACATTATGTAACCAGTGCAACATTGATGACCAACTACATAAACCTTACCGTTAGCCGTAATGCAGGATGGCTTTTATATCAGTGACAATTCATATGGTGACCTGCCAGCGTATTGGACAAATGAAGTGAACCTGGTAAGATCAATTAATAATCAATAATGATTACTGAATATCAACATAAAACTCAAGCTTTGATATCGCCAAATCGAATTCGGCGGTATTGAGAATTTCTTCACGGCCTTGCATTTCATCCAGATGATTATCTGAATGAAACTATACAACTACCTTCATCTGTATAAGCTTGTCACTTGCCCATAATTGAATCGCTGAAACTGTCGCAGCCAATTTCAATATGTCCGGCGTAACGTCGTTCAAAATCAGGCGCGTCTTGCACACGGACACGCCAATCATGCCACCCGAAACTGGAATTCAATTTCCATTCGATGTCCGTCGCGCTGGAAGAGTTCAAGCTCACTGTGCGTTGACCGCCGCCATAAGCGAGGTCGTCTATCACGACCGTCAACAGTTTGGAATCGTGATTGACCAAATGCAAAATGGCATCGGGCGTTGTGGCGTTGTGAGCCGGTTGCAACGCCACTTCCAGCAAAGGGTCTTGCGCCGAGCCATGAAATTCGCGATAGAAACCGTTTGGCCCGTGCAGTTGCAAATGATAAATGCCGTTTTCAAAATCGTCGAGCGGCCAATTGTCCGAAATTTGGCCTCCGGCAACCACAGCGTAGTTCCAGTTACGACCGATTTCAGATGTTCCGTTCGCCACACGCATTTTGACGGGCGCATAAACCCGAAATGGCGCGCCTGCCGCCCGTCCGCCAAATAATTCATTACCGGCGGCAAAGCGAATGGTGAACGATTTCCGGTCGCCACTTAAAATCCCATCGGCGGCCAGTTCGTAAGGCAGCACGCACGCCGGACGAACGCCCGATTCCTGTCGCGGCAGCCATGAAACAGAGCGCGGTTGTTCGCGCACTTGTGCAATTTCTTCTACGCTCAATTTTTTGAAATCATCGGGCACGGGACGGAATTGCGCGCGATTGATGGAGTCGAGAAATTTCTCGCGTTCCAAAGGCGTCGGCAGCGTGATTTTCTCACCGTGATACGGGCGGAACACGGAAGTCAAATCGCCGCAAACGGCGCGACGCCAGTCGCTGATGTTCGTTTCACGAACCGGTTGTCCGGTTTTGTGGCTCAAAAAATTTTCCAGAAATTGTAAAATGGAAGTGTGGTCAAACACCTGCGAGCAGACGTAACCGCCGCGGCTCCACGGCGAGGCAATCACCAACGGCACGCGAAATCCCAGTCCGATGGAATCTGGCGTCGCCGCTTCACGATGGCGATGAAGATCAGATTTTTCCTGTTCGGGATTGACCTGCTCGACGGCGGTGTCAATTCCCGCCGAAACTTTTCCCGTGTCTGGATGATTGGGATGCGGCGCCATGAAGGGCGGCACGTGGTCGAAATAACCGTCATTTTCGTCGTAGCACAAAATAAAAATGGTTTTCCGCCACACTTCCGGGTTCTGCGTGAGAATGTCAAATGTTTCGGAAAGATACCATGCGCCATACCACGGCGAAGAAGGATGGTCGGAAAATCTTTCCGGCGGAACAATCCATGAGATTGTCGGCAATTTGCCGGCGCGGACATCTTCGCGAAATTGATGCAATACGTCGCCTTTGGGAATTTTCATCCGATGCTCGGTTTCGCCGTCGTGATAAGTCACAGTTTCAAGTTTGCGGTGATTCCGGTCGCCCTCATTTGTAACAAAGGCTTTGTGGTGCAGGTTTTGGTTGTGGGAAGGCAGCTTGGCAAAATCGGCCTCACTCCAAGCGGCCAGTTCGCGCCGGATTTTTTCCAATTCGTCGCGTTTATCGGCAATTTGTTTTTTGAGAACTTCGGAGTGCGACGCCTGGGCCTGAATTTGTTGCAGTTCAGCCGCAAGTGATTTTTCCTTTTGGACAAGGTGATGGCGGTAAGCCGTTGAAAAACGCACGTGATATTGCGTGAAGTATTCGAGCGGATTGTCGCCAAAATTTGACAACCACGCATCCTCCTCATCGGTCAATCCCGTGGGCAAACAGAGTTCATTTTGATAAACGCGCCACGAAATACCCTGCGCTTCGAGCCGTTCAGGAAACGTCGCCCAACTGACCGGCGTGTCCAAGTCTGCTTCATCGTTGCTCAATATCGCCGGAGATTGAATGGAAGGTTGGGTGCGAACAGTTCCCGTCCAAAGATAGAGGCGATTGGGCGTGGTGCAGGTGAGCGCGGAACAAAAATTCTGGTCGCAAATCGTGAACGCATCCGCCAGCGCGTAATAAAACGGAATGTCTTCGCGTGTGTAATAACCCATCGTGAGCGGCAAGTGCGCGTAATGCTGATTATCGGAAGCCTTCGCATCCAGCCAGCGGTCGTGCTTGCCGCCGTTTCGCGCCGCCACTTGCGATTGCCGCGAATGCGGCAACGAACCCATCCACGTCACTTTCGTGTCCTTGATGTTGAAACGAAACGGCGCGTAGGTTTCGCCCTTCGCATTGCTTTGAAGCCAAACCGGATTGCCATCGGGCAAAGTCATCGCGCGCGGGTCGTTGAATCCGCGCACGCCGCGCAACGTGCCGTAAGCGTGGTCAAACGACCGGTTTTCCTGCATCAAAATGACGATGTGCTCGGCATCGAGGTAAGTGCTGCCCGGCGTCGGGTCAATCGCAAACGCTTTTTGAATCGAAACGGGCAAACCTCCCATTAGTCCGCCGCCCGCCGCCAGCAACGCCGCCTTTTTAAGAAAATCGCGTCTTGAGTCCATAATTTTTTGAGAGGGAAAATTTTAACGCGAACAGAATAAAATTGCACAGATAATTTGCGCGATTTTAGGGCAGCAATCGAAGGCGTTTTCAAAAACAGAACAATTCAGATAATCACATTACAATCAAAATTTTGACGTGAAGTGCATCGTGAAAAAATGTAAAATTCCCGGATGAAGCATTTGTTTTTCCTGACGGGGATAATTCTGCAAACAGCCCTGACTTTTGGGGCGCAAACCAATCTTCTTCAAATTGAACCGGAAACCATTTCCGGGCCGCAAACGCCGGATGATTTTCCACGTTGGTCAGATGAAATGCGCCGTTGGCGCGAGAGGAAATTGGAAAAGCTGGATTACAACGGGACCAATTACGAACGATCTGAATTGAAATGGACGCAGCGCAGTTTTATTCAATCACAAATGATGGTGGAAGACCGGTATTTTTACGATCCCGTCGCCGGCAAATACACCGTTGACCGTTACCTTGACGATTTGGAAAAACGCTATGGCGGAATTGACAGCGTTTTGATTTGGTCGGTTTATTGCAATATCGGAATTGATAATCGCAATCAATTCGACATGGTGCGCGCCTTGCCCGGCGGCATTGCGGGCGTGCGTCAAATGGTGGCGGATTTTCATCGCCGCGGCGTCAAGGTGTTGTTTCCCATGATGCCGTGGGATATTGGCACGCGCGACGAAGGCGTTTCGTTGTCAGCGGCAGTCACACGATTGCTCAAAGAAGTCGGCGCGGACGGAGCGAACGGCGACACGATGACTGGCATTCCCCAGAAATTTCGTGAGGCTTCGGATTCAAGCGGCCACATTCTGGCGTTTGAGCCGGAGCTTGGATTTAACAATGAAGCGGAATTGCCATGGGATAATTTGACGTGGGGTTACTGGAATTACAATTTCGTTCCGGCAGTCAGCAAATACAAATGGCTTGAGCCGCATCACATGGTCAATATCTGCGACCGTTGGGCGCGTAATCATACCGACGATTTGCAGCACGCTTTTTTCAACGGCGTCGGATTTGAAAGCTGGGAAAACATTTGGGGCATTTGGAACGGCATCACGCCGCGCGATGCCGAAGCGTTGCGACGCATTTCAAAAATCGAGCGCGCCTGTGCTGATTTATTGGTTAGTCCAGAATGGCAACCGCATTTTCCAGCGTTGCAAAAAGGCATTTTTGCCAGCGAGTTTCCAAGCAGTCAACAAACCCTGTGGACATTGGTGAATCGCGCGGAGTATGACATTTCAGGCTCGCAACTTCGTATTCAGCACAAAAATGGAACGCGCTATTTTGACCTTTGGCATGGCATCGAATTAAAACCAGCCTTGTTCACGAACGACGGCGTTCTGTTTGCCGATTTGGATTTCGAAATGGAAGGCAACGGCTACGGAGCAATTCTGGCAACGACCATATCCGACGAAACGCCCAAGTCATTGCTCAAAGACATGAATGATTTGGCCAAGAAACGTCTCGCCGATTTTTCGGATGAATGGAAATTTCTTCCGCAGCGTCAGGTTCCAATCAAATCAACCAAAGCGGTTGATGTTCCGCCGGCAGACATGGTCAGGATTCCGGGCGGCTCGTTTGAATTTGTGGTTTCAGGAATTGAGATTGAAGGCAGCGACGGCGTTGGCGTGGATGTGCAATATCCGTGGGAAGATTCTCCCCGACGACATCATCGGCAGCGTCTGACAATAAAATCATTTTTCATGGATCGTTATCCGGTGACAAACGCGAAGTTCAAAAAATTTCTCGACGCGACCAATTATCATCCGCGCGATGATTACAATTTCCTCAAAGACTGGACGAATGGAAATTATCCCACAGGCTGGGACAACAAACCGGTGACGTGGGTTTCATTGGAAGACGCGCGCGCTTACGCCGCGTGGGCGGGAAAACGTCTGCCGCATGAATGGGAATGGCAATACGCCGCACAAGGCAATGATGATCGCCTCTATCCGTGGGGCAACGAGTGGAATGACCGTTTTGTTCCATCACCGGAAACCGGTCGCACGTTGCGTCCGCCAACAAATGTGGACGCCTTTCCGCAAGGCGCGAGTCCGTTTGGCGTGATGGACATGGTTGGCAACGTCTGGCAATGGACGGATGAATATCTGGACGAACATACGCGCGCAGCCATCGTTCGCGGCGGCAGTTATTATCATCCGCAAGGTTCCATGTGGTATTTTCCCAATTCAGGAAAGCTAACCGAGCATGGAAAATTACTGCTGATGTCACCCGGCAAAGATCGCGCGGCCACGTTAGGTTTCCGTTGCGTGGTGGACGCCGAGTGATTTTCAAAATCATTTCAAATCCACATTACCGCAGAAATGCACTTCCAGTCCGAGTTCGGCGAACGCGGCGGCTTTGACGCGACAGGCGCGGTGCGCCTCCTTTTCGTTCGGCGCATAAACCACCTGAATATGATTGGCCTTGTGCCGCGCCATCATTTGATCACGTGAAATGCCGTTGAGCACGGCGTGCATGATTGGCCATTGCGGGGTGGTCACGCGCCAGCGGCGTTCGGTTTCTTTTTCCGGCAGCTTCACCACTTTCGCCACGCCCAAGTCGCAGTGCAATTTTCCGTCCATGATAAATACGCGGCTCCAGACGATATGGCCGGGTTTGGAAACACCTTTGAGTGTGCCGCCGCCCAAGCGGAAATACATCGGCGGCTGACGTTCGCTGCTCGCGCCGCGGTAACCGCCGATGAAATGCGCGGGTGGCGCGGCGCCGGAAATCAAAAACACCCAAACGTAATCGTCCACGCCGTCGCCTTTGAAATGTTGTCCCCAACGCAAATCATGCAGCGTGTTTTCGGGCGCAAATCCCAGTTCGCGCCACAACTGATAAGTGACCAAACCGTCCAGCGCGGCGCATTCGTCCACTTCGTTGAAATGCGGCACGGCTTCGCCGGCGAAAAGAATTTTTCCGGTCACGCTGTGTTTCACCGGCGGACGGTCCACGTTGTTCAGCAAACCTTCGGTCAAATCGCTCGCGGGCGCGAGGTCTTTCAATCCCTGCTGATACTGAATGCCGACGGCGGCGCAACCAAATTCATCCGCAATGCGCACGGCGGCGATATACATTTTGCATTGCTGAAGAACCTGATGCTCGGTCAAATCCGTTTCTTCGTTTTGACCAAAGTTGAATTTCATGCCTTTGCGTTTGAGCCAGTCAAAAACTTCCCGCGCTTCGGCATCGGAAACGCGTTGCATGGCGGCGTAAAGCGACGATTGGCTCAAGCGTTCCTTGAAAACGCCGGTGGGATGAAGCAATTCGTCGGGAACGATGGCATTGAACATGCCCATGCAACCTTCATCGAAAACGCCGATGATGGCTTTTTTCGCTTTGAAATCGCGGCCAAAATCGCGGCCAAATTTTTCATCGGCGTCCGGCAATTTCAAAAGCGACAAATCTTTCACGTGACTTTGATCGTGCGTGACGACGCCTTGTTCGAGCCATTGGCGCAAACCGTTTTTGAAAAAATTGTCCTTAAAATTTTCGCTCCACAGCGAACTGTAACAGACGCAGGCTTTGGTCAGCGAACCGTTCAAATTCAGCATCCCGACCAATCCCGGCCACGTGCCGCTCCAGTTCGCCACCGTGAGAATCGGGCCGCGATGCGTCGTCAGCCCGGCCAAAACGTGATGGCTGTATTGCCACACGCTTTCGGCCACGATGAGCGGCGCGGCGGGGTCGAGGCGGCGAAAAACTTCCATGCCCATTTTTTGCGAATCAATGAAGCCGTGTTTTTTTTGTTTATCGTAAGGATGCGCGCGCACAACCGTCCAGCCTTCGGCTTTGAGCGCCTGGCCGAGCGCGGTTTCCATTTTGGCTTGTTCCGGCCAGCATTGTTGATTCGCCGGCAAACGCAAATCGCCGCTGGCCGCGAGATAGACCTGTTTGGATTTTAATTTTGTTATCATTTTGAAAATGGATAAATGATTTTTGGTTTTGGTTTTATTTTTTAACCACGGATGAACGCGGGTTTTTACAGATAGATGTTTGGACTACTGGATAAATGGATTGGTGGATTGGCAAAATAGACGCGCGAATTTTTTTCAACCATCCATTCATCCACCAATCCATCAATCCTGTTTTACCCGTGTTCATCCGTGTCCATCCGTGGTTCAATTTCATTTCCTCGCGTTGTTGCGAATTTTAATCAGTTTCTTCATCACGTTAAAAAGATTGCCGTTCCAGTCCTTCACGCCGAAAGCATCGTGCAATTCTTTGTAAAGCGTGTAAAGTTCGCGGTAAGTTTTATGCGCCTGCGGATTCGGTTGATAGACTTTTGGTTTCAAGCCGGTCATCTTTTTCTGTGCGGTCGCAAAATCTCTGTGAACACCGGCCACCACCGCGCCCGCAATCGCCGAACCCAACGCGCACGTTTGTGCTGAACGCGACACTTTTATCGGTCTGCCGGTCACGTCGGCGTAAATCTGCATCGTCAGCGGACTTTTTTCCGCAATGCCGCCACAGTTGACGACCGATGAAATTTTCACGCCATATTCTTCAAACCGATTGATAATCGTCAGCGCGCCAAACACCGTCGCTTCGATCAACGCGCGATAAATTTCCGCCGGCGTCGTGTAAAGCGTTTGCCCGACGAGCAAACCGGCAAGCCGTTGGTCAACGAGAATCGTGCGATTGCCATTATTCCAATCCAGCGCGAGCAAGCCACTTTCGCCTGCTTTCAATTTCGCCGCTGACTGATTCAAGTCCGCGTGCGACAAAATGGTTTTGTCCGACGGCTTGAGGTAATTGACAAACCAGTTGAACAAATCGCCGACGGCGGATTGCCCTGCTTCCAATCCGTAAAAGCCCGGCAACACGCTGCCATTGACGATGCCGCACAAGCCGGGGATGTCCGCCAACTTTTTTGTGTTTGGCCAAATGGCGATGTCGCACGTGCTCGTGCCGATGATTTTCACGAGCGTTCCGGGCGCAACGCCCGAACCGACCGCGCCCAAATGCGCGTCCAGCGCGCCGACGGCAACCGGAATGCCCGCGCGCAAGCCAGTTTTTTTCGCCCAGGCCGCCGTCAATCCGCCGACGGATTTATCAATGGCATAGGCCTGCGTCGTCAAACGTGAACGCAACGCGGCGAGTTCTGGATTTAATTTCGCCAGAAATGCCGCGTCAGGATAGCCGCCCCAATTTTCATTGAACATCGCCTTGTGCCCGGCGGCGCAAATACCAGCGGTGAATTTTTCCGGCGCGAGCGTGCCGGTGAGTTCGGCGGGAACGTAATCCGCGAGTTCCATCCACGAATGCGCCGCGTTGAACACTTCCGGCGCAGTTCGCAAGCAATGTAAAATCTTGCTCCAAAACCATTCGCTCGAATAGACGCCGCCGCACTTGGCCAAAAATTGCGGGCGGATTTTTTGCGCGCGCGCGGTGATTTCCGCCGCTTCGGCCACGCTCGTGTGGTCTTTCCACAGCCACGCCAGCGCATTTGGGTTTTTGGCAAAGCGTTTTTGAAACGCGAGCGGCTGGCCGTTTTGATCCACTGGCAGGGGCGTGCTGCCGGTCGTGTCCACGCCCACGCCGACGATTTGCTCCGGCTTGAAATGACGAACCGTTTTTTTTGCGTCCGCGAGCGCGCTTTGAACGGCGACTTCCGTGCCCTTGACATAATCCGCCGGATGCTGCCGCGCCAGATTCGGGTCGCGTGACAAAATAACTCCAGCCGCGCCGTGCTCGTAAGGCCAAACCGCCGTGCCAATTTCGCGGCCGTCTGCCACGTCCACGACCAGCGCGCGAACGGAGTTCGTCCCGTAATCAAGACCAATCGTGTATTTTGGAATCATTGAACTTTAAGGTTCATTCATGTTATGCGGAGCGGGGATTGGCGGAAACGGTGCGTGCGGTTCTTTTTGATACCAAAATGCCACCGACGAAATGTCGGCGGCCAAAGGATCGTAAAAGCCGCCGGCCTTCCAGCCCAACGTTTGAATGGTCACTTTAAGATTTTTTTTGAAATGAATCGGATCGGTGATGTGCCAGCGGTAAAGTCCAAAACTTTGCTCCGGTTGATACACTTCATTGGCGGGAATCACCTGCGCCAATCCGGTGTAGGGCGTGGAAAACGGCTGATATTTGTGCGTGACCTGATTTTCAAAATTGTATGAGCCACAGAAATAATCTTCCGTTCCGGTGCCGCAGATGGTCGGGAATTTGTTATCATCATCCAGATAAAATTTGATTTCACCTTCGCCCCACCAGCCGGGAGTATGCACTTTGATGGCCAGATATGTGCCGACGTATTGTCCCGAGCCTTGCACGCCGTCGAGAATGGTGTAAAGGCCGCGCGTCTGGAGCGGATGTTCGCTGCGGAATTGCGCGTGGAAATAGCCGGCGTCTTTGGACACTTTTTGGCGCGTGTAATCTATCTGGTAATAAAGAACCATGTCCTTGTCACCGATGTTTTCCAACGTGACCCGCGCCCGCTTGTGGAATGGCATCGGCCAATAACAATTGAACGCGCTGCCGGGATTCACACAAACGGCCAGAGAACTGATTTGACAGTATTTGTCCAAACCGCAGGCAAAAAAATCGCCGACCGGACATTCGACCGACGCGTTGGTTTCGCCGTCCCAATAAAAACGAAGGATGGAATGCCGCCAATTTCCCGTCGGCGTCATCCAAATATGATTGATGCGTCCCGGCCCTTGAACGTCCGCCAGCGTGAAAGTCGTTCCCGCCTTGATGACAACTGAAGGCGAGACTTTCCAACCCTGACCCAATTGACTGGCGGCATGTTGTCCAGTGCCTTCAACCGCCGCGCCACCTTGACCTTTTTCGCCGCTGAAGTTTTCCGGGCTGACCGAATGGGATTCCATACTTGAATCAACTTGATAAAGTCCGCCCAATCCCGCGTTCAGACCATCGTCGGCAAACGCCATCCGGCAAATCAGGAAGGTGATCGGAAAAAACAATCGTTTTTTTATTTTCATAGTTTTTGAAATTTCAAAGCTCCGGTTGATGGCAAATGGGTTGTAGTTCAGTTAATTGCCTGTCCGCCCTGTGCGATATTTTCTTTGTCATAAAGACGCGTGCCGAGCGTGATTTCCTTCGGCACGGTTTCGCTGTGCAGAATTTTTAGCGCGGTGTCAATCGCTTCCGCGCCGCCGGTCGGGTATTGAAACGTCGCGTCCAAAATTCCCTGCTGAACGTAGGCGACGCCTTCCTGCGGCAGCGCGTCAATGCCGACGAATTTCATCTGCTTCTCGCGTCCGGCGGCTTTCGCGGCGAGATACGCGCCGTGCGCGCCGTCGTCGTTGTGGGCATAGACCAAATCAATTTTGTCGAAGCGCGAAAGCGCGGATTCCATTTCGCCGCGCGCCTTCGGTTCGAGCCATTGCATGTCGGCGCTGAAAATGATTTTGATGTCCGAACCGGCGATGCCTTCGAGAAAACCGGCGTGCCGGTCCTGGCCGGGCGTGGATGTTTGCAATCCCATCAACTCCACGACGTTGCCTTTGCCGCCGAGCGTTTTGACAATCCATTGGCCGGCGGCTTTGCCGATTTGTTTGTTGTTCGCGCCGATGAAGCAGGTGTATTTGTCGCCCAAAAGTTTGCGGTCGAGCACGATGACGGGAATGCCCGCGTCCAGCGCGCGCGCGACGGGTTCGGTGAGCGGCTGCGCTTCCTTGGGGCTAATGATGAGTAAATTCACTTTGGCGCTGACAAATTCCTCGACTTGCGCGCGTTGCTGGAGCGTGTCGTTTTGCGCGTCCTTGAAAATGACCTTGAGTTCGGGATGTTTCGCGGCGGCGGCGGCGATGTCCGCGTTCATCTGCACGCGCCACGGTTCGCCCAGATTGCATTGCGACATGCCGATGACGAATTGTTTTTGCGGCGGCGCGGAATTTTCATCCGCTGTTTCGCCTGATTTTTTGCAGCCGGTGAAAACAGCGGCGAATAAAACGAAAATCGCTGCGATGATTTGAATTGATTTTTTTGCGTTCATAATTTTGAAATCAGGTTGAAATTAAGTTGTCTTGCGCCGCTGCGTCAAAACCGCGACGACGATGATAATTCCAGTTAAAACCAAACGTCCCGCTTCGGGCACGGCGTTGATGCTCAAAATTTTGTCGAGATAACCAATGGTCAAAACGCCCAACACCGTCAGCCCGATGCCGCCGCGTCCGCCCATCAAATTCGTGCCGCCGATGACGACCATCGCAATCGCAATCAATTCGTAACCGCCGCCCGCTTCTGGGTCGCCTTGTTGTTCCTGCGCCGCTTGACACAAGCCCGCGACGGCGGTGAAGATGCCGGCGACCACGTAAGCGAGCGTTTTCATCGCCACGACCGGCACGCCGGACAAGCGCGACGCTTCTTCGTTGCCGCCGATGGCGTAAAGGTAGCGACCCCACCGATGTTTCGCCATCAACAACCACGCCGCCGCCACGCACACGATGAAAATCAGCGTCACCACCGAAACATTTCCGCCCAACACGCGATGGTCAATGGCGCGGAAAAACGGCGGCACGTCCACATAGCGGTAAGTGCCGTCGGGATTGGCAATCGCCGTGGAAACTTTCATTCCGCCGGAAGCGTATTTCGCCAGACCGCGCGCGAACACCATCATCGCCAGCGTCGCGATGAACGGTTGCACGCGCAATCGCGCGGTGACGATGCCGGAAAGCCCGCCGCAAAGTCCGCCGATGATTAAACAGGCCGGCAACACCAGCCAGCCGGACCAACTCCAGTGAATTGCCATTTGCGCGGCGCAAACTGCGACCAGCGCCAGCAGGCTGCCGACCGACAAATCAATGCCTCCGGAAATAATCACCAACGTCATGCCGCAGGCCAAAATGCCATAGACCGACATCTGCCGCAGCGCGTCGCGATGCGTGCCAATTTTGAAAAACGCGCCGTCCGCGTTGAAAATTGCGCCGATGATCAGCACCAGCAGCAGCGCAAGAAACGCGCGTCCCGCCGGACTGGTCACAAATTTTTTCAAGGGCGATTCCGTTTTTATTTTGTCAGTCATCAATTTTGAAAATTTCCGGCGGTGGCCGTTGCGTTCAATCCCATCGCGGCAGATAAAATGTTTTCCGGCGTGGCTTCTTTTCGGGAAAATTCGCCGACGCAGCCGCCGCGATGCAAGACGATAATCCGGTCGCTCAACGTCAGCAGTTCCGGCATTTCGGACGTGATGAGCAAAATCGCGATGCCCTGCGCCGTCCATTCGTTCATCAACTGGTAAATTTCCCGTTTGGCGGAAACGTCAATGCCGCGCGTCGGCTCGTCGAGCAACAGCAGTTTGGGGTGCGTTTGCAACCATTTGGCAATCGCCACTTTTTGCTGGTTGCCGCCGGAAAGCGCGCCGACCGGCAAGTCCAGAGACGCGGCGCGCAATTTCATCAGCGACGTAGTTTTTGCCGTCGTCTCGCGTTCGCGCAGCGGACGACGCCAGCCACCCGGCGACAGTTCGCGCAGTCCGGCAAGCGTCGCGTTGGCGATGATGGACAGCGGCAACACCAAACCCGTCGCCTTGCGGTCGTTGGTCAGCAGCGCAACGCCGGATTCGATGGCCTGTCGCGGCGATTTGAAATTCACTTTTTTTCCGTCCAAATAAATTCCGCCGCGCGTCGCCGCGCCGTAAGCACCGAACAAGCCGTGAAACAATTCGCTCGCGCCCGAACCTTGCAAGCCGCCGATGCCCAAAATTTCTCCGGCGCGAACGGTCAGCGAAACGTTTTGCGCCGCCGCGCGTTGGGAAAATCCGTCGGGAAACACGCTGAAATTTTCCAGCCGCAACCGTTCCTCGCCCAGATGCAGCGTGTGACGCGGAAATTGTTCGCCGATTTCGCGCCCGACCATCCATTGAATCAATTTCGGAACGGGCAATTCCTTCGCGGGTGCAGTGCCAATCCATTTGCCGTCGCGCAAGACGGTGATGCGGTCGGCGATGCGCTCGATTTCTTCCATCTTGTGCGTGATATAAACGATGCCGCAGCCGCGCGCCTTGAGCGACTGAATCAGCGCAAACAGTTTTTCCACTTCCGGCGCGTTCAATGCACTGGTCGGTTCGTCCATGACAATCACGCTGGCATTTTGGCTCAACGCTTTGGCGATTTCGACGAGTTGCTGAATCGCAATCGGAAATTGTTCCACCGGCTGACGCACGTCAATGTCCAATCCCAGTTCGCGCGTCCATTGAACGGCGTTTTTTTGCTGTTCGGCGTCCTGCACCAAACCGGCGCGCGTCGGCGTTCGACCCAGAAAAATGTTGTCCGCCACGCTCATCGCGCCGACCAGCGACAATTCCTGATGAATCACCGCCACGCCGAGCGCGTTGGCTTCCAACGGCGTTTTCGGGCGAACGTCGCGTCCGGCGATTTGAATGCTGCCGTCAAATTCCGTGTGAACGCCCGCGAGAATTTTGATGAGCGTGCTTTTGCCCGCGCCGTTTTCACCGGCCAAAACGTGGACTTCGCCGCGGCGCAATTCAAATTGTGCGTCGGCCAAAACCGTCGCGCCACCGAATCGCTTGGTGATGTGCGCCAAACGAACCAGCGGAAGGTTTTCCATTTCAGTGTTATGCGTCATGCAAAGCAAAGGCTTGCGGCGATTGGAATTGCGCTTTTATTTTTGTCGCAAAGCGGTATGGCTGTCATTGAGGGTTCGCGTCTTTCTCTTAAGTTTTTGCGTATTGCCCGAAAATAATTCAAAATGCGAATAATCTTCGCAATAATGCCGGACAAAATGTTTTCAATCAAAAATCAACCGGCGGTTTCAAAAATTTATTAAAGTTTTTGCATCCGGCGAGGGTGTCAGGTAATTATGGATTATTCCATGAAACTTTTGCGACACCGAATTTTTCAAAAACGCAGGCGTCGCGTCGCTTTACTCATCGAATCGTCACGCGCTTACGGGCGCGGCTTGTTTCTGGGCGTCGCGAAATTCGTGCGCGAGCATCACGAATGGTCGGTGCAAAGCGAGGAATGGAAATGGACGGATTCGTTTCCGGCCTGGCTCAAAAATTGGAAGGGCGACGGCGTTATCGCCCGCGTGGAAACGCCAGAAATGGCGGCGTTCATCAAGCGACTCGGCGTGCCGGCGGTGGATTTGCGCGGTTCGGTCAGCGGCTTTGGATTGCCGCTGATTGACACGGACGACTGCAAAGTGGCGACGCTGGCCGCTGAGCATCTCATGGACAGAGGGTTTCGGCATTACGCATTTTGCGGCTTCGTCGGCGCGAATTATTCCGACAAACGCTCGCAGTTTTTTCAAGAACGGTTGGCACAGGCCGGATTTTCTTGCCACGTTTATCAGCCGCCCAAACACATCGCCGAAGCGCAGACGATTGGCTACGAACGGCAAGGTTTGTTGTTTCAAGAAGACTTGGGTCGCTGGCTGGCTACTTTGCCAAAACCCATCGGCATGATGGCGTGCAATGACATTCGCGGCCAGCAGGTTTTGAATCTTTGCCGCCAGTTGGATTTGGCCGTGCCGGAAGAAGTCGCCATCATCGGCATGGATAACGATGAAATTCTCTGCGAACTTTCCGACCCGCCGTTGAGCAGCGTGATGCCCGACACGCTGCGCATTGGATATGACGCAGCGGTTTTGCTCGAACGTCTGATGTCCGGCGGCAAACCACCGACGAAACCGATTCTTATTCCGCCGCACGGAATTGTAACGCGCCGTTCCACGGAAGTGTTAGCTTTGGACGACCGGCAACTGGCTGCTGGATTGCGTTTCATCCGCGACCATGCCTTTGATCCGATTACCATCAACGAAGTGGCCAAGGCAACAGGATTGTGCCGTCGTGTTTTTGAACGGCGGTTCGCGGCGCAAATGGGTCGCTCGCCCAAGGCCGAAGTGCTGCGGCTACGGCTGGAACGGGTCAAACAATTGCTGGCGGACACGGATTGGAGTCTGGCGCACATCGCCGAAAAAACCGGCTTCAATTACGGCGAATACCTGCACACGGTGTTCACCCAAAAAGTCGGCGTCACGCCCGGAGAGTTTCGCAAACAAGCCGAACGCAATTCCAAGGAACGGTTTTAATCAAGGCACGGTTTTCTCCAGTCGGATTTGAATATCGCCTGAATGTTCGTGCTGAATATGGACGACAAATCCACCGCCGGCTATTGCCTTCACCGTGTATCCTTGATTGTGTTCTTGAAAATTATCCAATCGCGGCAGCCGTTTCCATCCGGCGCGGATGGACTGCGGCATTTTAGTCAATCGCAGCACTTCGCGGGATTGGTCGTCGAATGTCCGGTAATCAATCCGGTCGTCGCCGTAGTGAATGGAACGCACGACGGAAGTTGAGCCGAGCAAATGCGATTCTTTTGCCGGCGCCCATTCGGGCACGGAAGCCATGCCGCGTTGAAAATGGCGCATGTAATCGCCGTAGCCATCCGAAAACCAATAGCCGGTGGGCTGGTCCAAGCTTGCCAAAACCAATCCGTCTTGGCGCGAAGCATAAGTCGCCCAATTGAAAGAACGGAACGCGCGCTCTTTGTAACTGGCATCGCCGGTGACTTCGTAATAAAGTGCACACACCGAGGCGAAACGCGCCGTGTGACTGGCCATTTTGTCCATGTCATTGACTTGTTCGGAAAGCACTTCCGCGCCCCATTGCAATCCCTTTTCGTGAAGCCCGGCCATCGTCGTTGAATCTTTGGCGAAGAAACCGGCGACCCAATCCAGAATTTCCTTTGCGTGGGCGACGGCTTGCGAATCCATTTCCGGGTGTTCCAGCAAATAACGCGCGGTTTCCAGCGGCGAATACTGATTCCGGTTGGTTCGATAATCGGGATAAATCAGCACGTCTTCAAAGTATTGCGTCCACACCTGATTTTGCATCGGATATTTCATCAGCCAATTCCATGCGATGTTTCGGGCGCGGGAGTACGCTTTTTGATTTCCCAATTTAAGCCGGAGCAATTCATCAAAAAGCCGGATGGGGCCGATGGCATTGGCCGTGTATTGCTCGCGAATTCTCGCGCCCGTGGCCGCGTCCACCCGAAACGGCCACGGCGAATGTTGCTCGTCTCCTTCACGGACGTGAGATACCAGCGCATCCGCACAATGCAACGCCGTGCGCAGATATTTTTTCTCCAAAGTGAATTCGTAGAATTGAAGATAGGCAAATCCCAGTTCGCCTACTTTGTCCGGCTCCAAATAACCCACGCCATCGCCGCGTCCGCAAGGCGTGTGGCCTTCCTGATCGCAATAAATCGTGTCTGTGCCGCCGCGATAAATCGGATTGCCGGCGTCCGAACTTGAATAAGGAACCAGCACCCACGAATCGGTAACGGATGTAGTCCCATCGGCAATCATGTGATCCAACATTTCACGAACCCGGTTCATGACAACACGGTCACCGCTGTAGGCATAATAAAGAATTGCCGAATCGGTCAGCATGGCAAACAGGCCGGCGGGATTGTGCGCCCAGGACAAACCCTCGAAAAAAGGTTGCGACGGGTCGAGCATTCCATTGAATTTCGGATAAGTGAAATAAGTCCGGTAACCATTGGATTGTATAGGAATGTTTTCAAACATCGTCCAATCCGCCCGGATGATTTGGTTGTAAGGGGAATCGGCGTCCGCCCAACTCAAAAGTTTTCCTTGATTGTCCAATCGAACCGTGTGCCAGAACAGTTGGTCAGCCAAAAGGACGTTGGAATCCAAAAGCCCGTTTAACGCTATAATCGCGGCGCAGATTTTAGGACAATTACGCGAAAAAGCTTTTTCGCCCATAAATCAATTGTGTTTTTGCAACGTCCGCAAATCCACGCTTGAAGGACGGCTGTAAGCGGGAACGCGAACGACCAGCGCGTCGAAGCCCAGAAAATATCCCGCCGATTGGGGTGATTTGCCGACACATTCAAACCGCAGCGTGTGGGTTCCCGCCGATAGTTTTTGCGTTCCCAATTTTTCCGCCGTCGGAACGATTTCAGAATCATAAAGGTCCAATTTCGCGATTTGCTTGCCGTCGAGCAACACGCGATAAATGCCGTAATCATAAGAGTGAACCATTTTGGCCGTTAGTTCAGTCGTTTGATCTTTCTCGCTTTCAAATGAAACTTCCACCCAGCCTTTGTCATTTCGCGGTCGAAAAAACAACTGTTTGCCGTCAGTGACGCCGCCTAGCGATTGCACTTCAATCGGGTCGTCGGAATGTTTTGCCGAGGCGACAGCATCGTGACCTTTCAAAATAACCCATTCGTGAAACGGCAGTCGGTCGGGGCCGGACGGCAACGGCGGGAAAGGTTTGTGCGGCTCGATTTGATACCAGAACGCCACACTGGAAAACAAATCGTCACGCTCGATAAATCCCGTGGAAGTGCCATCGGGAAAATCCTGCGCGCCCTTGTGTTCGATTTCCAGATGCAACGATTTTGTGAATGCAACCGGGTCGGCAATGTGCCAGCGATATGCGCTGCCACGGTCGCCGGTGTCGTAGCCTTCCCAAAGCGGCGTGCCGTAAAACGGTCCGGCTTGTTCGCGAAACCCCCAGCCATCGCAAAAATAATCTTCCGTTCCTGTTCCGCGCAGGCTCGGCTCTTTTTCGCCGTCAATGAAAAAGAAATCGTCGCCTTCACCGAACCAGCCGGGCGAAGTCAGATAAACGCTCAATACCGTGCCGACGTATTGGCCGCGCCCTTCAATGTCGGCGATTTGATAATTTTGCCCCATCACGCACGGAAATTCCTGACGATACATCGCGTGAAAATACGCGCTGTCTGCGGGCAGCGATGGCAATTGCTGCCAGTCAATGTAGTAATAAAAAGCATCGCATGGTTTTTCGCCGTCGTTGGTCACAACGATACGCGCTGATTTTCGAAACGGCATCGGCCAATAACAATTGCGCCCGCGACCTTCGGAACTCACGCGAACGGGCAGCGACGTGAACGGTTTGTCCACGCCCATGCCCATGCCAAAAAAATCGCCAATCGGACATTGGACGCTGGCGTTTGTCTCGCCGTCCCAATAAATCCGCAGCGTGAGCAGCCGCGAATAAAACGGCTCTTGGTCGGCAATCGTGCACCAGAAATGAACGATTTCACCGGGGCCTTTGAGGTCGGCCAACACGAGACTGCCGCCCGGTTTTATCCAACGGCAATCACCATTGCCATTGTGCCAGTCCGGGTCGGACGATGACGCACGCATGGTTTTGAAATCCTTGAGTTTTTCCAGTCCCGACAGAGGATTGCCCGGGTCAAGTTGCGCGAATGCAATGCCACAAGATAATACAAACGCGACAATGGATAGATAGATTCGATTCATGTGATTTTGATTTGGTTTGTTTTCAATTAAATAATCAGCGACTGGACCTTTGCAACGGGTCCCAAAACCGGCAATTGGTCAACGCCTGAACGGTTGCGCTGGCAGGGTCCACCGGCGGATTGATGTCCGCATTTTTGCGCGCTTCGGCGTGGCCGTCGGCGAAGACAATCACGCCGCGACCGGAATGACGATACATTTCGATGCCCTGATGACTGGGTTGCGATGAATAAGGCCACCAGCAATCCGAACTCCAGCAAGCAGTGGATGTAATGTCGTCGGAAGCGGGCATACTGTCGCCAATCACCAAAGTGTCTCCGGGATGCAGAATGGCGCTTCGCTTGAATTCCGGCGTGGGATTGAAATGAACGCCGCCCACCACCAGCGGGTTGGACAAAAATGGATGCAATCCCAGAAAATAATTGTTGTAGCCATAGCCGACAAAGTGCGGATCAAAATTCCATGTCCACGTGATTCCCGCGTCCGTCCGCGATCCTTTAATGGCCGGGCAATGAAACAGATTGCTTTGCGATGAATCGTCCGCCATTGCCAGCAACGTGATGCCCCACCAATTGGTCATGGAGATGTTCGTGTCATTGCTGTCAATATTTTGATTTCGATGAGCGGGAAAAGTTTCGTTGTTCGCATCTGTGTAAAGCTGCATGAAAATTGAAACCTGTCTCAAGTTGTTGAGACAAGAGATTCGCAACGCCTTGCTTTTGGCGTTCGCCAGCGCGGGCAACAGCAACGCCGCCAAAATGGCAATGATGGCGATGACCACCAGCAATTCAATCAATGTGAAAGCCGATTTAATTTGCATCCTGATTTGCATAATCTTCATTTTTTTGAATGGCGGCAATTTTGTTCTCGTCGCCCTCTTTTTCAGGAATAATTTCCACCGCCTGAATCATCGCTTCGTGATTCGGCGTGGATTTGAACCGCAATTCAATCACACCGTTTTGCGGCTGAATGTTTTTGAATTCGCGGGCATAAGCGTGAAATGTTCCCACTTTGTCGCGCACGTTCAAATTTTCAATCACTGTTTTGCCATTGATGAGCACGGTGGTCGGACGTGAAATCGTTTCCCAATTCGTTCCTTCGCGCTCCATCCACGGTGTTTCCGGCGTATCCGCCCAATGCAGACGCACGGTGTAATTGCCCGGCGCGACGGTGAGGTTCACGCAAAATTCCGGCGCGTGAATGCCGTAACGATAAATTTCCTCGTCGTCCGTTCCGCCAATATACATGCTGCGCCGATTCCGCCACCAGCAGCGCGCCACCGTGTCCACATTGCCGCCGACGTGCGCGACAAATTCCGTGCCCGGCCGCCACGCATGGCCGTGTGAATCAATGTAATCCTGCCGTCCGGTATAACCGAAAATCAACCGTTGCGCGCCGGTAGGTCCGTCGCCGGAACCGAATCCCGCGTCGCCGGTCGCGTCGGAAAATTGCGCGGATTCAATGCCAATTTGCGCGCCTTGCGCCAAAGGATTTTTTTCGCCGCGCGCGACAATTTTCAATTCATGCAGTCCATTGCTCAAACCACTTTTGATAAAAATTGGCTGTTCGTAGCGCGTCGTTGGATTCCAACATTCAACAAGCGTCGGCTGTTTTGCGCCGTCAATAAACGCATCCGCCCAGCCGCCGCTGGGACCGACAATGCCGAGCAATCGCACTTGATTACCGGAAAAATGAAAGGTCATTATCGCACCGGATTGACTAGCGGAACGAAATGAACCATTTGGCGCGTTATCATCTTTTGTTGTCTCCCATGCGCTGTCGAAAGAAAACGAATTGTCATTTGCATCGGCAACTTGCTGCGGGTCGTCGCCGGTCACTTGAACATTTCGGCAACCGTCGTGGCGCACCGTGACAATCCAATCGCCGTTGGATAACGGAAATAGGGAATAGCCGTTGGCGTCCAGATTCGGACGTTCTTCAAGTTTCTGACCGTCCGCTTGAATGGACGTTGGACGAAAAGCCAGTCGCATGACTTCTTGAACTCCGGGCGGCGCGTCAAATGTGGTGTAAGTAATTTTGCCTTTTTCGCAGGAAACTTTTTGGACGACGGACGATGAACGAACAATGTGATTTTCGCGATTCGGAGCAAAATCTTCGGGCAGCCACGCCATCGCTTCCAACACCTGACACAGCGGCCACGGATGCGCGAGATTGGACCATTCGGCGGTGGCGACTTGGTCGCCGAACAAGCCGTCTTTGACGACGCCATTTTCAAGGCTGTCGTAAGTCGCCATGAGCATCATGCGCCGGCCAATCTCCGTCGCCCACGCGTTGTGGGCGAGCGCACCGTAATGAAGCAGCGTCGGTCCGGCAGTGTATTGATTGTAGGAAAGTGACGTGCCGCAGCAAACGGAAGATTCGGGAAACGCCCACGCGCCGCTGTAAACGTCGCCGAAAGAATCCGGCGAAGCGGAATTACGATTCCAGACCAGCGAGAGCATGTTTCGCAAATCGTTTTTCCAGTTCGGATAGGCGTCAGGATATTTCATGAAATGGTCGGCGCACATGGAAACCATGCCGCACATCATCGGATTGTCCCAATCCCAATAAGTCCGTCCCCACGTGTCGTCCACCCACCATGCGGGCAGCATTTGGTTGTTAAGAAAATTTCTGCCGGCGTCGCGCGCTTTGACAATCGCGCGGTCTTTTCCGGTGTAACCGATGTGAATCAAGTCATCCAAAAAATCCACGATGATGGACGTGGTGCCGGTGAGCACGTCCGACCAGCCGACAACCGACGGGTCAACGTAACGACTCCATGGAGAAATGTTTGGGTCGGCGAATTGGCATTTTTCGGCAAAGACATCGCCCCAATGTTCGACCATTTTTAAGTAACGCGGATTTTCAGTAAGTTTGTAGGCGCGCAACACTTCAATGCCTTCAATGGCGCAGAGGTCAAGTTGATTGCGCCCGGTTGAATCGCATTTGCCATAGATTTTTCCTTTCGTCGGCGTGCTGATGGGAAACAACGGCCAGTCGGCTTTTTCGTCGGTCAAGCCGTAGTCCAAAATGTAATCCACCGTCAGCGGAATATAAACAAACGCAATCGGGTCGCCGCTGTATTGGTAATAAGCGGTGAGTCCCTTGATGGTGCTCCACGAACGTTGCGCCAAATCGCCACACATCCAATCGGTGGTCGGCGGGATCAAAATTGTGCCGTCGGATTTGATGCTCCAATGCGAGTTGTAAATGAAATCCGGCGCGGCCATGACTGCCTTGGGTTTGTCCACCCACGGATAGCGTTTGTAAACGTCCACCGCGATGTGCAGACGTTCGTCCAATTGTCCGTTCAATCCGTGATACCACGGCGCAATAACGCCATTGGAGTCCAATTCCGTCGGATGAGCGTAATAAGCGGGAAGATTTGTTGCGGCCCGCATATTAACACAGATTAGCATTGCCAGCAACAGCCAGACTATTTTACGAAACGAAAATGGAATTTTGAAATATCTTTGCCGATAACAACTGCACGCACGCCAGACATTCCTAAAATTGGAAAATTTCATCATGCAACACACAAACGCGATTCACGGAAAATTACATTCGGCATAGAAACTTCAGTTTCCTACCAACCGGAAAAATTCCATTCCCGGACCGATTGGCAAGGTCACTGTCAGCGTGTCACCATTGGTCACCACCGATGTGGAGACATTTGACCAATTGGGTGATGCCAGATTGGTGGTGGACTGAAGTTGATAAGTGGATTGCGCTGATGGCCAGCTAATCATCAGATTTCCTGCGCTGACGCCAAGCGACAATTGCGGCGGCGACGACGGTGGCGGAGTGAAATCGCTGAAATTGCCGGACATGACTTTTTGAATCTGACTTTGAGACAACGCCACATCAAATACCGCCACATCATCCAACATGCCGTTCCAATTACGATCACCACCTTGATCCAGTTCAGTGCCGATGATGATTGAATTGGTAAAATCTGGATACCCGCCAATCGCGGCAGTCACCGGCATGGTTTCAACGCCACCGTCGGGCCCTTGATTTCCATTGCGATAGAGAGTCAGATTGGTGCCATCATAGACCAACGCCCAGTGTTCCCATTGATCCAACAGCGGGGAAATGTCCGAATCGAATCCCCATGTGACTTGCCATGCTTCGTTGGCACGCGACCAGGTGTAAAATTCTCCGTCACCGGACGCGCCGGATTCCAATTGCAACGCCGTGCCGTCGTCAATGACCAAAAACCGTCCATAGTTGGCCACGAAATCGCCCGTTCCATCCGAGTCCTCATACGCCCAAAGTGTGATGGTCCAAGGATTGGTTTCCGTTTCGCCGATTAACAATGAGTCCGTGGCTGGAATGACGATGCCGGCATGGTCAGCGCCATTGTTGGTAAGATACAAAGCGCCGCCAAATCCCGCTTGGCCCGCAACCCATGCGGGAACATTGCCATTTTCACCGATGAGAAACCCATTATTTCCGAAACCGGAAGAATCAAACACATTTGTGCCGCTGCCTTCATTGAACCGCCAAAGTCCAACCAATGATGCCTTTGCCACCGACAAGGCGGCGGAATGGCTGGTGATGCTGCCCAAAGAATTGCTGATAACCACCGAATAAACGCCGGATCGATTGACTTGAACATTCGTCAACACCAATGTTGCATTGGTAGCCGTCGGATTATCGGCGCTCAATAGTGGTGCGCCGTTGAAATACCACTGATATTGAAGTGGCATCTGGCCATTCGCGCTGACGCTGAAAGTAACATTTGAACCTTGCCGCACATTTTGACTTTGCGGCTGGCTGGTAATGTCAGCAAGGCCGCCCGTGAACGAGGAAAAATCACCGGACATGACCGTTTGAATTTGCGATTGCGACAGTGCGACATTGAACACCGCCACATCATCCAACATGCCGTTCCAATTGCGATCGCCGGTTTGGTCCAATTCCGAGCCGATTAAAAGAATTCCCGTGTAATCCTGATACGTCAACGGCGCGGTGACCGGCACGAAAGCGACGCCGCCTTCGTCGCCCTGATTTGCGTTACGATAAACCGTCAGATTGGTTCCGTCATAAACCATCGCCCAATGCACCCATTGATCCAAAATGGGCGTGACGCCGGAATCAGTTCCCCAGAAAACTTGCCATGTCGGGTCAATTTCGCTCCAAGTATACATTTCCGCGTCACCCGATGCGCCCGATTCAAATTGAAGCGTCACACCATCATCCAAAGCCATGACGCGGCCATAATTGGCGATAAAATCACCTGTTCCATCCGAATCTTCATAAACCCACGCCGTGACAGTCCACGGATTAGTAGCCGTCTGGCCAATCATCAATGAATCGCCGCGTGGAATGCTGACATAAGCATGGTCAGCACCGTCATTGGTGAAATACAAAGCGCCGCCGGAATGTCCTGCGACCCACGCGGGAACATTTCCATTTTCACCGGCGATAAATCCATTATTTTCAAGGCCGGAAGAATCCAGAATGTTTGTGCCGTCGCCTTCGTCAAACCGCCAAAGCCCGACCAATGATTGACCAAACACTGAAAGCGTTGCCTGATTGGTTACGCTTTCTGAACCGTTGCTGACAATCACTGTGTAAGTTCCCGCTTGATTCGATTGAACGTCAGTCAACGCCAGTGTTGCGTTGGTCGCCGTTGGATTGTCCGTGCCTGATAATTTTGCGCCGTTGAAATACCATTGATATTGAAATGGCGCTTGCCCAGCCACGCCAATGCCGAAAGCGACATTCGAACCCGTTTTCACCGCTTGACTGCGCGGCTGGCTAACAACGTCTATCGGGCCACCCATGAAAGATGAAAAATTACCGCTCATCACCGTCGCAATCTGATCCTGCGTCAACGCTCCGTTGAATATCGCCACATCGTCCAACATTCCGTTCCAATTTGCCGTTCCATCTTCATCCAACTCCGAGCCAATGGTAATCGCTCCATCATAACCCGGAAATGTCAGCGGCGACGTTACCGGCACGGAAGAAATTCCACCATCATCTCCCTGATTTGCGTTGCGATAAACCGTCAGATTTGTGCCGTCATAAACCACCGCCCAATGCACCCATTGATCCAAAATGGGTGTGACACCGGAATCGGTTCCCCACCCCAATTGCCATGCCGCATGAATTTCACTCCACGTATACATCTCGGCGTCGCCCGACGCGCCGGAACCCAATGAAAAAGCTGCGGCATCATCCAAGCCCAGCAAGATCGCGTAATCGGAAATAAAGTCACCCGTTCCATCCGAATCTTCATACGCCCAAAGCGTAATCGTCCAAGCATTTGTGGCTGTTTGGCCAATCATCAGTGAATTGGCCGCGGGAATGTTGGCATAGGCATGGTCAACACCATTATTCGTGAAATACAATGCGCCACCAAATCCCGGTTGTCCCGAAACCCGCGCGGGGATATTGCCGTTTTCACCCATCAACGTTCCGTTATTTCCCAAACCGGAAGAATCTATGACATTGGTTCCTGAACCTTCATCAAATCGCCAAAGTCCGACGACCGTGGGATTTCCCAAAGCCATTTGTTCATAAAAGAGAATGCCGCAACAAACAAAAATCATTATGAACAAACGGGCGAACAATTGGGGAAAGTAAGTTCTCATAAGCTTTGTCTCGGTTGATGATATCAGTTTAAGCGTGGGAATTTTTCCTGTCATTGAGAGTCCGCGTTTATTTATTAAGATTTTGCGACAGCCGTTTTTGGTTTGCATGAGGGCAAGAGCGCGTACATGAACAGCATAATGGTGATTGAAAAGAACCGGATGAATTGGTTATTTTGGATTCATCGTTCAAATTAAACGGCGGACATCACGGAATGCTTTGATGATCCGTGTTGCGGATGCGATACCAGCACATCAAATCTTTTGCGGATGGAATGGCCGAACCTTGTCCGTCGGGTTTATCCAAATAAAGAAACGCGACGGACGAATAGCAAAACGGTTTGAGACGATCCGGCGACCACGGATTGACGAAGGCGAATTTCAGCCGTTCCTTGAAATGAATCGCATCATTTTCGTGGACGCGATACATCGCGACGCTGGCGTTGAGCGTGTCTTTGATGGGAACGCCGTGATACGGGGCGGCAAGCGTTCCTTCGCGGAAATACCAGCCGCCGAGAAAATAATCCTCCAATCCCGTGCCTGTGAAACGTGGCGTTTTCCAGTCGCCATCAATATAAACGTATTCCGGCGCTTCGAGAAAACTAATATAATTTCGTTCCTCGCCCTGCATGTAAAGCTGGCAACCGGCGTAATGGCCGCGACCTTTTGCCCCGGCGATTTGAACCGGGTCGGGACCTTGGTTAAAGCCGGTATTGAATTGCGCGTGGAAATAACCGGCGGCATCCGGCAGCGGCGCGAGTTGGTAAAGAAGGTTGCAGAAAACGTCGGTGTCAATTTCTGCATCACGATTCTCCACTTCCACGCGAAAATTTTTGCGGAAGGGCATCGGCCATTTGCAAAAAAAGCCGCCGCTGGAAGTTCCAAAGTAAAGCGAGGCGAAGCTGGCAATTTCACACAAACCCGCGCCAAAAAAATCGCCGACCGGAGTTTCGACCGAAGGTTGTTGGGCGTCGTCAAAATAAATCCGCAAGATGAGCGTTTTGAGAATGGACTGATTGACGGGCGCTTTGGTGTTCCAATGCTGCCAAAACCAGCCGGGAAACGTCATCCAGAACTGGGCGATGTGGCCTTCGCCTTTGACTTCGCCAATCGTCACCCGCTTGCCGCGCGGGACGGACAGCGTCTTGCTTTTTTGTTTAAGATTGAAAGTCGTGAGTTGGCGCGTGGTTTGATCGCGCAATGTCGCCATCCGCAAGGCATTTTCAGTTTGAACAAAAGCATTGCCTTCGCCAGCAGAATTATTTGATTCCGCAGCCGCAGCAATACCCGGCAATGCCGCCGTCGCGCCAATGGCGGCCAGTGAAGTGACGAATCCGCGACGATCCATGTTCGGACGGGAATTGTCGGAACGAATTTGTTCGGAAGAATTCATGCTGTGCGAATGACAATCTTCTGCGCGATTATTTTTCCGCCGGCAAGATATTTGCCAGCGCGTCGTCCAAACCATCGTGCCAGTTCAATGGCGCAAGGCTCACAGGCCCGCTCATCCAGCCGGTGTTGCTGATATACCATTTGCCGTCCGCATCGCGAACAATTTCCGAGGCATGAGATTTGATGCGCGTGTTTTTTTGATTGAAGTCCCAATGAAACGGGTCGTGCGAGAGATAAACATCCGTCCAATCGTTGTCGCAAACGAACAAATAATAATTATTTCCGCGCTGCACGACGAAGGACGATTCGGTTGGTCCGCCAAAGGTTCCGGCGCGCGGATGAATGAAAACAACTTTGCGATTTGACCAGTGAACGAGGTCTTTGCTGGTGACGCAGGCGACGATGTGATTTCCACGTTCGGGTGTCGTGGTGGCCGTGTAATAGAGCGCCCATTCATCGCCGACGCGCATGACAAATGGGTCGCGTGCATCGAAACCGTCCACCACCATCGGATTGTCCGGGCTGCGCGTCCATTCCTTGAGGTCGGGCGACGTGAGCAGATGAATCTGATAGCGGTGCGTGTCTTTGTCGCCGACGCAGACAAACATATAATAAACGCCGTTGTCATGGACGACGTAAGGTGCCCACAGAAGAAATTCACGATACTTTTCCCAGTCCGCTTTCACGGCAAACGGTTGCGCCTGCCACGGCGATTGCAAAAGTGTTTCTGCTGTGGCGTGGCATAATTGCCGTCCGGGGTCCTTGGAAAAATCCAGCGGTTTCGGATGCGTGATGCCGAACAAATGCCACGTTTTATCCGGTCCTTGAACAAAGGTATGATCATTCACACACCACGGTTCTTCGGCGGCAAAAATGGTTTTGAATTCTCCCGCCGTGACCAAATCTTTTTGCGTCGGCACCGGCTTGCGGAGTTTTTGCGGTTCTTTGATTTCCAACTGAAGCTGTGAATCTTTGCCGATGGTATCGTCCTCGCGCAGGTCTCCCCGCCGGCGTTCCACGCGCAGCAAACGGTAAGTGCCGGCAATGTCGGTTTGAACGGAAACAGTCCAGTCGTCCTTGCCCTGAAAAATGGCAAATGCCCATTCATGTTTGCCGTCGGGACGCTCGATTTCCGCCCAATGTTCAAATCCGGGATAATCAAAATTGACGTCTTCGAGATGAATGTTGAAAACCGGGTTTGGCAACTCCGACGCTCGAAGCATCGTCGTCATCAAGGCTATGATGGTTGAATATCTCAAAAGCAGTCTCATGGGATTGGAATCTGATTCAATTCAAAGTGGTTAACGCTGGAAAGGATCCCACCAGCGGCTATTTACCAAACTTCCGCTGATGGGCGGATTGATTTGCGCGTCTTTACGGACTTCGCTGTGGCCATCCGTAAAAACGACGACTCCGTAAGGTGCGTGCCGGAAAATGTCCACGCCTTCGTTGCCATCGCCCTTTTTCATGCCGGCGTTGGGCCACCAAAGATTCATGCTGTAAGCGCCGTTCAAATCAGCATAAGTTTTTTTCAAGGAATCACCCACCAACAAACATTCAGTTGGATGAAGGATTGAGGATCGCTTGAACCACGGGGTGGAACTTAATCCAAACGCCGATTGCGCGGGTTTGGGCGCGAGTCCCAGAAAAAATGAGTTATAGCCATAGCCGATATTCAAAGCATTGAACTCCCAGTTAAATATTTTTCCATCGGCCGTTTCCGGTCCGGTCAGCGCGGGGCAATGGAAAGTATTTGAGTATGCCATCGGGAGAGTGGAGCTTCCCACGATGAAACACGCCCAAAAATTGGTCGGACTATAAGCAGGATCAATCTGGGCCGGAAAAATGTCCGCGTTGTCGTCAGTGTAAATCTGAAACAAAATCGCAATCTGTTTCAAATTATTGAGACAACTGATGCGCTGGGCTTTTTGTTTGGCGTGCGAAAGGGCGGGCAACAGCATCGCTGCCAGAATGGCGATGATGCCGATGACGACCAACAGTTCAATCAAGGTAAAGGCGACATTTCCACGTTGCGGAACGGATTTTACTGTTGTCATTTCCATTTCAAAACGAATCCTACAACCGACACTTGACGTGCGCATATAAACAAAACTTGCGGCGGCAGCGGGAGAGCAGTTCAACCGTTCCCGCCGCCGTCACTTACTTATTTTCTTAACCGGAAAAATTGATTTCCGGGTGAAATGGTCAGCGTGACGCTGTTATTGACAACGCCGGAGACTAGAGTCCAAACCGGCGACGTTAAACTGGCGGTTGATTCAAGTGTGAAACCACTGACGTCGTTCGGCCACGAAAGGGTGATTTGATTTCCTGAAACCGAATAACTGATGGTTGGCGACAGTTCGGGCCCCACCATCGCCAAGAAGTGGTTGTTGATGTCATCTGCACTCAATGCGCTGCCGTAAAATGCCACTTCGTCAATGTCGCCAGTCCATCCCTCTTGCGGAAAATTCGGGTCGGACGCGCCAATCTGCGTCGTTTCTCCCGAGAAGATGTTGATGGCTTGGTCAAATGTTCCAACCAATTGTCCGTCCCAGTAAATGGACACCTCACCGTCGCCAAACGTAATGGCGAAATGATGCCAACCGCTTGTGTTGGAAACAGGCAAACTGACGAAATTGGCGTTGTTCCAATTTCCGATGGCATTCTGCAACGCCGTCATGTGAACGCTCCAAACCGAGCCGCCGTTGCGGTCGGAAAACACGCACGGCGAAAAGCCGGGAGGGACGGATGTGTCCCACGCGGGTTTAATCCAGGCTTCCGCCGTTCCGCCACTGACAAAATCAAACGCGGAAACTTGTCCTAAATCAATCTGGCCGGAACCATCCAGCGCCAGCGCCAGATTGGTCACTCCGCCCGGACCATTGGTGAAACTGACGCCGCCCATCGCCGTGCCGTTGTGCGCGCCATGAGAGTCAGTGGCATCGCCGGCGTCGAAAGTATAATAGGAAATCAAGCTGCTTTCATTCAGCACGGTTGCCTGATAACGGGCAACGTCATTCCCCACGCTGACAACGGCATTGTCACTGCGGACGACGCCAACAGAATTGGACGCCGTGACATAATAAACGCCGCTGTTCGTCAAATCCAAAGCGGGTGAACTAAGGGTCAACGTGGTCGCTCCCGGAATGGGAACGCCGTCCTTATACCATTGGTAAGTCAATTGCGCGCCTTGTGCCTGGGCGGACATCGTGAACGGCGTGCCGGCGAGGAAGTTGCCACCTATGGGTTGCACTGAAATTACGGGCACATCTCCCTGATAAAAAGCATCGTAATGGGATTGAATCTGTTCCGCCGAAAGCGCGCTGGAATAAAATGCCACGTCATCCAACATGCCAATCCAGCCTTCGGTGGTTGAATCCGGCGATGACGAACCTAATTGCGTCGTGCCGGGATTGGGACCGAACACTTGATTGAGTGTGCCGGGATAAAGCGCTTCGCCGTCCCAATAAACTGTGTTGCTGCCTTGATCAAAAGCCACCGCCACATGATGCCAATTTGTGCCCGCACCACCGTTCGGAATAGCGAAAAGAACACTTCTCGAACCGTTGTAAATGGCTAAAACCTGTTTATTCGCGGTTATATTCACGCTCCATTCCGTCAAACCGTTATTGCTGTCCCGATTGGCGAACAGCGTTGGTGAGTAGCTGGTGAATGTATCCGGCCAATCGGCGCGCACCCAAGCTTCTATCGAACCGCTCCCGGAATTGAAGGCGAAATCAGCCACGTTTCCAAAGTTGACCTGTCCACTGCCATCCAGCAACAAGCCTTGATTCGCGCCGCCGGCAACACTTGAAGCAAATGTCGCCGAGCCTTGAAGCGAGCCGTTGTTCGGGCCAAAAACATCGTTGGCCGTCAAATTATCAAAAGTATAATAGGAAATCAGGCCTGCCTCGCTGGAAATGGCCGTTTGATAACGTGTCTCTTCCGACGGCAACGTTCCGAGAGCGACCGTAACTTCATCGCTGGTTACATCTCCGGCTGAATTGGACACGACGACATGATAAGTATTCACGTCACCGGGCGATAGGTTTGGAAAATTCAATGTGGCATTGGTTTCTCCGTTCAAACTTTGCGTTCCTTTGAACCATTGATAAGTCAAATTCCCTCCCGTCGCGCTGACACTTAATGTCAGGGACACGCCCGGTAGAAAAGTTCCGCCGCGCGGCTGCGCGACAATGTTTGGCAGACTGTTGGCCAAAAATGCCTGATAATGCGCCGCGACGGTGTTTGAGTCGAGAGCCGTCGAATAAATCGCCACTTCGTCCAACATCCCAATCCAACCTTCGCCGCCGCCCGGCGAGGAATCTCCCAATTCAAACTGGTATGCGCCCAGGCCGAGAACCTTGAATTCCGTGCTGGCAAGTTTGCCATCCCAATAGACCGTGAACGTGCCGTCGTCAAATACCGTCACCAAATGATGCCAGTTGGTTCCAGCGAATGGAATGGGCAGAACGTCATAGCCAATTCCGTTCCATATCCCGATGCCGCTCTTGTCGCCTGCCATGTGAACGCTGTATTCCGATGAAAAACCATTTCCATCCGCCCATAATGTCGGCTCGTAAGCGGAATGAATCCCGGACCAATCGGCGCGCACCCACGCTTCAATGGTGCCCGACGAGGAAGGAAATTCAAAATCGCTCACCGCGCCGAAATTGACCCGCGCGCTGCCGTTGCATAGGAAACCCTGGCCGTCTCCAATTCCCGGAGCAAAAACCGGATTCACGCCGGTTCCATTGTGTAATCCCAGCAAGTCATTGGCGTTTCCCTGATCAAACGTGTAGTAGGAAATCAGCCCCGGCGTGCCGGTGACCGCCGCTTCATAATCCGCCAATGGCGTGCCGACCGCCGGCAACACGGTAAGCGCAGCGGACAGACTGCTTAAGCTGCCCGTCGGGTTGCTCACGGTCACTGAATAATTTCCCGATTGAGCATATTGAAGATTGGACAAAACCAGCGTGGCATTTGTGGCCGAGGAATTGTCTGCGCTGGAAATCTTTTCGCCGTTGAAATACCACTGATATTGAATCGGCCCCGGACCGGACACGCTCACGCTCAAACTGGTGCTTGAATTTTTCCGCGCCGTCTGACTTTGCGGCTGGCCGTTGATTGCAGGAAGACCAGCGGTGAACGCGGAAAAATCGCCGGACATGACGGTTTGAACCTGTGATTGAGACAAGGCGACGTTGAACACGGCCACGTCGTCCAACATCCCGTTCCAATTGGCGAGGTCCCGGTCCAATTCCGCGCCGATGATAACATCTCCCGTGTAACTTGTGTAAGGAAGCGCTTCAGTCACCGGCGCTGAAACCATGCCGCCTTGAGCGCCCTGATTCCCATCGCGATAAAGTGTTAAATTCGTGCCGTCATAAACCAACGCCCAATGCACCCACTGATCGAACAGCGGTTCCACGCCGGAATCCGTTCCAAAGCCAATTTCCCACGCCGGGTCAAGGTCCGTCCACGCATACATTTGCGCGTCGCCCGATGAGCCGGATTCAAATTGCAATGTCAACCCGTCGTCAATGACCATCAGCCGTCCGTAACTGGAAATGAAATCGCCCGTTCCATCTGAATCCTCATAAGCCCACGCGGTAATAGTCCACGGATTGGTGGCGGTTTGGCCAATCGTCAATGAATCGGTGCGCGGAATGGTGATGCAAGCGTGATTGGCTCCTGCGTTGGTTAAATATAAAGCGCCGCCAAAGCCCGGTTGCCCCGCGACACGCGCGGGAACATTGCCATTTTGTCCCAAAAGCGTTCCGTTATTTCCCAAACCTGACGAATCAATGGCGGTGTTTCCGCCGCCTTCGTCAAACCGCCAAAGTCCAACCAGCGACTGACTGAACACAGAAAGCGTGGCTTCGCTCGTCGCGTTTCCCAAAGCATTGCTGACCGTCACCGAGTAGTTTCCCGATTGATTGACCTGCACACTGTTCAATACCAATGTCGCATTTGTCGCCGTCGGATTGTCATCGCTCGATATTTTGTTGCCGTTGAAATACCATTGATATTGAAACGGCGATTGACCGCCGGCTCCAACGCTGAACGTCACTTCCGAACCTTGCTTCACCTGTTGACTGCGCGGCTGACTGACAACGTTCGCGGGGCCGCCAATGAACGAAGAAAAATTGCCCGCCATCACCGTCGCAATCTGACTTTGCGTCAGCGCGCCAGAAAATATCGCCACGTCGTCCAGCATTCCATTCCAATTGGCAGTCCCGTCTGCATCCAACTCCGAACCGATTACAATTGCTCCCGTGTAACCCGGAATTGCCAGCGGCGATGTCACCGGCATGGAAGCAACCCCGCCTTCACCTCCCTGGTTCGCGTTGCGATAAACCGTCAGATTCGTTCCATCATAAACCACCGCCCAGTGCACCCATTGATCCAAAAGCGGCGTCACCGTGGAATCCGTTCCCCACCCCAACTGCCATGCTGTGTTGTTTTCGCTCCACGTGTACATCTCCGCGTCATCCGTTGCGCCGGAGCCAAGTGAAAAAACGGCGGAATCATTCAGCCCAAACAGCACACCATAACTGGACACGAAATCACCCGTGCCATTGGAATCTTCATAAGCCCAGAGCGTAATTGTCCAAGGATTCGTCGCCGTCTGGCCGACCGTCAACGAATTGGCGGCGGGAATATTGACGTAAGCGTGGTCAACCCCGTTGTTAGTGAAACGCAAAGCGCCGCCAAAACCCACTTGTCCAGCGACCCATGCCGGCACATTGCCATTCTCACCCGCCAGCGCCCCGTTATTTCCCAAGCCCGATGAATCCAGAACGGTTGTCCCGCCGCCCTCGTTAAAGCGCCATAATCCAACGACGGAAGGCGAAGCCGACACCGCTTGCTCAAAGATTACACATCCGGCAACAATCAATGAGAATAATTGGACGACGAATCGCGTAGACACATTTGCTTTCATAAAAGTATTTGGATCGGATGTTATATAATTAGACTAAAATAAAAAACTTTGTCATTGAGGGTTCGCGTATTTTTTTCTGAAGTTTTACGACAATTGAAGACAAATAAAAATTCCGTGTTTTTTAATGTAAATCCCAAGGCAACATAATCAAACAGGAGATTTAAATTTTGATTATCAACGGCATTGGTTAAGGTTTTACATATTAAACTTTGCCAAAAATTATCAGTAGAATTTACCGTTCAATTAAAAACATGGTAATTAATTCCTTAATTTCTTGATTTCATCCGTGCCGAGCAGACTCTTAAAGTTGACGCGCTTGACCATGTGGCATTGAAAACGTTAATTGTTCATTACTTCAGGAAATTGGGATGTTTTTATTCGTAAAGCATTGTAATTCCCATTCATGCGTGCCGGTGATTATTGGCCGTTGACTTTTTGCTGTCGGCCAAGCCTCGCGGTGAAAATTTCTATTCAGAAATTTTGCGCCGATTGCAATCGTAGGGCGCGGAATGGGTGCAACTGGACAAACCAGCGTTGTATCTCAACCTAACGACAGAATAACGCGCGGCGTTTGAATCGGTTTACAAACAAATCCGCCAATCCGCGCCGGAATTAAAATTGTTGCTGGCAACTTACTTCGGTGATTTGCGCGATAATTTGGCAACGGCCTGCAAGTTGCCGGTGGGTGCAATTCATTTCGACGCCGTGCGTGCGCCACATGAAATAGAGCATTTGCTCAAAGAACACTCCTCTCAATTGGGACAAGCAGGCCAAGCTTGCGGCGGCAACGCGCGACTTCCCAATGGCCGCGCGTTTTCATTTTCCTGCAAAAAAGCCAGCCACGATTTTTCCGGCGCAAGAATTTCGATAATTTCTTTTTCTTCCAAAACCATCGCCGCCGTTGAAAGCGCGTCGGATTCCGCCGCCGTGTCCGCCAGCGCCCAAATGCGATTTTCGCGTTGCGCGGGTTGGCCGGTGCGCGGGTCTAAAATGTGTTTTCCCTTCACCGCCAAACCCGAACCGCTCAACGAACAATTTTTCAGAAAGTAACGGTGCGGCGAATTGTCATCGCCCAAACCGCACGACCAACCGGCGGTCTCCGGCGGCGCATCGCCGGCCAAAATACTGCTGCCGCCCGCGACCAGCAAAAAAATCGGACAACTCCATTCGCGCAACAATTCCGCCATTTGATCCAGCGCAAAACCTTTGCCCACCGCGCCCAAATCAAATTCCAGTTTCCCCGCATCGCAACGGATGGAAAGACTTTCCGGCAACAACGTCCATTGCGGCGGTTCTTTTTGCGTTTGCAACGCCGCCGCCGTGATGGAAAACGCGCCGCGCGTCGCCTGCTCCATTTTTTTCGCGATTTGCAGACAGCGAAAAACGGAGACATTCAAACGCAGCGTTTCGCCGGGTTTCAATTCCTTGATCTGCGAGATTTCGCTCGTGACGCGAAAGCGACTCAAACGCGCTTCCATTTTGTCCAGCAAACCAAACGTTTCCTGCGCCGTCGAAGCCGCGTAATTTTTTTCTTCGCCCGCGATGCGCACCTGAAAATGCGTCGCCATCGCGCGATGATTGAAAACGTGAATCTCGCTCATGGCTTCGGCTTTTTCATTTCCGGCGACCAAAGAATGATCAGCACGTTTGGCCGGACGCCAAAAAAATCCGGTCGCAGATTTTGTAGTTGGTTCGTCATTTGAGCCGCCGCTTCCGGCGACGTGAGGTAAAAATCCGCCGCGCCGCAATTTTGTCCCGGCTGCCAAAAACCGACTTGCGACCATTTTCTCAAATACCACGGCAATGGCCACGGATCGGCGGCGACGACGGCAATGCGCGGATCGGAAAGTTTTTCCCGCGCGACCAATTCGTTCAAACGCACGGGCAAGCCGAGCAAATCGTCCACCGTGTGCGCGTAGGCGTAAGGATTATTTTCATCCGCCGGATTTCGGAACACACGTTCGCGCGTGTCGTGCGCGATCAAAAATCCCAACGCCAGCAGCAGAATCAAAACGACCATCCGCACGGAAATTTTAGGGGACGCGAACCAAATCCATTCAAACGCAAAGCCGGCCAAAAACGCGATGGCGAGCCAAAAGTTCAGCGCGAGCCACGGCGTTTTGTAGGGAATCAAACTGTAAATGCCAAAAATGGCGAGCGCATAAATCGTCAGAAAAATTCGCGGCGCGAGCGGATGAATTTTTTTGCGGCCAAAAAATTGCGAAACAACGGAAGCGATTCCGCAAAGCGCGAGCAGTAAAATGATCGCGCCCGACCAGCCGTCGCTCAAAAGTTTGGCGTAATACCAAAACGGTTTTTGATGGCCTTCGCCACCGGCGCGCGCGGTGAAATTGGAAACGGCATGAATCAAATCCGCGAGCGCGCGCCAGTTTTGGCCGAACCAGGTGAACAGCAACACACTGAAAAAAACGAAGGTCAAAAGCGCGGCCAAAATCATTTTCGGGATTTTGGGATGAACGGGAAAAAGGCAGTTATCGCGACGGACAATTTCCGGCGAAGTCGCCGCGCGCGAACGGATGCGCACGCTCCAAACACGGACGCCAATCGCGCTGAGCAGCAACGCAAAAAAATGGATGGGCGCAGTTTCTTTGCACGTCAGCATGAGCGCGGCGAAAAATCCGGCGAGCACGGCGAGCCAAATAGATTTTTTTTGCTGCGCGCGCCAGCCGGAGAGAATCAAACCCAGCGTCGCCCAAACGAACAGCGATTCGTGGATGAAATAACGATGGTAATAAACCGGCAGCGGCGCGACGGCGAACAGCAGCGCGGCAATAAAACAGGCAACGAAACCGAACATTTCAACCGCCGCGCCGAACAGCAAAACGGTGGCGGCTCCGGTCAAAACGGTAGAAAGCCGCAGTTCCGTTTCGGTCAAATCGGAAAAAGTTTTCGCGCCGCCGATTTGAGCGATGGGTTTGGCCAACAGAAACAGCGCCGGGCCATGGCGATCCTGCGGGTCGTAATGAAAACTTTGGCCGGCGAGCAACTCGCCGGTGATGTAGGCGTTGATGGATTCGTCGGTGTGCATTGGCCGTTCGCCGAGTTGCGGCAGACGAACGGCCAGCGCGAAAAGGGTGAGCGCGATAAAAATCGCCCAACGGATTTTAAGCGGCGGGTTTGCCAAATACTTCAACCTCGATGTAATGGTTCATCTTGTTGGTCGTGTTGCCGTTGCTGTAAAGGCGGACGTAACGGCCTTTCGTGCCTTTGCCATCAATCAATTTGCCGAAATTGGATTCAATGTAAGGATGATCCGAACCGCTGGATGAATTGTCAAAAACGGTGGTCACGTCTTTGCTGAACGTCGGGTCGTCGGAGATTTGAACGACGACATCGTGATAGACGCGTTTCTGCGAATGATAATGCCAGACGGTGATGGCATAAATGTTCGCTTCCTGGCCGAGGTCAATTTGAACCCATTGTTTGCCGGGCGGAAGTTCCACCCACGAACCTTCGTCGCCGCCTTTGTCGCCGTCGGTGACAAGATCGAGCGTGCCGGTGATGATGTCGCTGTCGCTGACGCTGGAGGTGACTTTTTTGTTCAACGCCAGATTGGTCGTGCCGGCGGGAACGAGAAATTCCGGCCATTTGGTCGGCGCGGGATCCAGATTGGGAATGTTGCCAATCGGAACCGGCGTGCCGACAAACAACGGTGGCGGCAAATCGGTTTTCAACGGCACTTTATCCTGCGCCAACGCGGCGGTCGCAACCAACAGCGAGGCAATGACGGACAATTTCAGAAATGAATTTTTCATGGCAAATGATTTGAGTGATTACGCTTTTACTTCTTCGGGGGTGATGAGCAATTTGGTTTGAGCGCCGATGGCTTCGTTCGCTTTGTGGATGACGTATTCGCTGCTGAACGCTTCGTCGCCGGGACAATTCAATTTGGCCGAGCCGCGAATGGACGCAAAGAAATTTTCCAGATGCGGCTGATGCGGCGGTTTGTTGAAGAACACGGGGATTTCGTATTGCGCGAGCGCGGCGGTTTCACGCACGTCCACTTTCGCGGCATCAGCGTCGGCGGCTTCTTTGAGTTTGACCCAACCGCGTTGCACCAAATCATCCCACGCGCCTTCCGCGCGCGCTTCGCGATAGATCGCGCAAATGGACGGGTCTTCGGACATTTTGATCGTGCCGTCGTCGCCCATGAACATTTCAAAATAACCGCCGCCCGCGCTCGTCGTGGTTTGAACCTGATAAAACGCACGCGCGATGCCTTTGACGGATTGAAATTCGTAAATGACCATCGCGTTGTCATACCAATCGTGGTTGGTGTAATAATCCAAACCGCCGCTGGCGACGACGGATTTGGGCGTCTCGCCAAACCACCAGTTGAAAATATCAATTTGATGCGCGCCCAAATCGGACAACGGCCCGCCGCCCAGTCCTTTGAACCAACGCCAGTTGCGGAACTGGTGCATGTCCTTGAAACCGTATTTGGCGAGCGCGTCCGCCGGAATGTCCGAATGCTTCGGCCAGCCGAAATCCGCCGTGACGGCGCGATTCCATTGCGCCTGCGCCGCAGTCAAATTGCCGCAAAAATGCGCGTCGCCGAGCAAACGGCTTTTCGTGAACAGATAACGCGGATTGCTGCGGCGTTGATGGCCGATCTGCAACAATTTTCCCGTGTCGCGCATCGTTTGAACCATCGAACGCGCGCCGTCAATGGTGTTGCTCATCATCTTCTCGCAATAGACGTGCAAACCGGCTTTCAAACACGCGTTCGTGATCGGCGCGTGCCAGAAATCCGGCGTGGCGACGACGACCGCCTGCAAATCTTTTTCCTTCGCGAGCAGGTCTTCGTAATTTTCGTAAGCGTTCACTTCAAAGCCATTCGCCTTGTAAGTATTTTTGCCGAGCTTGCGCGCGTATTCCCAGATGTCCGCCAACGCGACGACTTTGATGTCGCCGGTGTTCATGATGTTCATCAGCGATTCGGACAACACGCTGCCTTCCGCGCCGTAACCGATGAGCGCAACGTTGATGGCGTTCAGCGAAGATTTTTTTGCCGCCGGAGCTGGCGTCGTTTCCTGACTACATGAGGTCAACAACAAACCCGCGCCCGCCGCCGCCGTTGTGCCGAGAAATTCACGGCGATTGATGAGTGATTTTACCATTTTTTGAGAAGCGCTAATTTGTTGTATTTCGCCAACACCAACGCGAACGCGACCAGCGCGATATGAATGCCGAGGTAAGCGATGCCATCCGGTTTATCAATCAAGATCAAACCGACCGTCAACGCGAGATAAATCAACGCCTGAATGAACAACGAAAGGCGCGTGCCCAAACCGATCAACAACATCACGCCGCTCAAAATGAACGCCGGTCCGAGAACGTGATCAAACAAGTTCAACGCGAAATGCGGCAGCAACGGTTCGTGCGTGAATTTATCTTTCAGCGCGCTCGGCACGCCGGAATAATTCGCCAGCGCGTAATGTTTGACGTTGATGTTTTGCATCACGCCGCTCGCGTCCGGCTGTCCCGTCGTCGGATCAATCACCGGCACGGCCACCGATTTGTAAGCGCCGAATTTTTCGATGCCCGCGAGCAGCGCCCGCACGCCGAGCCAAAGACGCAGCACCCAAAACGCGAGGCTGAAATCGCAGTTGCAGCTTTTGTCACATTTATTTTCGTTTGAATCACTCATGAGTTTATTTTGTTAACTTTTGACCACCTTCCGGCGCAAACGCTCAAATAGATTTGGTTGCTTGCGAAAACTGATTTTCCAGATTCTAGAAAAAACGGCGGCTCAAATTCAAGCCCGCAGACCGCAAATTTGACGACACGACGGCAGGATTGGTTTCAGAAAAATTATCATCCGTTCAAACGCCGGCGGAAAGAAAAATTTTGATGCAAACTGATTTTGGCACAAATGTCCCCTACCTCGCTGGCGGGAAAAATGACAGTTTGAACCATCGCTCAAATAAATCGTCTGTTGCTTGACGCGACGGCGTGACAACGCCAAGATGTCGCGTCCCGACTCAAATAAAAAATCATCGCCTTATGCCAAGACCCGTCACCCTTTTCACCGGCCAATGGGCCGACCTTCCGCTCGCCAAACTTTTGCCGCTCGTCAAAAAAATGGGTTACGACGGCGTGGAACTCGCCTGCTGGGGCGACCATTTTGAAGTGGACCGCGCGCTGACCGAAAAAGATTACGTCGCGAAAATTTGGGCGCTGCTCCAAAAAAACGGTTTGAACTGTTTCGCCATTTCCAATCATCTCGTCGGTCAGGCCGTGTGCGATTTGATTGATGAACGGCACAAAGCCATTTTGCCCGCCGACGTTTGGGGCGACGGCAAACCCGAAGGCGTCCGCCAACGCGCCGCCGAAAAAATGAAAGCCACCGCCCGCGCCGCCCGAAAATTTTTTGACGCCAAACCCGGCGCGAAAAAAGGCGACGTTGCCATCGTCAACGGTTTCACCGGCTCATCCATTTGGCATTCGCTTTACGCTTTTCCGCCGACGAATCAGGATTTTTGGAACAAAGGTTTTGAAGATTTCGCCAAACGCTGGCTGCCAATTCTTAACGTGTTTGACGAAAACAACGTCAACTTCGCGCTCGAAGTGCATCCGACCGAAATCGCGTTCGACATCGCGTCCGCCAAACGCGCGCTCGCGGCGGTGAAAAATCATCCGCGATTTGGTTTCAATTTCGACCCGTCGCATCTCGGCTATCAAGGCGTGAGCTACGTCAAATTCATCCGCGAATTTGCCGACCGCATTTTCCACGCGCACATGAAAGACGTTTGGTGGGGACACGGCGACGGCAGCGTCGGCGTTTTCGGCGGCCACACAGATTTCACCGACGCGCGCCGATTTTGGGATTTCCGTTCGCTCGGTCACGGCGACATCAATTTTGAAGAAATCATCGTCGCCCTGAACGACATTGGCTATCGCGGCCCACTTTCCGTCGAATGGGAAGACGGTCGCATGGATCGGATTCACGGCGCGACCGAAAGCTGCGCGTTCGTCCGCAAACTCGATTTCGCACCGAACCAAGCGGCATTTGACGTGGCGTTCTCAAAGAAGAAATAGGGCTGCCATGCGCTCTAAATTCGTCCTCTGCCTCGCGCTCGTTTTGAGCGGCGGTTCAATTTATTGTCTGACTCTGTTGTTTAGTCCTCGGAAATTGCCTCCGCCAACGCATGAACGAATTAACTTGTCCAACGGAGGTGTCATTTACATTGACTGCACCAATGTTCCTCCAAAAGGTCTGGATAGTTCAGATGTAGATGGCACAATTAGTTATAAGTCGGCAAACGGTGCAATTGAGCATGTTACCGACTTTGAGTATTATGCCAAATTGGAAGCGTCTGGTGTGGCTGCATATATCACCGATTCGCTGGTTGTGCTAATTATTCATGATTCTGGTGGTGTGCCATATGTGCGAACAAAAGAAGGCGCATGGAAAACTTTCGGAATGGATTTGTATTTTCCGAGCACGAATGATTTTTCGGCAGAAGACATCAAACTCATGGGCATCACAAGTCAGATGAGTCTTCCAGCAGATCAACAGCACACAGTTTCAACGGAAATCGAGAGTTTTGACCCGCAGACAAGAATTTTTGTTGTCACCTATCAGGGTCCGTTTGAACGCACGCAAAAACGTCTTCGATTACAACTGTCGGAAGACGGAGAAAAACTTAAATTGCTTGATATGCGTGACGAAAAATTTCCAACGCCATGAACCCCAAACTCATCCTCTGCCTCGCGCTCGTTTTGAGCAACGTCGCAACGGCTGTCTTTTCTCAAACCAATAATGGCAGCAGTTTGACGCCACAAGAAATTGCCAAGAAGTCGTTGGACGCCTACGCCGCGTTGACCAGTTATAGCGACACTGGAAAAACTGTGGAGTCTGGAGTGGGGCAAACGGTCACGACCACTTGGAACAGCCAAGGCGGTCTTCCGAAGAGAGTGGAATCTAAAACCAAACATACCAACACCACGACATTTAGCATCCGGATGCAGCGTCCCAATCTTTTCCGAGTTCTTTGGACGCAAACAAATGAAGGCCAAACCAATTGCGGCAGTTGGTGGTCTGACAGCGACACTAACTTTGGTGTGGATCAAAGTTATTTCTTCAATGGGATGGTTACAAATACACAGCCGGAAATAATTTGGATACCAATGGCTTTGACTACCTTTAGAGAAGCGTCTGGAGCTGTGGCAATAATTCCCGCAATTTTCCTCAAATTAAATCCTGGAGACAATATTCTGACTAAAATTGCTGATGGTGAGCTTTACCCCGAATTGGGTGATGAGAAAGCCGGGGATTCTGACTGCTATGTTCTTTCGATTACTAGAAATTCCACAAAAATTTTCAATATGCAGATGGGAAAAACAGTAACACGCCTTTGGATTGGCAAGTCGGATTATCTGCTCCGTCAAATTCAATCAATATATGACCCTCCCCAAACGCAGACAAATTCGCCAAGCACAAATTTCGAAGAGACAGTTTTTATCCAAACCCACGAGAACATTTCAGTCAATGAGAAATATCCAGCAGCGGAATTTGAGTTTCCAAAAATTCCGCCTGTCTCATCATCCGTGACGTTATCAAATTTCCCGCCAACACCAAACGCACCACATTCGTTACGAGAGGTTACCACAAACGGTTCAGACATCACCATTCTGTCCGCTGAGTTTGGAGTAGGCGCTCAAGTCATCAATGTGGCTGACCGCGTGAGTAAATTATTAAGCAATCGGGCGGATGGATTCACAGTCAATGCCAAAACGTTGGGCGCCGACCCTTTGCCCGGAAAAAAGAAACGTCTGGTAATCCGATATAATTTCAAAGGCACAAACTGTGTGTTGACCGTTCCCGCCACAGGCCATGTTAGTTATGAAATATTGACAATCAATGCGCTCAAATGAAACCGAAACTCATCCTCTGCCTCGCGCTCGTTTTGAGCGGCGGTTTGTTTTCGTGAGATTCAGCCTTGTTCCGGCAACAACGTTTTCATAAAGTTTCACTTCCCAAAATTATTTATGTCAGCCAAACGCAAACTTCGTTACGGAATGGTCGGTGGCGGGCAAAACGCTTTCATCGGCGCGGTGCATCGCATGGCCGCAAATCTCGACGGACAAATCGAACTCGTCGCGGGCGCATTTTCGTCCGACCCAAAAAATTCGCGGAAAACGGGCGAACAACTTTATTTGAACCCCAAACGCATTTACGGCAGCTACGCGGAAATGGCGAAAGCGGAAGCCGCCCTGCCCGCCGATGAACGCATTGATTTCGTTTCCATTGTCACGCCAAATTTTCTGCACGCGCCCGTCGCGACGACCTTTTTGAAAGCGGGCTTTCACGTCGTCTGCGACAAGCCGATGACGTTGAGTTTGCCCGAAGCGAAAGCGTTGCGCGAAACGGTTCGCAAAAGCGGAAAAATTTTTGCGCTGACGCACAATTACACCGGTTATCCGATGGTGAAGGAAGCGCGCGAACTCGTTCGTTCCGGCAAGCTCGGAAAAATTCTCAAAGTCGTCGCCGAATATCCGCAAGGCTGGTTGCTGGACAAAATTGAAGCCGCCGGCCAAAAACAAGCGGCGTGGCGCACTGACCCAAAACGCGCGGGCGCGAGTGGTTGCCTCGGCGACATCGGCACGCACGCGGAAAATTTGGGCCGCTACATCACGGGTCTGGAAATCGAATCGCTCGCGGCGGAATTCACGACGTTCATTCCCGGACGCCGTTTGGAAGACGATGCGAATCTTTTGCTGCGCTACAAAGGCGGCGCGCGCGGCATTCTGCATTGCTCGCAAATTTCCTGCGGCGAAGAAAATAATCTGAACATCCGCGTTTATGGCACAAAAGGTTCGCTCGCATGGCAGCAGGAATATCCAAATGAATTGAAATTTATTTCCAAAGGCGAACCGGCGAAAATTTTGCGGCGCGGAAATAATTATCTTTCAGCGGCGGCGAAAAAATTCACGCGCTTGCCCGCCGGCCATCCTGAAGCGTTTATCGAAGCGTTCGCGAACATTTATTTGGAAGCCATCGCCGCGATTCGCGCGAAAATTGAAAATAAAAAAGGCGCGTTTGATTTTCCCACCGTGGACGATGGTGTTTACGGCATGGCGTTTCTTGAAACCGCAGTGAAATCCGCCGCGTCCAACACGGCATGGATAAAATTTCCCAAAATATAAATCCAATGAAAATCACCTCCTCAATTCTTATTTGTCTGTCGTTGACCATGACCAACGTGCTAATGGCGCAAACATCGTCAGCGCCCAAACCCAAAGAAATTGTCATTGATGGCGTCGCCGGTTTCCAAGACACGCCGATGCAGCCGGACGGTCAATGGCACGTTCACGATCCGGCCCGTCCGCAACCGCCCGTCATCACGCCCGGCGATCAATTCAGTCAAGAAGCGCCGCCGCCGAGTGACGCGATTGTTTTGTTCGACGGCAAAGATTTGTCGCAATGGCGCGATAAAAGCGACGGCGGTCCCGCGCCGTGGAAAGTTGAAGATGGCATCGCCATTTCGCAAAAGCATGACATCGAGACGACCAACGAGTTTGGCGACATACAATTGCATTTGGAATTTCGCGAACCGGTTTTGCACGGACGCGAAGGCCAGGATCGCGGCAACAGTGGCGTTTTTTTGATGGGGCTTTACGAAATCCAAGTGCTCGACGGCTACAACAATAAAACTTACGCGGACGGTTCAACTGGCGGCATTTACGGCCAGCATCCGCCACAAGTGAACGCCTGCCGTCCGCCCGGCAAATGGCAGACTTACGACATTATTTTCAACGCGCCGCATTTTGACGCGGACGGCAACTTGCTCTCGCCCGCCTACGCGACGGTGATTTTGAATGGCGTCGTCGTGCAAAATCATCAGGCAATTCGCGGCGAAACCAATTGGCGCGTGCCGGGCAGTTATACCAAAAAAGTTTCGGCGGGGCCGCTCGCGCTGCAATATCACAATAATTCGGTGGCGTTCCGCAATATCTGGGTGCGGCCGATCCAGATTGTGAACGAACCATAAACCAAGCAGATCAAATATAAAATTTACAATGACAATCAAAATGAAAACTATCTCCACGCTTCTACTGACATTGTTCGTCGCCGTCTCTTTGCACGCGGAACCAAAAAAACTTCTGGTCGTCACCACTACGACCGGTTTTCGGCACAGTTCAATTCCGACTTTGGAAAAAGTTTTGACTCAATTGGGAAAATCCAGCGGCGAATTCACGGTGGATTTTGTCGAGCAGCCGCCCGGCCACCCGCCAACGGGATTTCCAAAAAAATTAGACGCGGACGCCGAAGCGAAATGGCAGAATGACTTGAAAACCGCGCTGCAAAAACTGTCGCCGGAGAATTTGAAAAATTACGACGGCGTGGTTTTCGCCAGCACCACCGGCGATTTGCCAATTCCCGACAAGCAGGGCTTTCTAGATTGGATCAAAGCCGGTCACGCGTTCATCGGCATTCACGCCGCGAGCGACACGTTTCACGGCTGGCCGGGATATATTGACATGCTTGGCGGAGAATTCATGCATCATGGCCGACAGGTCAGCGTGGATTGCTTGAATCAAGACCCGCAAAATCCCGCGACGGCAAATTTGCCGAAAGTCTGGACGATTCAGCAGGAAGAAATTTATCAGTTCAAAAATTACGACGCGTCAAAAGTTCACGATCTGTTGATTTTGGACAAACATCCCGAAACCGGCGCGCCCGGACATTACGCCGTTTCGTGGTGCAAAAATTACGGCGCGGGCAAAGTTTTTTACACCTCGCTCGGCCATCGCGAAGATTTGATTGATACTGATTCAAACATACCCGACCGCAAAAATTCCGTTGAAACCAGCAAACTCTATCAAGCGCATCTCTTGGGCGGCATCGAATGGGCGCTGGGTTTGAAACCCAACTCCACGGCGACCAAATGACAATGTTCGCGCTTTGAATCAACAAATCGCTCAAAGTGTTCCGGGAAATTTTGCTCCAAGACAGGCTCTGAAAGTTTTTTCGGAGCCTGTTTTCATTTGCATTTTGCAAATCGAAAAATCCGCAAACGGCTTTTTGCATTTTGGGTTTCCTATATTTCTAACCAATTGCTTTTGATTTGAATATTTTCGTTGAGAAGAGCGTCGGCATAAATTGTGCAACGGAATTTCCGCAGAGCGAATTCATCAACAAAAGGGAATTTATGAAAAATAAAATGATGCTTTCAGCCATACTTGCCGCCGCAACAATCGTTGTCGGTTGTAACAAACCACAGGATTCAGGACAAATCAAACAGACGGCAACCAATGCGTGGCAGGACACAAAGCAAGCCACCACGCAAATAGTCGCCAAAGTCAAAGAAGGAGCGGTTCAAGCTTGGACAGACATCAAGGAATCAATCAGCTCTACCACGGATTACACTTACGACAAGAAAGACGCGTTTGTGGCCGGCGCGCAGGCGGATTTGAATGCTCTGGATCAAAAAATTGCGGAATTGTCCAACGAAACGGCCAATGTCACGGATTCAACCAAAGTGGATGCTCAAACCAAATTACAAGCGTTGCACGACCAGCGAGCAGTCTTGAACCAAAAACTCAATGATGTAAAGAATGCGACCGGAACTAATTGGAATGATGCCAAAAGCGCTTTTTCCAAATCGTATGATGATTGCAAAAACTCCGTGAAGGATGCGTGGAATTGGCTGAGTGACCAGTTGAGCTGACACAATTTTCGCATTCCCCAAATGCGAAAACGGGCGGGCGCGATACTGAATAAAATCAGCGCGCCCGCTTTCATTTTTCAAACGTAATCAAATTCGATTGCAATGTGCGGCGCAATTGACGCAGCCGGAAAAATCCAGCCGGCGGAAGGTTCACATTTTATTCGCAGACTAAGCCTTAATTATTTTTCGACGGATGGCGCAAAGTGTGGCGAGGCCGGGCACGCTTAACAATGCAAGACTGGACGGTTCAGGCACCGGAATGACAAAATACTCACCCGGGGTTGAACCAAAATTAAAAGCGCCGCCACTTGAGCCGGAATAAGGACCACCGCCGCCAACATTGCCGCTTCCCACCGGCAATCCCGGAAGAAATTGATTGGCAAGATAACCGTCGCTTCCACCGTTGATGTCTGCCAATACAGCGATTGATCCGGATGGATTTCCAAGCAATGAAAGTGGAATGGCAATTTCAAGGCCGGTGGTTACTGCATTCGCGGCGGTGGAATCAGCAGCCGTGCCTGTGTTGCCATTGACGCCAGCGGCATTCACATTATTCAAACCATAGACAATCGAGCCGCCGGGGCTGCCGCTGCCGATTCCTCCGGTGAGGCCGATTGACCCTGCATAACCGCCGGAAGCCGTCCCCACCAAATTGTATTCTTCGACATACGCCGTGCCTTGATAATCGTTCAAATCCAAAGCCAGCGTTGCATTGAATCCGGGACTGAAAACCGAACCATTCATCGCGCCCATTGTTCCACCATCGGGGAGCGCCAAAGTGTTTTGGCCGGCGCGTCCGTCGGAAATAAACACATTGACGTGATTGCCGTTGTCTTCAAAATTACCTGACAAAAACAGGTAAAGATTTCCATTTTGAACCGTGCCGTAAGCCGCGTCCAATTCAGAGCCGCCGGTGGATGTGCCGTCGCCGACGGTGCTGTCACCAAATCCCGTGTTGATGGTTTGCGTCGCCAATGGAGCGCCATAAGCGCCGTCCAGCGTTCCATCCACTGTGATTTGTCCTTTGGCACAAACCGCGACGCACAAAGATGACGCCACAGCCGCCGGCTTGAAAAACGAGATTTTTTTCATACGAAGAAATGAATAAACGGTTGTTTCAACTGATTGTCTTACGTTGCTTGCATCTATGTTATCAAATCAATGATTTGCCGCTACCGCATGTTTGTGCGGTCAGGGAACGGTTCTTACTTCATAAAATTTCTGCGGCGATGACGGCGAATCGTCATAATAAAAGGTCGAAAGGCCGGTGGCAGGAATGATGTCGCTGATCGGCTCAAATGGCTGGCTCAAATTCGTGGTCGCCAGCACTTCGTAATTCAGGCCGGGCGTGCTGTCCCAGACGACGGTCTGATTGGCCGGGTTGAAATTTGAAATCCGCAACGGCAACGGAACAATCACGATTCGCGTGTCGCTCAAAACAACGACATTATTGTTAAAAATGACTTGAATGATATTTGTTCCCGGCGCTCCGCCGCTCCAATTGTAAAGCAGTGAACGCAATCCGGCGCAGCCCGAAACCGAGCCGGGCGGACGGAAGATATAAGAAGCGCGCGGCTGCAACACGCCATTGATGTAAAGGCTGAACAGACTCGCGTCGTTCGTCGTCAACGTCGGCGTGAAACAGGCTTGAATCAAATAGACGACATTGCTACCCATCGGAATCACGGTTCCGTCGGTGGGCGGACTGGAAATTTCCAGCACTTGTGGCGGCGCGAGCGTGCTTATGGTTCGCGTCAAAGTTGTGAAACGATTTGAGTAAACGCCGGTGGCATAATCTTTCAAATGGATTGTAATAGTGGCTGTGCCGGTGCCCGGAACATTTGCGTAATTGAAACGGAATTCCTTGGGATAGTTGGGGTATTGCGCGTCGAGCGTCGGGTCGGGCGTCACTTGCGTCGCGCTGACAAACACCGGCACGCCATTGCTCTGTCCGTTGCCATTGGCTTGTCCCGTTGAAACATCGTCATTGCTCGGATTGCTGTCCTGAATGTTGAAGTCAACGCCTGTGACCGAATCATCCGCACGAATCACAACCGTGTAACTGCTGTTGGAAATGGTGTTTCCGTCCGCGACGGGAAAAGCGACGATTCCAGTTGGCAATCCTGCGTCATAGTAGAATGTCTGCAAAAATGTGTTATAGACGCCTGACTTGCCGGCACGCGGCACAAAAGCGCGCGCGCGAACGATATGAAAACCGGATTGCAAACCGGTGACGGTATTGGCGGGATTCAAATCGTTGTGCAGCCAAACCAATGCCGTTGTTGGATTAAAATTAGTGACGGCAAATTTTGTCAGCCCGTAAAGTTTGGAACTGTCGGCATCGGAAATGGGTTGAGCGTTGTCATTGAACAATGCGATTTTGTAATGGATTTGCGCGCCGGATGAATTGTCGGCGGCAGGAATCGTCCCTTTCCACCAATCAATGTCATTTTCAACGCTGTCGTGATTTATCCAAACCAATGAAACTACTTTTGTCGTTCCCCTGCCCTCGCCAAACGAACCGTCGGGGTCGGTTCCATCCGTGGTGTAATAAATGTAACCCGCGCTGATTTGGAATTGATAACCGACTTTAACCCAAACATCCGCTGATTGGCCGGCGGTTGGCTTCAGAGGAAATCGTTGTGTCGGCGGAATTCCACTTCCAAGCGAAGTCACTGTGTTGGTCGGATCGTGCCAGACCCAGTTCGCAGTTTGATTCGTGATGTTCTGACCATAGCCCGAACCGGAAATGATTGAATCGTTCGTCTGACCGACAATGTAAGAATATGTTTCCGCGCCGAGCGAAACGATGTTGTTGCTCAAAATGTCTTGCGCGGCGAATTTTTCCGGTCCATTGCGGAGTTGAAATGCCGCCTGCTCGTAACCCAGATAAACGTCCGAGGCAATTCCCGGTGGATTATCGCGCAAATCCAAAATGTTGGTGAGCGTGGTGTTGGTCGCGCCCAAACCCATTTGGCTGTTGAGGTCAATGCCGCCGTCCAGTTTTGCGAGAATGTTTGAGGCTGAAGCGTCGCAGCGAAATTGAATGTCAAAATCCGTGTTGGTAATTACCGGAATGTCTATCGCGTAAGTCAGATTGGAAACGTTCGAGCCGGTGATGACATTCCCGAATTCATCCACGCTGCCGCGCATTTTGAACGGATAAAGCGGATTAAAATTTGCGTCGCCATTCGTGCCGTCGGTGCGAAAAACCGTGATGCGCGGCGCTTCGACGCCATTTTGATAAAATGTGATTGCATCCTTCAAAGTCGCGCGGCTGGTTTCCGGCCATTGATAGCCATACATCACCCAGCCGCCGCTCGGAACCAATAATTCAATCGCGCCGCCGCCGGGCGCAAGCGTCTGTCCGCCGACATAAATCAAACGATTGGCCGGGTTTGGGTCGTTCGCGGAATTGACGGCATCCTGATAATTCGTCGTCGCGTAATGCACCAGCAGTTTTTGATAAGCGCGATTGCCGCCAGCATCCTGACCGGAACTGGACAATTGCACCAAAATGGAGCCGGGCGGAAAGCCGACGACCAATCCGACATTGCGGGAATTGGAAACGTAAGGTGAACCGTTGGTCGAATTCAAATAATACCCGTCGCTCGTGCGCGTAATGCCGTCGTCAAAATTGATGTCGCCGGGATAATCAAATTTGTCGTTCATGGCGAAAAGAACCACCGTCGCATCCGCGTTCGTGTAGGCGTTTCCATAAAGCGCCGGCGGATCAACGTCACGGTAATCATAGCGTTCAAAAGCAACGATGTTTTGATCGCTCCAGCGCGAGCGCGAACCGCCACGCGCTAGTTGATTGTGGAGATAAACGATGTCCGGCATTTGGTTGTCGCCGAACTCGCCGAGATAATTGGCGTCGGCGACATTGGGGAATGGGAATTGACCGACGGGCGCTTGTGATTGATTGTAGCCGTCAGAGTAAATTTCCGGCAAACCTTCGTGCATGAAATAGTAGGCGTTCTGCAATTCCCGATGCGTCGCGCAACAGGAACTTTGATCCTGACTTTGCGCGAATTGAACCGCTTCAACCTGACTGAATGCGCCCGGCGAATAATCGCGTTGATCCAAACCGGAAAGCGACGCGTTGCCGCTCAAGATGTTGTTCATCTGGCTTTGCAACGGCGCGTTGAGCAACCGCATTCCGCGTTCGAGATATTCTTCGTAAGTTGGCGGCTGGCCTAAATGTTCGCCAAAAAGCATCGCGTCGTTGCGCGGCGCTTCCGTGTCAAAAACGCTGTTGCGATTTCCGTCCGTTTCAACATAGCCGTTATTGATGACGTTATTTCCGTAACCGTGAACGTAATCGTAAATGGCTTGAATGCCGCCGTCGTAACCGGCAAAGGTCGGGTCGTCGGAAAATGAACTGCCGGAAGTATTGCCAAAAAACGCGGACGGCACATGCTTGACGGCATCCATGCGAAAGCCGTCACACTTCGTCGTGTAAATGGTCCACATGGCCGCGCGATATTCATAAGTGGTCACGTCTTCGGCCACCGGCTCGCCATTCGTGCCATTGAACGGATGCCACGAACCGCCAATCGCCGGCAGATTCGTGTCCATGTAGTATTCAGGATTATTCGGATGCCGGATGAAGAATGGCTTGTTCGTCGTGCTACCCAGCGTCGGCCCAAAATTACTGTTGATGGTTCCGGGTTCGTTCGCGAGGTCAATCAATCCATCCAAAGATTCATTCTGAACGTCGAATTGGTTATTGTAATCCTGAACGCTCGGCCAGTTTTGAAAATATTTTCCGACGGTCTGCAAATGAAAATCCGCCGGCACAAGTCCCGGATAAAAATTCGTCGGCGTGTTTGCGTCAAAACCCGGCGTGGTGAACGCGCGGTGGTTCATCACGTTGTCGAAATAAACCCGGATGCCAAAACGATGCGCGGTCTCGACCATCTCCAGCAATTGCGCCTGCGTGCCCCAGTGCGTAGCAATCGTTCCGTTTTGGTTTTTGCTGCCGAGGTCAAACGGGTCGAACGCATCGTAACCGACTGAATAAACACTGCTGCCCTTTTCCGGCGGCGGCAACCAAAGACTGTCGTAACCGGCTTCGGCGATTTCCGGCATTTTTTGCGTCAGCTCCGGCCAACTGACGTTGAACAATTCCAGCATCGCCTCGCCGTGAATTTTTTCAATGCCCCCAGACGCGAACGCCCAGACCAAACCCGCCAGCAGCAGGCGCAGCAAGGAATTTTTAGAGGCAGCGGCAATGGGAGATTTCACGACAGGAGTGACACGGATTTGGTTGGCGATGAACAATTTAATTCACTAAGTGATTCTCTATAATAACACCACTTCGCCGCCAATTGACACCGCATATTTGTGCGGTTTGCAGGTTTTCAAATCGGCAATTCCATTTGTTGCGACCCGGCAGCGTCCGGCTTGTGCCGTCGAAATTTTCGCGGCATAATTTCCCCCCATGTTCCGCCCGATCATCATTCCGGCCTTGACGATTTTTGCGTCGGCAATTTTGCAAGTCAGGGCGGAAATTTTGTGGAGCGATCCCGCCACGCGCGTGATTCATTCAACGCCGGAAGGTTCGGATATTCTCGGCGGCAAGGTCAAGCGCGACGACAAGGCCAGTGACGTGCTGTATTTCAAGTTTTATGTGGACCCGCTTTCGGACGCCGCGGACGAACCTTATTTTGCATTGTTCCAGTTGTGCGAGACAAACGCCTACCGATTGGGCATCGGCAATGCGGCGGAGGCGTGGGGTTATTCAGCCGCTTACACTGCCGAAACCGGGCCATCGAACAAAGTTGCGAGTGATTCCGGCGAATTCAATTTGCGCTCCAGCCACCCTGAAGGTTCCAGTCTGGGAAAATTTCAGCCTTACGAATTGCCCAATCACAACCACCCGCGAACCATTGTTTTTAGAGTGCAATACATTCCCAGCGGCGATGATTTGGTCACGGTGTGGCTGGACCCGAATCTCACACACGGAGCCACGGCGGAAAATCAGCCGGAAAATCTGACCACCAAATTCAAAGCCAACGCTTCTTTTGATGAAATCCGTTTGCGGCACGACGGCACCGGCGGTTTGCGGCATGACGGCGGCAACGGCTGGATTTTTGGCAACATGGCGATTGCCACTTCATTTGAAGATTTTGTCGTGACGCGCTTCTGGCAAACGTGGTGGTTCATGGGATTGGTCATTGTCGGATTTCTTGCCAGCGTCGGCGCGGGCATCACCATCACCGAGCGGAGAAGATTCCAACGCCGGTTGCAGCACGCGGAGCAGGAGCGCGCGCTGGAACGGGAACGCACGCGCATCGCCCGCGATTTGCACGATGACCTCGGCTCTTTGTTGACGCGCATTTCTTTGTTGAGCAGCTTGCTTCGCGGCGACAAGGACAACCCGGAGCTAATCGAAATTCATGCCGGAAAAATCACGCAATCGGCGGATCAAACCGTGCGCGCGTTGGAAGAAATCGTCTGGGCGGTGCGGCCGGGCAGCGATTCGTTGCAAAGTCTGGTGGAATATATTGCGCACTTCGCCAACGAATTGTTTGAGGACAATCCAATTCATTGTCGGCTCGATTTGCCGCACGATTTGCCGTCGCAAGCGCTGCCTCCAGACATGCGCCATAACATTTTTCTCATCATGAAAGAAGCGCTGACCAACGCGCTCAAACACTCCAACGCCAAAGAAGTCCGCGTGCAGGCCAAAGTTTCCGCCGACACGCTCGAAATTTCTGTTCAAGATGATGGCAAAGGTTTTGAGCCGGCAAATCCGGCGAACCATCAGCGGAATGGGCTTGAAAACATGCGGCGTCGCGCGGAAAACATCGGCGGCGTTATTGAATTGGAAACCGTGCCCGGAAAAGGCAGTCTTGTCCGGTTGAAAGTAAAATTTCCTGAAACGACCCGTGGCGGGTGAAAAATCAGCCGCACATTCATGCGGTTGCCGGAATCGCCGGACTTTTGGCAATCAATAGAACGTGAATGTCGCCGCCGTTGAAATTGAACAAATGCAGATCAAAGTTGCCATTGTGGATGACGACGAAAGCATTCGCGCCAGCCTGGCGACATTGATTCGTCGCGCTTCCAATTTGAAACTGGCCGGCGATTATCCAAACGCGGAAATTGCCTTGAAGGAGATTCCGCGCCACCCGCCCGATGTCGTGCTCATGGACATCAACATGCCCGGAATGAAAGGCGTTGAATGTGTCCGGCAATTGAAAGCCGCACTGCCCGAAGTGCAATTTCTCATGCTGACGGTTTACGAAGACAGCGATTCGCTCTTCAATTCGCTGAAAGCCGGCGCGAGTGGTTATCTGCTCAAGCGCACGGCTTCCGCGCGGTTGCTTGAAGCCATTCACGATGTTCACGAAGGCGGCTCGCCCATGACGCCGCAATTGGCGCGACGCGTCGTGCAACTTTTTTCCAAACAATCGGAAGCGGAATCGCCGGTCTCAAAACTGACCTCCGGCGAAAAGGAATTTCTCGACCAGCTTGCCAACGGCTACGCTTACAAAGAAATCGCCGACCGCATGAAAATCAGCATTGACACCGTGCGCAGTTACGTGCGAACGGTTTATGAAAAATTGCACGTTCACTCGCGCACTGAAGCCGTCGTCAAATATCTGCGCGGTTGAATTCTGAAATCTCCGCTAAAATTAGAATTCCATCCACCCACACAAACATGCGATGGAATTTCGCCGACGCAATTCCGTATCCTTGCCAGCTAACAATCTAAATCGTTGTCATTTTTCATTTGCATAAACGCATGTGCCGAAATTGTTTTATCCGGCGAATCACCGGCAAAGCCAATTCATTTTGGCTGATTGTGATTCATTTGTTTATTTGTTTTGGAATTTCAGAAATCAGTTCCCGCGCGCAAACCACAAATCTTTTTTGGCAAAAACAAAATATTTATCAAATCATCACCGACCGCTTTTACAACGGCGACACGAACAATGACAATGCCGAAGGCAATTACGCTCCGAATAATCTGTGGGGAATTCACGGCGGCGATTTCGCGGGCATCGAGAAAAAACTGGATTACATCAAAGCGCTGGGCGCGACGGCCATTTGGATTTCACCGATTGTGCTGAACACCGAAGGACAATTTCACGGCTATTCCGGCTGGAATTTTTATCAAGTCGCGCCGCACTGGGGAACGATTGCTGATTTGCAACATTTGGTTCAAGCGGCGCACGCGCGCGGCTTGCTGGTGATTGACGATATTGTTGTGAATCACGCGGGCGATTTGGTCAAAGCGTCCGGCAGAACTTTTAATTATCCAACCGGCTACCAATTAAGTTACCGGAATCCATCAAAAACATATCCGCCGCCGTTTGATTTGAATTCGACGAATCCGTCGCTGACCAATCTGTTTCATCATTACGGCGAAATTCAAAATTACGCCGACCAAAAACAAATTTTGCTCGGCTGGCTATCGGGTTTGAACGATTTCAAAACAGAAACGCCATTCGTGCGGACGCAAATGGCCGCGATTTACGAATACTGGATTAAACAAATCGGTTTCGACGGTTTTCGCGTGGACACGGCGTTGGAAGTGGACAAAGGATTCTGGCAAAATTTTTGTCCGGCGATTCATTCCTTCGCGGCGGCGCAAGGCAATCCGAATTTCTTCATGTTTGGTGAAACATTCAACGCTTCCGAAATGCTCGTTGCCGGTTATACCGGAAAAGCGGGCGGCGGCGCATTTAAGTTCGATTCAGTTTTGGATTATCCACTTTATGAAAACGCGCTCAACAAAGTTTTTGCCGAAGCCACCGGCGCAACGTTTCTAATTCAAAAACATTACAATGCTGTTGACGCCCTTTACGATCCAGTCGCACGAATGCAACTGGTGACGTTTCTCGACAATCACGACAATCCACGTTTTCTCTCGCCGAGCCGCGCAAAGGACGACACCAACCGGCTCGCGCTGGCGTTGACATTTCTTTACACCTCACGCGGAATCCCCTGCCTTTACTACGGCACGGAACAGGGATTTGATGGTGAAACCGACCCTTACGACCGCGAAGACATGTTCGCCGGACAATTCAGGGACGGACCGCCGGGCGTTGACAGTTTCAACATGACGCATCCGCTTTTTCAACTGATTGCCAAATTGAATAACTTTCGACGGCTTTATCCGGCGTTGACGCTTGGCACATATTCTAATCAGGCGAACAATCCCACTGGCCCCGGATTATTCGCGTATTCCCGAAAGCTCGGTGCGCAGGAAATCTTTGTCGTTTTTAACACCGCCGGTTCAAGTCGGACATTGCCACCGCGCACCTTGGTGTATTCCGAAGGAACAATGTTGATGAATCTGCTGAACACCAATGAAACCTGCGTTTTGAATTCCGAATCTCAAACGCCGTCCATCGCCGTTCCCGGCATGACGGCCAAAATTTTCATCGCGCAATCGCAATGGCAACCGCTTGACCCCGTCGTAATCAGCAATTCGCCGCCGCATTGGAGCGCCAATGTGCCGGTATTTTCGCCAATCGTTTTTCGGTTCAGCAAACCGATGGATACGAACAGTGTTCAAGCCGCATTTTCAGTCAAACCGCCGATTGATGGTTTATTCAAATGGTCTGCCGCAAATGAGGTGATGACCTTCATTCCAGGCGGCGCGGGATTTGCCGGTTCGACAAATATCACCGTGAGTTTGGACAATTCCGCCTTTGATTCCATTTCGAGCAATAACTTTTACGCGCCTTTTGAATTAAAATTCACCACCGCCCCAACGGTTTCTCATCGGTAAAGACACCGCACAAACATGCGGTGGAAGTCGGAATGAAGCTACATTAAGGTTGTTGTCATACTCACGTCAGCGTTTTGATCCGAAGATCGCGCAATTGGATTAAAAGCTGGCGAAGGCAAATAACATTAAATTTATGAAACCCAAATTACTCGCAGTTGCTGGAATTGCTGTCCTATCCGCATTTATTTCTCATGCTCAACCTTATTATGTGGTTGGCAGCTATAACAGCTGGGCCAATCCTAGCGATACCGCGATGACGGACAATGGGCCTGTCAACGGAGTCGAGCAATACTCCTATCAAGTTACCGGCCAAACACCAAATGCTTACCCCGGTGCCAGTAGTGGAACCGATGGATTCAAAGTGACCGATGGCACTTGGAATAATGCTTGGCCGGGCAACAACTTATTTTTGAAATATGATAACAATGGTAATGCGACCATTTATTTTTATCCCGGAAACATTTCTGACGGCTGGGTGCCTGTCGCCAATCGTGTCGGTTACGCCGATCCCGGCAACATGACGTGGGAAATCACCGGCGATTTCACCACGCCGGCATGGGGCGGTGGAGACGGCACACAAAGTGACCCAAACGCACAGATGACCTTGGAAGCCGGTTCCAATGGCGTTTATACCAACATTTATGTCATTGCCGTGCCGGGAACGTATAATTTCAAATTCCGAACGCCCGGAACATGGTCGGAAGTCAACTTCGGTTCTGATTTCGGCAACGGCGGTGGCAATGCTGTTGTCACCACGACAACCTCAAATCAAGTGGTATTATTTCAATTGGATTTGCCAAACGGTCGTTGGCAAGCCGGTGGCCCTCCCGTTTACTGCGACGTTCAATTTTCCGTGGACATGAGTCTAGTGGCGCAGAGCGATCCGGGATTTGACCCGACATCCGTGACCATCAACGGCGATGCGCTCAACGGCTGGGGCGGCACAGCTTGCACGAACGACCCTGCTGCCGCTAACACAAATGTCTATACCAGTCCTTATTTTCACCTGCAAGTCGGCACGGCGGTGCAATATCAATTCCGTTATTTGAGCGACGGTCAAACGCAATACGACGCCAAAGGCGGTGTCAGCGGGGTCAACCGCACGTTCACCGTGCCCAATGTGGCCAGCACCAATGTGCCGACAGTGTTTTGGGATGATGCGCTGCCTGCGGACGTGCTTAACGTGGACACGACGGTGACATTTACTCTTAACATGACCAACGCGGTCGGCGTGACAAACGGAGTGCCGGAACACGTTTTCGACCCGGCGAACGATTATGTTTTTGTCAACGGCGATTTCGCCGGGTGGCTGAGTTGGGACCCCATCACGCTTTTTGGCGCGGGTTTGGAGTTGGAAAACAATCCGCCCGGCAGTGAGCTTTATACTTACACCGTGACGTTTCCGGCGGGACACACGCGCGCGCTGACCTACAAGTATTCCATCAACGGCAATGATGACGAAGCCGGTTTTGCGCAAAACCATTTCCGCTACATCCGCAGCACAAATGGAGTCTATAATTTGCCGATGGACACCTTTGGCGTGATGTATAACGAACCAAAAGTCGGCGGGTTGACCATCGGCAACCCCTCCGGCGGCATGGTTCCCATCAATTGGTTGAGCTATCCCAATGTCAATCTGCAGATGAGCGCTGATTTGACGACGTGGCAGGATGTTCCGAACACGGTGGGCGGCAGTTCTACCAACTGGCCGGTCGGCAGTGGCAACGCGTTCTTTAGATTGATTCAACCATGAAGCATTCCCGCTTCGGATTCACGTTGATCGAGTTGCTGGTGGTGATCGCCATCATCGCCATTCTCGCGGCCATGTTGTTGCCTGCGTTGAACAAGGCCAAAATACGCGCCGTTTCCATCTCATGTATGAACAACTACAAGCAGCTCGGCCTGGCGTGGTTCATGTATGCCAATGACAACGAAGACAAGCTGGTCAGCAACTCCGACCGCAACGTCGGCGGCAACAAAGCGAATTGGATTTGTCCCTATGGCGTCACGTTAGATTGGACGGCGGGCACAGCCAGTAAAAATACCAACACGCTGTATTTGACAGTGAACGACCCGATTTTGGGCACGGCTCTATTTGGCAGTTATGTCGCCAAGTCACTGATGATTTTCGTCTGTCCGGCGGACAATTTTTTAAGCTCGGCTCAACACGGCAAAGGCTGGAACAACCGCATCCGCAGTTGCGCGATGAACGGCGCGATGGGCGACGGATCAAAATGGTTTGCGCCCGGCAATGGCGGCAACTGGCCTGCCTTTTACAATGCGAAAAAATTGTCCGACTTGCACACTCCCGGCCCTTCGGATTGCTTTGTCATTCTCGATGAACATCCCGACAGCGACGATGACGCCACATTTTATGTGAATCCCACCGACATGAACGGGAATGGAACCTCCTTTACCGAATTGCCCGGCAGCATGCATGGACAGGCGTCAGGAATTGTTTTTGCCGACGGTCATGCCGAAGTTCACAAATGGCTCGGCAGCAAAACAATTCAACCGGTGACTTACATAACTTGGTTGCAGGCTGTCAGCATCAGCGGCAACAGCGCGAGCCAGCAGGATTTGGCATGGCTGGCGCAGCACACTCCGCAAAATTAAAAGACAAAAACTTTTCGCAAACCGGGTCGAAGGTTTCTCAAAATAAATCTCGGAAATTTCGCACTAATTCATCTTGGCGCTTGCGCGGTCTTTTTCCGCGCGCGGTTTTGAAAAATCTGGTCGGCCAAAACGCCGATCAACACAACCGCGCCCATGACGGCGAAATTGAGCGAACTGGGAATACCCAGCAGGTTCACAAGATTTTGCAGCACTTGCAGCAACGCCACACCAATCAGGATTCCGATGATTGAACCCTCGCCACCGCGCAAACTGCAACCACCCAAAACCGCAGCGGCAATACCGTAAAGTTCGTAGAAATTTCCGTGGGTCGAAGGTGAAACGGAATTGGTGTAAAACGCGAACAGGATTCCCGAAAGACCGGTGAGCAGAGCCGCGATGATGTAACTGCCGGCAATGACGGCGCGTGTGTTGATGCCGGAAAAATGCGTGGCTTCTTCGTTGCGACCCGCCGCCAGCAGGTAACGCCCATAAATGGAACGATGCAGCACAATCCACATGATGATGGAAATGATGATGAGCAACACGAACGGCATTGGGAGTCCAAGCAATTTGCCATCCGCCAGCGATTGCAAAGTTTTGAAATCTTCCGCGTCGCCAAATCCTTTCGTCGTGTCCTGAGCGATAAAACGGGCGATGCCGCGATACAAAAGTAATCCGCAAAGAGTCACAATGAACGGCTGCATTTTGAAACGGGTGATGAGCGCGCCATGCGCCCAGCCCAGGGCCGCAGAAATGGCCGTAATAAATAAAACGGCAAGCGGCCACGCCCAATGCCATTCCGTCAACGCCATCACCAATAACATACCGGTTAACGCAATCATCGAACCGACTGACAAATCAATGCCGGCAGTGATGATAACCAAACCCGCGCCTAAACTGAAAATCCCGAACAGGCCGATGACGTTGGCCATGTTGACCAGATTGGCCTGTGAGAAGAAACGCGGATTTTCCAAGCCGGTGACGGCACAAAGAACCACCAATAAAATAAAAATTCCGATTTCTTTTTTCATTTGTAAATCAATCTTGAAAAGCAGGTTTTGCAGCAGGAATCTTTTTGCCGATGGCCAATTGCATGACGTTTTCTTCATTGCAAT
>DASZXH010000075.1:0-21656 GCA_035545995.1 Verrucomicrobiia bacterium
GCGTGTTGTCTAACAAAAACGCTCCTTTAATTCTGCCATTTTTCAAAAAGAATGATTGTTTATGAATTATGGCTACATCCGCGTCAGCACCGATAAACAAACCGTCGAAAATCAACGGTATGAAATCAACCGCTTTTGTGAGCGTGAAAATATTGCCGTTCACCAGTGGATTGAAGAAACTACTTCCGGCACTAAAGAACCAGACAAGCGTAAACTTGGCAAGGTGCTGTCCAAATTACAAAAGGGCGACATCCTAATCTGCGCCGAACTCTCTCGTTTGGGCCGCAGCTTGCTGATGATCATGGACATCCTGAATCAATGCCTGAAACGCGAAGTTCAAGTTTGGACCATTAAAGACAACTATCGTCTCGGCGTGGACATAAGTTCCAAAGTTCTGGCCTTTGCCTTCGGTTTGTCCGCCGAGATTGAGCGTAATCTGATTTCCCAGCGCACCAAGGAAGCACTCGCTCGCCGCCGTGCCGAGGGTGTCATTCTTGGCCGACCCAAAGGCCGCAAAAGCTCCCGCCTCAAACTTACCGGACGTGAGGATGAAATTGTCCGTCTTCTACATCATGGCTTCTCTAAAAACCGAGCTGCCCGCCGACTTAAAGTCCACCGAATTACCCTTGGCAAATTCATAAAGGAACATTTATTATTTCGACTGTCTGATCCTTATTGTAGCCAAGGCCAAAGCCGCCGACGTGCGCCAATAAGAACGCGAGATATATGAATTGGTGTATGCGCTCTACGTCTTCACGCCGGAAGAAATCAAAATCGTGAAAGGGAGCGCCCAATGAAATTCTCCCGCATTTCATTTTGTGCCGCCCAGCGCCGTAACCAAGAAGAAGAATAAAATTATGAGCGATTCACTGTCAGTCCCCGTCAATCCCACCAACACATTCGAGCGTATCAAGCGCACCAACACGGATGGGAATGAATCCTGGTCGGCGCGTGATCTGGCGCGCGTGCTAGAATATCTGAATTTCCGCAATTTCCAGCCGGTGATCGAAAAGGCCAAGGAAGCGTGCGTCAAAAGCGGCCACGCGGTCGCCGACCATTTTGCGGAAATGCGCAATATGGTGGACATCGGTTCGGGCGCGCAGCGTGAGGTGGAGGATTGGGTGTTGTCGCGCTACGCCTGCTACCTCGTTATCCAAAACGCCGACCCCGGCAAGCCGCTGGTGGCGTTGGGGCAAAGTTATTTTGCCGTGCAAACCCGCCGGCAGGAAATCGCGGACGAGGCGGCGCTGAAGGAGGACAAAACCCGTCTCCTGCTGCGTGAGGAGATGAAGAAGCACAACAAAAATCTCGCGGGCGCGGCCAAGCAGGCGGGTGTGGCGCAACCGCTGGATTACGCCATTTTCATGGATCACGGCTATCGCGGCCTTTACGGCGGCTTGAGTTTGCGGGATGTCGAGGCGCGCAAACGCATCGGCAAGAAGGAGCATTTGCTCGACCGCATGGGCAGCACGGAACTGGCGGCGAATTTGTTCCGCGCCACGCAGACGGAGGAAAAGTTGCGGCGCGAAAATGTCCGCAACAAGGAACAGGCCAATAAAATCCACGAAGCCGTAGGCCGGACGGTGCGGCGGACGATTCACGAACTCGGCGGCACGATGCCGGAAAATCTGCCTGTCGCCGAACACATCAAAAAAGTGGAAAGCCGGGAGAAAAAACGGCTGAAAGCCGAGCAGAAGAAGTTGGCGGAGGGTAATGCAGAAACTGAAACATGAAGCACCCACTAAATTTTCACAGACGAGAAACTGAATTTCACCAATCATTACGGCATCAAATACCACATCAGCCTCGACACCGAAACCGAAGACAAATTATTTTTACTGACCAGGAAATATAATATAATCACTCAAGTTTTATGAATCATTTTGGAAATATATTAACGGCAATGGGCGCAGAATCTTGCACTTCTCTGGAAATATCAACGCAGTGGTCATTCTGGAAAGCCGAATTTCATACACCTGTTGAAACAGTTGAAGGTTATTATTTGTGCCTAAAACACGAATGTCCGTTAAAGGAGGCTACCCCAGCCAATCTTGATAAATGGTATAAAATGAGCGTAGGCAAGGGATACGACCTGGTATTGACACCAAACAGCGATTTGGCAAAAGACCTAAAAAAGTCTGCATTCGAGTTCAAAGCAAAAAAGGCGGTTATATCTAAAGAGTTGGTGAGTAACTCCCTTTTCAGAAATTTGGTATTTAATCAGGTAGATGCCGAGCCGCACTTCATTGATCCAGACCTGGAATCCTTAAACAATGGCATCATTCGCCACAATGCATTGAAGTCATTGCAAAAATGGTTTGTCGGTGGTTGGGGAGAAAAGCAAAGCAACATCAGCATTTTGGTTGCCGAGGGTGGTTTAGGTAAAACTACAATCGCACGTCATTTGACAAATTCTTTACAAAAATCCGGTCAGAGAATCATTCCGCTTTTAATTGAATCTGAGCAATGGCGCTTGAGACTCCAATCAAAGGTCGAACTGAGCAGCATTTGGGATATTGCTATCAATAACCGTCTTCAACTGCCTGGACGTTTTTTATCGAATCGCTCTCTCTTTGAAACGCTAGTCAGAGAAGGACTTCTTTATATTATTTTTGACGGTTTCGACGAGCTTTGTCTGCATCCGCAATTTTCCGAACACCCTTCGGACGTCATTAATCAGTTCATTGAGGATTTGGCAGGAAACGAATTCGGCAGCAATGCGCGGATTTTGCTGACTACCCGCGAAAATTATTGGAATTCATTGAAAGACACGCTTCCTCTAAACCAGATTGACGCTTTTCGCCTCCTTGGGTTTAGCAACGATCAGCGGCAGGAGTATTTCAAAGTTCGAATTAAAGATGCAGGTCAACGTGATAATGCTCGTATTTTAGTTTCACAGATTGGCAATCAACTTTATCCTGCAATTCCCCATGCAGAACAAAACGCCGACCGGCTTTCTGGCACGCCATTCATTTTAGATTTGGTTTCGCAAGTTGTAGAGGTTGAAGACCCGATTAAATTCAACCCGTATCCCGTTGACCCACTGGACAGCATTTTGACTTCGATTTGTCGCCGTGAAAACAAGCGACAGACTTTGGACATTGACCCGTTGAAACAGATGAGCGTATTCGAGGAGTTATTTCGTGAAATTGATGGAGCCATAACACCGGCGCAACTTTCGGAATATGTGCAGGTGATTTGCGACGTCGCGGATTCCGGGGTGTTAGCTCGTTTTCAGAATCATTTTTTCCTTCGTCGCGATCTGAAAGAATCATTGCTTCCCCGCTATGATGTCTTGCGAACATATTTTATTGCACGTTTCTTATCTAATGGACTGATGGATAAAAAGACGCCGCTCTTTGCAAAGTCATTGGCTAATGTTTCCGGTAACAAACCACATGTTTTCGACTGGGTGACGCAACAATTACAAAAACACCCGCCTCAAACAGTTCGTGAAGCATTTGCCCACGCCGCGAAACTTTTGGCGGAACCAGATAATCAGAAATTCCGCAAGGGGGCTGGGATTGCTTTGTCAAATTTATCCTTGCGGCTAATTCAGAATAAAGACTATTCAAAATCAGAACGCAGCGCTGAACTATGTGCCTTTCTTTCGCCGGACGGAACAAATAGCAGACAAATTATTTCTGCATATTTTTCGGGAATGTTCAGAGGTTATGATTTTAGTTCTTGGACGTTTTCTCATTGCACATTTTCCAGTGTAATTTTTCGTAACTGTTTATTTTCAGCATCCACAACTTTTTCTCATTGCACATTTGAAGGCGATGTTGGCTTTGAGAGTTGTGAAAACGAGAATGCTGTTGTGTTCTCCAAAAGTTGTAATTTTTCCAAAGAGGCCGAACTGCAAATTGCGAAATTGCGTGGTCAGCCGCCGCGGGCTGATTTGATGAGAGATTTTGCAATCAGCATACTCGAAAAAGCATTGCGAAAATTTCGCGGTCAATATGGGTTCCAATCAGTCAAGTATGTAAACAGGATCAACGGCCTTCCCCGCAATAATCCGTTTGCACACGAGATTTGGGAGGCACTCATTTCCGAAGAGATAGTTCAACGGCACAAAATCGCGAATGTCACGGACGGTGGCTTGAACATCAACGAAGACCCTTCTATCCGGCGCGAAATTATGACGCTGTTTGACAACGATATGATTGGAAATCGTTTGAACCGAGTCCTCCTAAAATTACTTGCGGTTAAGTAGAAGATACAATGCCAGTGCTTGATTCTTGCCCGCCGGAACACGGCTTGATTTAAGATCATGGCTGAATTAATTCAAGTTGAAGTTGATAAAACTCAATTTTTGTAAGTTGGCCGCGTTTTATGTGGCAATACCGCCAACGTGATTCTAACGTTCGACAGCGCAATCTCTGGATTGAGCTTCACGGAGGCAGCAAGGCAAAGTTCTAAAAGGTGCAAAAAATAAAATAACTATGCGCCGCCAAAATGAATCTTTCGGCGAGTTGCTTTTCAAAGCGCCGTGGTGGGTCAGCGCCGCAATCGGTGTGCTGGCTTTCATTGCCTTGCGCTGGGACACACCGGCTTGGGCGGGTAACGACAATCTCCGGCAGACTTTCGCCAAAGGCATCGCTCCGTTTGCTCCGTTGCCATTGATTTTTTTGGCATCCTCGCCGGTGGTTCGTTCTGGTTCAGCAAACACCACCGCCGCTTGGTTGACCAGCAGACCACTTTGGAGTCACTTCGCGCCACACCGTGGAAGCAGTTTGAGTTTTTAATTGCTGAGGCTTTTCTTCGGCAGGATTATCAGGTCGGATTTTCCTTGAACCGTGGTGCGGACGGTGACATTGATTTGATTCTCCGCAAGGAAGGCCGGACTTCGCTTGTCCAATGCAAGTAATGGAAAGTTTTTTCTGTTGGCGCTCCCGCCGTCCGCGAAATGTTCGGCTTGATGACCGCCGCGCACGCTGCCGAAGCTATCATCGTCACGACCGGCAAATTCACACGTGATGCCTAGGAGTTTGCCGCAGGCAAACCCATCCGCCTAATTGACGGGCCACAACTTCTTGTCTTTATCCAGTCGGTGCAGAAGAATTCTTCGGCCAACATCGGCGAACAGAATATTGATCAGGGGCAAATGACCGAGTTTACTTGCCCGCTCTGCAACAAACCGATGATCGAGCGTGTTGCCCGACGGGGTAACAACGCCGACAATCAATTTTGGGGCTGTTCTGATTATCCAAATTGCAGAGGAACACGGCAGATTTAATCGTTGAGAAGAGCTTCTCGGAAACAATTGGCAGTCAAAATTTCTCCTTCACGGATTGAGAATCCAAGGCACCTGATAATGCGTCAGAATTTTTCGTTCTATACTGCTGTTCTATACTATATGGTGTTTTTACGCCTAATCAGGGGCAATCAGAGCAAACCCAGAATCCAGTCAAAACCGTTGCAAAAATTGGCAGAATCAATGATTGCGTATGAGGGTGAAAAATAGCGAAAAAACGGGTTTTTCAATTTCGAGTCAGGTGCCTTTAACCACTCAGCCACCCTTCCGCAACGAGTCAGGAGTGATATTTTGCGCAGGTTATTGTCGCGGGCAATAAAATAAATTGTCCACTTCCATCCAGACCATTTCAGATCGTGTTAATTTCCCGCTTTTGTGACGGCAAATCGTCGTTTAGATTCCACGCATGGTTTTTGGGCGGCAAATCATTCTGATTTTCTTCGCGCTGATTTTTGGCGGCAAAGCGGTTTTTGCTGCCGAAGGTTCAAAGGAAGAACGCGCTTATGCGGCGGCCATCGCCGCATTTCAGGACGCGATGTGGAACCGCGCGGAAACGGAATTTGCCGGGTTTGTTGAAAAATATCCCAAGTCCGAACGCGTTCCCGAAGCAATCCTGATGCAGGCACAGGCGGAATTGAAACAGGGGAAACCGTCGCCGGCTATTGCGTTGCTTTCCGCCAAACAAGCGTCCGCCGGAAAATTCGCCGACCAATACGTCTATTGGATCGGGGAAGCGCAGTATCAAAACGGGGATTTTTCCGCCGCCGCGACTTTCACTTCGCTTGCCCATGATTTTCCTGAATCAACCTTGCGCCTGCAGGCTGTTGTGGAAGCTGCTGCCGCGCTCGCGCAATTCAACAAATGGACGCAAGTCGTTGCTTTGCTCGAAGAACCGAACGGCGTGTTTCAACGTGCAATCCAGTTGGACGCTGCGGACGAACTGGTTTCGCGCGGGCGATTGTTGCTGGCGCAGGCCAAATTGGAACGCGGCGATTTCAACGGCGCCACCACCGTTTTGCAATCACTCGCCGCGCAGCCGTTGAAAACGGAATGGGACTGGCAGCGCGCCTATTTGTTGTATCAGGTCAAAATGGCCACCGGCGATTTGAACGCCGCGCTGGCGACCGCGACCAATCTGCTTCAGATCTCAAAACTGGCGCGCGATGCAGATTTGAGCGCCGAAAGCGTCGCAATGCGCGCGGTGGTTCTCGAAAAGTTGAATCGTCCTGACGAAGCCGCCGCCGCTTATGCGGAGAATTTGAGCAGCAATGCGCCGCCAGAAAACCAGCGGCAGGCCATTTTGAAAGTTGCGGAACTGGGCATCGCGCAAAAAAAAATTTCCGACGCCAGACAATCGCTGGAAAAATTTCTCGCGCAATTTCCTGATTCACCGGCGGCAGATGCCGCGCTGCTGACGCTGGGGGAATTGCATCTGAAAGAATACGTCGCGCAGCCAGCCACAAATGATTTGCAAACGGCTTCAACGTTGTTCAGCCAATTTCTCACCACTTACACCAACAGTCCATTGACGGGTAAAGCGTATTTGGATCGTGGCTGGTGTAATTGGATTGACCGGAAAATTCCCGAAAGCGCGGCGGATTTCAAGATGGCGGTGCAACGATTGCCGCCGTCGGAAGACCTGGCCGTGGCGCGGTTCAAATTGGCCGACGCGTTGTTTGCGCAAGATGATTTCGCCGGCGCGCGGGAAAATTACCGCGCGGTCCTGAATGATTTCCCGCAATTCCCGGCGGTCAAAAAAACGTTGAACAGTCTCGCGCTTTATCAAATCGTGCAGGCAAGTTTGAAATTGAAAGACGTCGGCGGTGCTTACAATGCGATGACGCAAGTGTTGGAATTTTATCCGGCCAGTCCGGTCGCGGACAACAGTCTGTTGCTTGTGGGCGAAGGCTACGAAGATTTAAACCAGCCGGCCAAAGCGCGCGAATTATTTCAGAGATTCCAAAAATTGTATCCGACGATGCCGCTGCGTTCGCAAGTGGAACTGGCCATCGGGCGCACCTACGAATTGGAAGGCAATTGGCCCGCCGCCATCGGGCAATACGAAAACTGGCTGAAAAATTTTCCGACCAACACGTTTTTGCCGCAGGTGAATTATTCGCTGGCGTGGGCGAATTTTCAGGCGGGCAACGAAACCAACGCGTTCACGCTCTTCACCAATTTCACGGCCGAGTTTCCGACAAATGCCCTCTCGCCGTTCGCGCAATGGTGGGTAGCCGACCATTTTTACCGCACCGGCGATTTCGTGAACGCCGAAAAAAATTATCAGATATTTTTTCAAACCTGGCCGACCAATTCGCTGGCATTTCAGGCGCGCATGATGGCCGGTCGTTCCGCTGTGGGCCGGCTTGGTTATTCGGACGCCATTCGTTATTTCAACAATTTGGTGACCAATGCCGACTGCCCGACCACTTTAAACGCACAGGCGCTTTTCGCCTACGGCAGCGCATTAATGCAGATGAATTCAACGGACACGAACAATCCACTCGCCAATTTTCAATCGGCGACCAATTCGTTTGGTCAAATTATCCAGCTTTATCCGACGAACGAACTGGCGGCGCTCGCGTGGGGCGAAATCGGCGATTGCGATCTGCAATTGACGAATTATGACGCGGCCACCAACGCCTACGCGCAGGCGGTCAATTCGCCGTGGGGGAACATTTCCGCGCGCAGCCAGGCGCAAATCGGCCTCGGCCTCGCTTTAGAGAAGAAAGCGGCGGCGAGCAGTGGCGACGACCAAAAAAATCTGCTGCAAACCGCGTTGCAAAATTATCTCGACGTGCTTTACGGAAACAATTTGCGCGACGGCGAAACGCCGGATTCGTTTTGGGTGAAAAAAGCCGGATTGCAGGCCGCCGCGCTGGCCGAATCGTTGGGCGAATGGCAGCAAGCGGCAAATATCTATCAGCGATTGGAAAAATTGTTGCCGCCTTTGCATGATTCGCTGGAGAAGAAAATCGCCGCTGCGCAGGAACATTTCCCGTCGCAAAAAAATTGACGCCTGATTTGACGCTTGCAGCCAGAGGGTTTAATTTTCACAGATTAAATGAATGAAACTGTTTCAACCGAACCAATCGTCAAACTGACGCCGGAAGCGGCGGAAGAAGTGAGATTGCTTTTGTCGCGACCGGAAAATTCTGGCAAGACGCTGCGGCTTTTTGTCGAGGAAGGCGGTTGTTCGGGAATGCAATACGGCATGGTCTTCGACGAAAAACGCGACGGCGATGTTGTCGGCGAACAGAACGGCTTGAGCGTGCTCGTGGACTCCATCAGCGCGCAATATATTCGCGGCACGATTGTGGATTTCAGTTCGGCTTTGACGGGCGGCGGATTCAAAATCTCGAACCCAAACGCCAAGCAAAGTTGCGGTTGCGGAAAATCCTTTGAAGTTTAAGCCGCAAATCGCGTCACCCGATTTCCCGCATTTTCGTTGTTGAATCCGAAAAGCCATTGTGGATTAAACACGCCGGAGAAAAACGTCGTGTCGAATTGTTTTCTGGCGTTTTGTGGCAATTTTCCGGCTTCAATCAACCGATTGATGGTTTTGCGATAAAACGGAAAGTGTGGCAGCGGCAGGACGGTCGGGAAAATGCCGTTGCCCAACGTGGCGGCCTGAAGGAAGCGGCAGAAATTGAAGACCGAAACCGTTTCTTCGGTGAATGGAATCCGTCTTTGCGACAAATCTTCCTCAATCATCCGGCGTTCCAGCGTGGCCGCCAGCAAAATTCCATTGACCGGCAGACTTTCAATCATCCGGCGGAATGTTTCAAAAAGATGCGTTTTCATGCCGGGACAACCAGCTTCGCCAATGCCAACGAAAGTGCGCTGGTTTTTCAAAAAATCACGTGGCGCAAATGAAAATTCCGGCGCCAGCGGTGGAAATTTGCAACGCACGCAAATGCAATTTGCAAAATCGCGCGTGGCGCGGCTTTTTGTTTTGCGCCCGATGGCAAATTGCGGTTCATTGGATTTATGATTGGCAATCTTCTCATGCCCGAATTGGCGGAATTGATCCGCCAGCGAAATTTTAACCAATTGCGCGAGATTCTTTGCGCTTTTCATGCGCCGGACATCGCCGAAATTTTTACGGATTTAAGCGCCGACGACGAAGCAGTGCTCATGCGCATCCTGCCGCGCGAACTGGCCGCCGAAGTTTTTGAATACTTGAGTGTCGAGGAACAGGAAAGCCTGTTGCACGCGCTCGGCAACGAGCAGGTTGCGCAAATTTTGAACGACATCGCGCCGGACGACCGCACGGCATTGCTGGAGGAATTGCCCGCCGCCGCCACGCAAAAATTGTTGAGCCTGCTCAATCCCGACGAGCGCAAAATCGCGACAGAGCTTCTCGGCTATCCGAAAAATTCCATCGGTCGCCGCATGAGGCCCGAATATGTCGCCATCCAGCAAAACTGGACGATCTCCGAAGTCTTTGCCCATTTGCGCAAGGAGGAGCGCAAGCGCGAGGTGATGAGCCAGCTTTACGTCACGGACAGCAAAGGCCGCTTGGTGGACTTTGTGCTGCTGCGCAACGTCGTCGTCGCGCCGCCGCAAACGTCGGTGTTGGAATTGCTGGAAAACCAAAAAATATCTTTGCGCGCGACCGACGATCAGGAAACCGCCGTGGCCACTTTCAAAAAATATGACGTGACGATTTTGCCCGTCGTGGATTCGCAGGACGTGCTCGTCGGCGTCGTTACTGTTGACGATGTGATGGACGTGGCGGAAAAAGAAGCGACTGAAGACATCCAAAAACTCGGCGGCGTGCAGGCATTGGAAGCGCCCTATTTAAAAACCGGCATTTTTGAGATGGTCAAAAAGCGCGCGCCGTGGCTTTCCATTTTGTTCGTTGGCGAAATGTTCACGTCCGTGGCGATGCAAAATTACGGCGACGAAATCCAAAAGGTCGTCGTGCTCGCGTTTTTTGTGCCGCTGATTTTGTCCAGCGGCGGTAATTCCGGCTCGCAGGCGACCACGTTGATCATTCGCGCGATGGCCGTCGGCGACGTGCAGTTGCGCGACTGGTGGCGCGTCTTTAGAAGAGAAGTGGCCAGCGGCTTTTTATTAGGCTGCATTCTCGCGTGCATCGGCGTGTTCCGCGTCTTCCTCTGGCAATTCCTGCACATCGCCGGAACGGATTACGGCGCGCATTATCAACTCATCGCGCTGACCGTCGGTTGCAGTTTGATTTGCGTCGTGCTGTGGGGAAGCCTCGCCGGCGCCATGTTGCCGATACTTTTGCGATTGATTCGCCTCGACCCCGCGGTTTGTTCCGCGCCGTTCGTTGCAACGCTTGTGGACGTCACTGGCATCGTCATTTTTTTCAACGTCGCGCTGTATCTCCTGCGCGGCACGATGTTGTAAATGAAATTGCTCATCGCGACACGCAACGCGCACAAAGTTTCGGAAATCCGTTCGATTCTCGGAACGGGATTTAAATTACTCATGCTCAATGATTTTTCCGGCGCGCCGAAAATTGTCGAAGACGCGAACACGTTCGCCGGCAACGCAGCTAAAAAAGCCGCCGAACTCGCAAAATGGATTTCTGAAAGTTCAAAACTCAAAACTCAAAACTCAAAATTGAATTTCGTTTTGGCCGACGATTCGGGGTTGGAAGTGGACGCGCTGAAGGGCGCGCCCGGCGTTCATTCCGCGCGTTTCGCCGCGCTGGACAAGAATGAGAATTCGCCGGACGCCGACAACAATTCAAAATTGCTGCGCCTTTTGAAAAATGTTCCGCCAGAAAAACGCGCCGCGCGCTTTCGTTGCGTCATCGCGCTCGCGCCGGTTTTGCCCGCGCCAATTGAAAGCGCTTCGCCGGTTTGTTACGCCGACGAATTGGAATTACAAACACAATTATTCGACGGCGACTGCGAAGGGAAAGTCATTTTGGAACCGCGCGGCCAAAACGGTTTCGGCTACGACCCTTTATTTGTTCCGGACGGGTTTGAAAAAACTTTTGCCGAACTGGGCGACGAAATTAAAAATCAATTGAGCCATCGCGCCAAAGCTTTGGCGAAATTGAAATTGTGGCTGGACAACTTCAGTAAATGACGCGAACGCGATAAAATCGGCTGGGCGAAGCAGCAGAATCAGTCACCGTCATCCTCGCACCAGTTCCATTTATTGTCGCCAACGTGTTCCAAACCGGCGGAAAATTCGTCGTGAATTCCACGATGTTGGTCAATCCGGTCGCGCTGTTCCAGGAAATCTGCTCGGCGTTGTTTTGATTTGTTATCGCGACTTGCAACAGCGAAATGTCCATGAAAACAAAATTAGTGGCGGCGATGTTTGGATACAACAACGGACAACTCGCAAAATTTCCGCCGAAGTAGTTTTCTAAATCGGCCACAATATTGCTTTGTTGCGTGCCGGTGAAATTTTGGAAACCGTTGAAGAGGTTCAAAACATTTGTTCCCGCAATGACGTGCCCGAAAACCGTGAATCCGCCACTGTTGTTCGTGTCGTCAAGGGAGGCGGCATTGTTTGTGAGATTAAAGAAAAATTGCGACGTCGCGGAATTAGGATCGCTCGTTTTTGCCATCGCAATCGTTCCATAAATATTGCTGTAAAATTTTCCCGTGGCGATTTCGTTCGTGATGGGAGCAAAGGTGGGAGTTGCGCTGATGGTGTTGGTCGTCAAAGTAAATCCACCGCCTTGAATCACGAAATTTGGAACCAATCTGTGCGCAAATTCATTTTCATAACGGCCGCTTTTGACGTAATCCAAAAAATTTTGCACGGTAATGGGTTTGTCCTGATCATAAAGTTCCACTTCGATGTCGCCAAAAACCGTGCGGAATTGCACGAGCGTCCCGGCGTGCATGGAAACAAATGAAAAAATGAAGATGATTAGCAGGGAGACGATACAACAACGCGGCATGAAGAAATGATACAAACCAACAGATTAAATTCAAGTTTGCCGACACATCCGCATCAACCGAACAGACTCGCCAGTTGAAGTTTTCGCCGCAGCAAACCATTGTCGGCGCACATGCGAAAACGTCCGTCCGGCAGAGGCTTCAAATACATTTCGCCGCCGGAACATTCCACCATCAATCCGCCCGCCGCAATGTCCCAGAGATTGATGGTGCGCTCGATGTAGACGTCCAGCCGCCCGCTCGCGACGTAAGCCAGTTCCAACGCCGCCGAACCCATGATGCGGATTTTTTTCGCGCGACGTGAAATGCGCAACAGATGCGGCAAACTTTTTTCCAGATTCGCCTTGCTCTTGGAAAAGCCCATCGCAATGACGGATTCATTCACGCGCGAACGTTTGCTGACGCGCACGACACAACCGTTTAATTTTGTTTTTCCCCCGCGCGTCGCCGTCCAAAGTTCATCCGTGAATGAGTCGTAAATGACGCCCAAAATAGTTTTGTGACTTTGGGCTTTAGACTTTGGGCTTTGGACTTGTAATGCAATCGAAACTCCCGCGTGCGGCATCCCGAAAAAATAATTTACCGTGCCGTCAATCGGGTCAACCACCCAGCGATACTCCGCGCTGACATCGCCAGAAATGCCTTCTTCGCCGAGCAACGGAATTTCAGGAAACGCACCGCGCAGAATTTTTTCAATCAACTTTTGGCAGCGGACATCCAATTCCAATTTCACATCGTGCGCTTCGGCGGAATTGACGCGCTTGGGCTTGAGCCAGTTGTCGCGCATCACTTTTCCGGCGGCGCGCGCGGCTTTGACCGCAACAGCCAACGCCTGATTTGTTGAAACTTTTTTCATCGCGTCAATTTTGCAGCGCAGCCAAAGCGGAACGGCTTTGCGCCAATTTGTTTTGCCATTCGCCAAGCCGTTGTTTGTGTTCTTCCAAAACGGCGGGCGGAACTTTTTGCGCGAAATTTGGATTCGCCAATTTTTGTTCCACTTTCACAATCTCCGCTTCGTATTTTTCGATTTCCTTTTTGATGCGCGCGCGTTCGGCCTCGACATCAATCAAACCTTCGAGCGGCAAAAAGAGTTCGCCCAATTCGTGCCGCACCGCGAGCACATTTTTGCCCGGCGCAAAATTGGCGTTCACTTCGACCGTTTCGGCGTTCAGCAACAATTTCAAAACTTCCACGTCGCTCGCGGCCATTTGTCCGGCGACGGGTTTGAAGACAAATCTGATTTTTTTGCTCGCGGGCAAATTGGCTTCGCGACGCAAATTGCGGCCTTTTACCACCAAATTATTTCGCGACTCGGCAAATTTTTCGTCGCTCGCGCTCAAGCCGTAGAAATTTGTAAATTCGTCGTCCAACGGTTTCGGCCACGGCGCGAACATGATCGTCTTGCCGCCCTGATTTTCCGGCATATCCGTCGCGTAACCCATGCCGTGCCACAGTTCTTCCGAAACAAACGGAATAAACGGATGAAACAAGCGCAGCGTGTGCGACAAAACGAAGTCAATCACCGCAAGCGAATTGGCTTTTTGCGCGGCGTCGTTGCCGAAGAATACGGATTTGCTCGCTTCGACATACCAATCGCAATACTCGTTCCAGAAAAAGCGGTAAAGCGTCGCCGTCGCGTCGCTGAATTTGTATTCGGCGAACGCCGTGTTCAATTCGCGAATCGCCGCGTCCAGTTTGAGCAAAATCCATTTGTCGTCGCTCGTCAGAAGTTTCGGGTCAATTTCACCCTGCACTTCACCGCCCTGCATTTGGCGGAAGCGGCAGGCGTTCCACAATTTGTTGCAGAAATTGCGGCCAAGCTCGACGTTTTGTTCGTCGAATAAAATGTCCTGACCGAGCGGCGCGGCGCGCATCACGCCGAAACGCAACGCATCCGCGCCGAACTTCGCGATGAGGTCGAGCGGGTCGGGCGAATTGCCGAGGCTCTTGGACATCTTGCGTCCCTGCTTGTCGCGGATGATGCCGGTGAAATAAACATTTTTGAACGGCATTTCGCCCATGAATTCATAGCCGGCCATGATCATGCGCGCGACCCAGAAGAAAATGATGTCCGGTCCCGTGACCAAATCCGTCGTCGGATAAAATTTTTTCAACGTATCGGTCTGCTCCGGCCAGCCCATCGTTGCAAACGGCCAGAGCCATGAACTGAACCAAGTGTCGAGCACGTCGGGGTCTTGAGTGAAGCCAAGTTGTTCAATTGAACGAATCAAATTTGATTGGTCTGAATCCGCTGAACCATCAGGCGCAACGCAAATAAAAACTCTGCAAGGCTTGTCGTTGTCCTCGGCAAATTTTATTTCCGGTTCACGACGAACTACAAAGTCTTTGCGATTACGAACCAGACGATTGATTTCATCTTCGTCCCTCACAGCAGCTAAACGGTCTGCATAGCTTTTTGACCACACCGGAATCCGATGTCCCCACCAAAGCTGGCGGCTGATGCACCAATCCTGCAATCCGCCCATCCAATGGTCATAAACTTTTGCCCAGCGTTCGGGATGAAATTTCATCCTGCCGCTGTCCACCACCGCGCGCGATTTTTCCGCGCTCGGATACTTCAAAAACCATTGTTCGCTCAAGCGCGGTTCAATCGGCACGTCGGCGCGTTCGCTGTAACCGATGTTGTTTGTGTAAGGTTCTTCTTTTTCCAATGCGCCAAATTCCGCCAATTTTTCCGCCGCGACTTTGCGCGCTTTGAAACGGTCGAGGCCGCGCAAATCCGCGCCTGCCGCGTCGTTCATCTGGCCGCGCGCGTCAATCACTTCAATCGCGGGCAAATGGTGGCGCGTACCGATTTCAAAATCCGCCTTGTCATGCGCGGGCGTCACTTTGAGCACGCCCGTGCCGAATTCAAAATCCACGTGTTCGTCACCGATAATCGGAATCAATTTTTGTTCGCGCGGCAATTCGGCGGGCAACGGACGAATGACGTGCTGGCCGATGAATTTGGCGTAACGCGGGTCTTTCGGATTCACCGCGACGGCGGTGTCGCCGGGAATCGTTTCCGGTCGTGTCGTGGCGATGGTCAGCCAGATGCGTCCTTTGGAATCCGTAATCGGCCCGAACTTCGACGTGTCCCCCTCACCCTGACCCTCTTCCTCGGAGTGGGAGAGGGAAACAGCAGTGGGCGTTGCCGCGCGTTTTTCTCCCTCGCCCCCATCGGGGGAGAGGGCCGGGGTGAGGGGGCTTTCCGCTACCTGAACTTTGAAATAGTAGAGCGAGCCGCGCTGTTCCTTCATCACGACTTCTTCGTCCGAAAGCGCGGTGAGCGTGGCGGGACACCAGTTCACCATGCGTTTGCCGCGATAGATGAGTCCTTTTTTGTAAAGCTCGACAAACACTTTTTGCACGCAGCGCGAATACGCTTCGTCCATCGTGAACCGTTCGCGCGTCCAATCACACGACGCGCCGAGTTTTTTCAACTGTTGGATGATGATGCCGCCGTGTTTTTCCTTCCATTGCCAGACGCGTTCCAGAAATTTGTCGCGCCCCAAATCGTCGCGATGTTTGATTTCGCCGGATTTTTTCAGCGTGCGTTCGACGACGGTTTGCGTGGCGATGCCGGCGTGGTCGGTGCCGGGCAGCCAGAGCACTTCCTTGCCGTCCATGCGCGCTTTGCGGGCGAGGATGTCCTGAATCGTGTTGTTGAGGACGTGCCCCATCGTGAGCACGCCGGTGACGTTCGGCGGCGGGATGACGATGGAATACGCGGGCTTGGCGGATTTCTCGTTCGCGACGAAAAATTTGCCGTCGAGCCAGAATTGATACCATTTGTCCTCGACGGACTGCGGTTCGTAGGTTTTGGAAATTTCAGACATTTTTTAGACAGAATGACAAAATTTTCAGAATTGAATTTTGTTCATTCTGTAAATTCTGTCGAAATCGTTTTCATTTTTTCAACAACGCATATTCCATCGAATCTACCAGCGCTTGCAAGCTGGCTTCGATGATGTTGCCGCTCACGCCGACCGTGCCCCAATCGCGTTTGCCGTCGGTGGACTGAATCAACACGCGCGTTTTCGCCGCCGTGCCGGTGTTCATGTCGAGAATCCGCACTTTGTAATCCGCGAGCGTCACGCCTTTGAGTTGCGGAAAAAATTTCACCAACGCCAGTCGCAACGCGCCGTCGAGCGCATTCACCGGACCGTCGCCGTCGGCGACTTCGTGATGCACGGTCTGCCCAACGCGGACTTTCACCGTCGCTTCACAAATGGATTCGCGCGCGTCGTGTCGCATCGAAACGTGATACGTCTCAATCGTGAACGGCGGCTCCAACCGTTTCAACGTCTTCGCGATGAGCAGCGCGAGCGAGCCTTCCGCCGCTTCAAATTCGTAGCCGTCGTTTTCCAATTCCTTCACGCGATTCAAAATCGTTTTCAACTCCGGCGTGTCATTTGCCAATTTGAAACCGAGTTCGTGCGCTTTCATCACGATGTTGCTGCGCCCCGCCAAATCGCTGATGAGCACTGTGCGCTGGTTGCCGATGAGTTCGGGATTGATGTGCTCGTAACTCGCCGCGAGCTTTTGCACCGCGTTGACGTGTGTGCCGCCTTTGTGCGCGAACGCCGCCGAGCCGACCCACGGCAAACGCGGATTGTGCCGCAAATTCGCCACTTCATCCACGAACAGCGAAAGCTCCTTCAACTTCGCCAATGATTTTTCCGGCACGCACGATTTCCTCATCTTGAAATGGACGAGCGGAATCACGCTGGTCAGATTGCAATTTCCCGTGCGCTCGCCGTAACCGTTGATTGTGCCTTGCACATGAACCGCGCCCGCGTCCAACGCGGCCAAAGCGTTCGCAACTCCAACGCCAGAATCGTCGTGCGTGTGGATGCCGATTTTGCAATTCAATTTACCGAGAGCAACGCGCGTGATTTCGGCAATTTCGTTCGGCAGACAACCGCCGTTTGTGTCGCAAAGCACGACAAAATCCGCGCCCGCTTTTTCCGCCGCCTGCCACGTCGCCAGCGCGTAGTCGGCGTCCAATTTGTAACCGTCGAACGCGTGTTCCGCGTCATAGACGACAAATTTGCCGTTGTCCTTCAGAAATTTCACCGTGTCGCCGATCATCGCCAGATTTTCCTCTGACGTGCAGCGCAGCACTTCCTTTACGTGCAACATCGAAGTCTTGCCGTAAATCGTCACCACCGGCGTGCCCGCTTCGATGAGCAGACGCACTTGGTCGTCTTGTTCGACCGACGTATTTTTTTTGCGGGTGGAACCGAACGCCGCGAGTTTCGCGTTTTTGAATTTGCGTTTTTTGGCCTGCGCGAAAAATTCGATGTCCTTCGGATTGCTGCCCGGCCAGCCGCCTTCAATGTAATGAACCCCGAAAGAATCGAGCTTTTCGGCAATACGAATCTTGTCGGCAACTGAAAAATTGATGCCTTCGCCCTGCGAACCATCGCGCAGAGTCGTATCGTAGATTTCGACTTGGGGTTTCATAAATTGTCCGTAAAAAACGGACAATCATTATCTCTGAAATTTGCAGAAGTGGCAAATTGGAAAACGTCGAATCAGCGAACCCAACTCAAAACCGCGAAAGTGACAATAAAAATACCAAACCAAATGGCTAATCCAAACAGCCAATTTCGGACTCGGACTCGTGAATTGGAAATGAGGTTGCCGTCAATTTGAAGTTTATATGGAAATGAACGAAGACCTCCAAATCCCCAACTTAATTGAACTTTGTGTTCTACTCCTGAATGATTAAATGCGTTGGAACAAGAGCCAGCAAATTTCATTTGCCCACCTGTCCGTAAAATACATTGCCCGTTCAAAAAAACGTCAATGGAAGCCGTAGTCCAAAGAAATTTAGGAACAAGTCGAGCTTGCACATCAATCGGATTTTCCTGCCATTTGATTGCTTCTACCATGCTTTAATCTGGTCAGAAAATTTTTATTTGTCCATCGCGAATTGCGCTTTGGCTGGACGCGATTACCTTTTCCTCATGGAAGAACTTGTGGATGTGCAATGCCCGTTCTGCGGCCAGTCGTTTGAAATTGTTGTGGATACGAGTGTGACCAACCAACGTTTCACGACGGATTGCGAGGTTTGTTGTCGGCCATTTGAAGTCGTCGCCGAGTGCGAGACGGGCGAAATTTTAAGTTTGGCCGTTTCAGGAAATTAAGGCAGGCTGCGCACATGAACGATTTCGCGGTCAAAGTCCTGTGGGTCTATATCGTCCTGCTGCTCATCGGCGGGTTGATTGGATTTTTCAAGGCGAAAAGTAAAGTGTCGCTCATCACGTCGGCAATTTTCGCAGCGATTTTGATTTTGACGACGTTGCGCAGCGTGTTTCAACCGGGGTTCTCGCTGGTACTGGCAAATTTGACGTTGGTGGTGTTGCTGGTGGTGTTTGCGTTGCGGCTTGGCAAAACCAGAAAATTCGTGCCGAGCGGGTTGATTTTGGTGGCGACGGTGGTGGTGCTGGCGTTGTTGAATGTGAAATTCTGACGGCGACACGCGGCTACTCACTTTGTTTTCCGAAAAGAATTGCGCGGAAGCGGCGCGCGGCGTAATTTATTTCTCCTTTTGGCTGCACCCATAGCTCAATTGGATAGAGCGGCTGACTACGGATCAGCAGGTTTGAGGTTCAACTCCTCATGGGTGCACCAGCCGTCGAAAAATTTTTCAGGAAATGTTGGTTGCGCGCATTGACATCGTCGTTTTCGGCAGTAGTCTTTTTCACTTTCCACGAATAACGCGCGTGTATAATTGAGTTGTGGCTGAAAGAGACGATTATCTGGCAGATGTGCTGGTGGACCTCGGTCTGGCAAACGCCGAACAGGTCGCCAAGGCAAGGCAGGAAGCCGAAACGGCTGGTGTCGGCGTCATTGATTTGTTGCTGGCCAACAAAGCCATCCGACCGGCGGATGTGACGCAGGCCAAGGCCGCGCAATTCGGCGCGGAAGTGGTGCAGCTTTCGGGAATGAAAATTCCCGACGACGTCATCGCCATCATCCCGCGGCACATTGCCAAAAAATACCGTGTCATTCCCGTTTTCAAAACCGACAACAAAGTCGCCGTTGCTCTTGCCGATCCGTCCGACCTGAACACAATTGATTCGCTCACGCATTTGCTGAACGCGGAAATTGATTTGCGCGTGGCGTCGGAGCAGGACATCGAAAACGCACTGAACAAGTATTACGGCGCGGCGCAAAGCAACACGGTCGTGGACAAGGCAATCCAGGAATTGACACAAAGCGAAGTGGAAATTCCCACGGGGGCTTTGGAAGACGACGGCACGGCAGTGGACGCGGACGCGCCGCTCATCAGGTTGGTGAATCAAATCATCGTGGACGCTTTCAAGATGCGCGCGTCGGATATTCATCTGGAACCGATGAGCAAGCGGTTTCGTGTTCGCTATCGCATTGACGGCGTGTTGCAGGAAATGAAAGCACCGCCGAAACGGTTGCAGGCGTCCATCATCGCGCGCCTGAAAATCCAGTCGAACATGGCGATTTCCGAGCATCGCATTCCACAGGACGGACGCATCCAAAGCAAGGTCGGTGCGAAGTTGATTGATTTGCGTGTTTCATGTCTGCCGACGAATCACGGTGAAAGCATCGTCATGCGTATTTTGGACAAGGAAGGTTTGAAGCTCGGTCTGCCTGAACTTGGATTTTTTACGGACGACCAGCAGACGTTCGAGCGATTGATCGGCTTGCCCGACGGCATTTTGCTCGTCACCGGCCCGACCGGTTCCGGCAAAACGACCACGCTGTATTCCTGTTTGAATTTCATCAATCGTCCCGACCGTAAAATCATCACCGTCGAAGACCCGGTGGAATATATTCTGGCCGGCATCAATCAAGTGCAGGTCAGCGAAGTCGTCGGGCTGACGTTCGCTGCCGCGTTGCGCTCAATTCTGCGTCAGGCGCCAAACGTCGTGATGATTGGTGAAATTCGCGATTTGGAAACAGCGTCCATCGCCATCAACGCGTCGCTGACTGGTCATTTGGTGTTCTCCACGCTGCACACCAACGACGCGCCGAGTGCGGTCACGCGTCTGGTGGACATCGGCGTGAAACCATTTTTGGTTGCGTCATCCACCCGCTGCTTGATGGCGCAACGGCTTGTGCGAAAAATCTGCAAGAATTGCGGGCAGCCGTATCAGCCAACCGAACAGGAAATGCGCGCGCTGCAATTGACGCCGGACGCTTTGAAGAACGCCACGCTGATGAAAGGCCGCGGCTGTTCCAATTGCAACAACACCGGCAATCGCGGGCGTTTCGGCATTTTTGAAATTTTTGTGATTGATGACGAAGCGCGTAAATTAATCTATGATAGAGTGCCGTCGTCTGTTTTGCGCGCGCGTGCCCGTGAAATGGGCATGAGAACCTTGCGCGAGGACGGCATCCGCAAAGTGCTGGCCGGATTGACGACGCCGGAAGAAGTCATCAAAGCGACGGTTGGCGACGAATCGTAACGAAAACTTTTTATGTCCTACTCAATGTCTGATTTGTTGCAGTTGGTGGTGTCCGAAGGTTCGTCGGATTTGCACATCCGCGTCGGCACCGCGCCGACGATTCGCGTGCATGGCATCTTGCATCGCGTCGAAGGTCCGGCGCTCAAGCCGGAAGATTCCGAGGAATTGATGCGCAGCATCACATCGGAAGAGCACATTCAAAGCACGCGCGAACGCGGCGGCGCGGACTTCGGTTTCGCGTTCGGCGACGCGGCGCGTTTCCGCGTCAGCGTGTTCAAGGAAAAAGGCAATTTCGGCATGGTGCTGCGGCAGATTCCGAGCAAATTGCTGACGATGGAACAAATCGGCATTCCGCCGATTGCCAAGGATTTGCTCTACAAACCGCGCGGATTGGTTTTGGTCACTGGCCCGACCGGTTCCGGCAAAACGACGACACTCGCCTCGATGATCAACATCATCAACGAGGAACGCGACGAGGCGCACATCATTACCATCGAAGACCCGATTGAGTATTATCACAAACACAAAAAGGCGCTGGTCACGCAGCGCGAAATCGGCGTGGACGTGCCGAATTTCGCCGAAGGGTTGCGCCGCGCGTTGCGGCAGGACCCGGACGTGATTCTCGTCGGTGAAATGCGCGATTTGGAAACCATTGACGCAGCCATCACGGCGGCGGAAACCGGTCACTTGGTTTTCGGCACGCTGCACACGACGGGCGCGGCCAAGACGATTGACCGTATTGTCAACGCCTTTCCGACGAATCAGCAGGAGCAGATTCGCATTCAGCTTTCGACCGTCATGCAGGCGGTCATTTCGCAATTATTGATTCCGCGAGTTGACAAACCGGGTCGCGTGGCCGTCTTTGAAATCATGGTCAATACGCCATCCATCGCCGCGCTGATTCGTGACAACAAAACGTTCCGCATCCAATCGGACATCCAGACCGGCGCGAAATACGGCATGGTCACGCTGGATTCATTTCTGATTGATAAATATCAGCAGGGTTTGATTGCGCGTGAAGAGGTGCTGACCAAAGCGCAGGACCCG